>NZ_JALNZY010000004.1 GCF_023229105.1 Sulfurimonas sp.
AGCCTCTTGCAATAGAGGGCTAAAATGACGTATACAACGTCATTTTAGAGTAGATTTTAAATCTAGAGAGCCTTGAAAAACTCTGCAGCTTCACGTTCGTCATCACTTAAGCTATTTTTTGTAAAATCTTCATCTTCTGCAATCAATCTTTTTATCTCTTTTTGGCAGTAGTTAAAAAGAGTATCTCTTGCATCATCAAGGTTATTGATAAAACCAAGTCCGCTAAATTGATATGGATTGTCTTGTTCTAGGCAAAGAAGAGTGCCGTCACATTTTTCTTCAATTACCTCTACTAAAGTTCTATATGTAATGTTAAATTCAGTTGCATGCCAGCCGATATCTTCCATCTCGTTAGAACCAAACTCATCGACACCATCGGCAGTTGTGTCATCATAGGTTGCTCTTAGTTTATTAAATCCTATAATCTCTTGCCAGTTTGCAAAAGCTTTTATAAGCACTCTTTCATTATCTTCAACAACCTGATAATTTTTACCAAGAGCCACTTCTATAGGGGTATTTGGCTCAACAGAACCAGCATAAATAAGCATATCATGTGCGCCAAACGGTTCATAACAGATATCCCCGTCAACTTTTATTGCAAATTTTTTGCCTGAGTTTATCGCTTCTAGTAAATTCTTTTTCTCAGCAGTGATGATTTCTTTAAAAAAGTTAAACTTTTTCATAAATACTCCTCTGTTTTTGATGACATTATAAAAGTTTTTGCTTTACTTTAGTATAATGTCAAAAAATTTTAGGCAATTAAGCTTAATATAATATCAAGGAAAAACAATGGCACTAAAAGTTTACTACGACAAAGATTGTAATATCGAACTAATCAAGAGCAAAAAAGTTGCAATGATAGGATTTGGTTCTCAAGGTCACGCACATGCGGAAAACTTAAGAGACAGCGGTGTTGAAGTAGTTGTTGGCTTAAGAAAAGATGGTTCTTCATGGGCTAAAGCTGAAGCAAAAGGGTTTAAAGTTATGAGTGTTGGCGAAGCTTCTGCTTACGCTGATGTGGTTATGATTTTACTACCTGATGAAAACCAAGCAAAAATATACAAAAACGAGATTGAGCCAAACCTAAAAAAAGGTGCAACAATCGCATTTGGACACGGGTTTAATATTCACTACGGAAGAATTCACCCAAGAGCCGATATAAATGTAACTATGATTGCTCCAAAAGCTCCAGGGCACACAGTTCGTTCAGAGTTCGTCAGAGGCGGTGGTATCCCAGATTTAATCGCTATTGGTCAAAATCCAAGCGGTACAACTAGAGAACTAGCACTTTCATATGCATCAGCAATCGGCGGTGGTAGAACTGCTATTATAGAGACAACTTTCAAAGATGAGACAGAGACTGACTTATTTGGGGAGCAAGCTGTTCTTTGTGGCGGAGCTGTTTCGCTTGTTCAAGCTGGTTTTGAGACATTAACAGAAGCTGGATATGCTCCTGAACTTGCATACTTTGAGTGTCTGCATGAGCTTAAGCTTATCGTTGACTTGATGTTTCAAGGTGGAATTGCAGATATGAGATATAGTATCTCTAACACTGCTGAGTATGGCGACTATGTTTCTGGAAAGCGTGTTATCAATGCACAGAGTAAAGCTGCTATGAAAGAGATTTTAAAAGAGATTCAAGATGGTAGATTTGCAAAAGACTTTATCCTTGAAGGTCAAGCAGGATACCCAAGAATGAACGCTGAGCGTACAAATGCAAAAGCTTCTTTAATTGAGCAGACAGGTGTAAAACTAAGATCTATGATGCCGTGGATATCAGCAAATAAAATAGTAGACACCTCTAAAAACTAATCTTTTTAGTTTCTAGCACTCATCTTCGGATGATGTGCTCAGGCACTTACACACGTAAGCTCCTTCTTATAAACATCCAAATCTAAGCACTATAAATTAAAAATCTTTAGTTTTTAAAATATATAAAATAGTGACGCATTTTCTGCGTTGCTACACTCGTCACACTACAGGAGTGCTTCTTCACTTCGTTCAAGGCGTGCAAAATTAGTGCACTTCCTCGTTATGCACCTTGAAACTCCATCACTCTTTTAGTTTTTAGATAAAAGGGCAATTGAACCCTCTGCTTCCTGAACTTGATGCAGGATTAATGAACTACTAATTAGAGTAGTTGTTGAAGCCTAATAAGAGTAGAGAGTAAAATCGCGCTTTTGTTTACATGTGAGCTTTTCATCTTTAGTTCACTATCAAGAAGCAGCTCATGTAACTTATAGTAAGTGAGGGGTTTTATTTTTATGGACATTGCGGCTTTTTCATCTACTACAAACTTTGGAGCAGGGTATCCAAGTATCTCTATGGCGTTTGGTGCACCGTTTACGCGTATGTAGATATGAAACATATATAGCTGTGTGAGGTAGGAGATTATGGCGGTTAGCACTCTTATCTCATCTTCTCCATGTTCGAGAATAGTGTTTAAGTCCTCTTTAAAATCTTTTTTATTTAAAATTTTTTTTATAAAATTTTCTATGCTTGTTTGGGAAAGTCCAAAAACTAGACTATCTATATCTTTGGTTGTTATAGCTCTATCGTAAACTTTTAACTTCTCTATTTCATTGCACGCAAGAGCAATATCCCAGTTTTGAATCGTTAAGAGATGGTTGATTGTATAGTTGTCAATATTTACATTTTTTTCTCGGGCAACTTGAGATATCGTAAAAACAGCTTCGCCTTGATTTGGATGAAAAAATCTAACACACATAGTTTTTGTTTTTGCCGGCGGTTTTGCGTACGCTTTTTGATCATCCCCATAGTAGGCATAAACAAAAATATTGCTTGAATTTTTTTCACACTGCTCTATAAGTATATCTAGCTCTTTTTTTGGAACTTTTTTCTCGCTTTTTATTATAAGAACATTGCGGTCCCCAAAAAGGGAAGCCTGCGAGAGATGCGCTTTTGCAGAAGCAAAATCATACTCATCATGATAAAATTTTGCTACAGATGCATCTTTGATATCTGTTAAAATCCCGATGTATCTATCTATAAGAAAAGCGCTCTCCCCAAAAAGTATAAAACTGTTTGAGAGCGAACCGTTTTGTATATGCTTATCTAGTTCGTTTTTGTACAACTTAGTTGTCTCTCTCTGCTCTCTCTATGACGCTTGCATAAATCTTTGCTTTGGCAATGTCAACTTTGTCGATTCTTACTTTGACATCTTCAAAGAGCTGCGCATCAAGACCATGTGTTATTAAAAATCGTGCACCTTGTATCTCATCATGGAGTTCTGCTTTGAGGTATGGGTCGGTAGAGGTAATTCTTGCTTTAAATATGCCGCCGATATTTTCATCTGCCCATCTTGCAAACTTTCTTGCCATAAACTCATTTTCAATCGTAGATGCTTCTCTCTCTTTTTCGCTGACACTCATGCAGAGCGACTCGATATTTCTTAAAACATAAGAGCTCTCCTGCGAGTCGTTATTGTTGATAGCTTTGAGAAGTCTGTGAACTATTAAGTCTGAATATCTTCTAATAGGTGAAGTAAAGTGTGTATATTCATCAAAGCCAAGACCAAAATGTCCTACGTTAAACGGTGCGTATCTCGCCTGCATTTGAGACTGGATGATAAGAGTATCCACTTCAGACGAAAGCCCCATCTCTTTAGCTTGCGTTTGTATCTCGGTAATTGTCTCTTTTATAGATCTCTTGATATCTACAAACATGCCTATACCTGCGAGTTCCTGATAAAGGTTTTGGAGTTTTGTCTGGTTTGGCGGCTCATGGATGCGGAATATTCCCTTTTTGAATCTCTTAGCAGCCTCTTTGTTTGCCAAAAGCATACAATCTTCTATAAGCGCATGAGATGGAGTCTCCTGGGCATAAGTCGTGTGTGTAATATTTGAGTTTTCATCAATAAACATCTCAAGCTCATTTGAGTGAAAATTGTAACCGACTTCAAGCCTTTTTTCTTTGAGTTTGTCGGTAATAATTTTTAGTTTGAATATATACTCAAAAACTCTCTTTTCAGACTCATTTTTTGCTTCAAGTCTGCCCTCTAAAAACTCATCAATCTCCTCATAATTAAATCTTCTTTGCGAGTGAATTATCGCCTCGTAAACTTTTGATTTTTCAACTTCTAACGTTTTTGGACTTAGTTTTATCTCAAAAACATAAGAGAGTCTATCCATATGCGGCTGTAGCGAGCAGAGCGTTTCGCTTAACTCTCTTGGAAGCATCGGGATTGAGCGGTGTGGGAGATATATGGAAAAACTTCTGTAAATTGCTTCATTGTCAATCGCACCAAACGGGGTAACATATTCGCTTACATCGGCAATTGCTACATAAAGCGTAAAATTTTTATCATCCCAGTATATTGCATCATCAAAATCTTTTGCCGTTACGGGGTCGATTGTACAAAACGGCAACTCTCTTAAATCTGCTCTTTTAGGATACTTTGAGGCGTCTACCTCCACAAAAGAGGATGCGAGTTTTAAGACTTCAGGTTCAAACTCATCATGTTTGTTAAACTGCGCAAGAACTATTTTTTCATCAACTTGGGGGTCTTTTATGTTGCCGAGCTTTTGCATAATACTAAAGTCTTGATTGTTGATTTTAAAGACATCACCATGCTCGTATGCATCTAGCTCCTCTTGCGTTATCTCCGCTCCTACTGGGTACTTAGTTTTGAGATCAACCAAAGATTTTCTACCCGCTTCTGAGATGATATAAGCAACGCTGCAACTCTGTGCTTTTCCTAAAATCTCAACAACTTTTGCAGCAGGGGAGCCTCTTTTTCCAAGGAGTCTTTGAACGACAATAAGGTCGCCCTCTTTAGCGCTTGCCAAATCTCCTTCGCCTATAAATATGTCACGAGTATATTCGCCGATGACATGAAGATATGCCGTCTCCTTTTGAACAAGGCCCAAAGAGCCTGCGCGGTATTTGGAGTTGAATTTATAAATATTCTCTTTTTTAGTAATATAGCCTTTTTCTAAAAAATTTTGTATAAACTCAAGTTCATCTGAAGCAACGTCTTGCTCGCTTAGCCCATTTGTTAGCTTTATTAGGAGGGATTTTATATCAGGCATCATATGTTTTGTAAAGCTTTATCGAAGCTTTGCATGTCAAGGTTATATTTTTCTATCAGCTCTTTTGCTGCAGCTATGCTATCATCAGTTACGGTACCGTTTACAAGGACGACTGTGCGTACAACTTGTAAGATTTGTGCAGATTTTTTATACTCTTTATTTGCTTTTTCGGGATGGAGGCAGTTACGTATAGTGTTTACCAATCCTAATTCAAATCTCCAGTGTTCAAACACTCTTGCGCTTACCTCGGGAGTATCAACTTTTGCAACTTCTCTCTCTGCTTCTTCGATGGTAGCCGAGCTTGCTAGGAGTTCTTTGAACTTCTCTTGCGTTTTATCAGCCATAATCTGCTGCGCTATCAAAACTTTGCCTATCTCAACTAAAAAAGCCGCAGGCGAGAGTATTCCAAGAAGTTTCGCATCTTGTTTAAGACACCATGCCGTAGTTAGAGCATGCTGTTTTTTTGAGAGCATTGAAAATGTATCATTATCAATCCCATACACAGACAGGTCAAGGTCAAAGCTTTTCTTGACGATAGAAGCCAAAGCAAAGCCCCTTACCGTTCCCATGCCAAAAAGGCCAACGGCTTGATTTATGGAGTTGATTTCACGAGAAAATCCATAAAGAGGAGAGTTCGCGGCTTTTAAAATATCTGCTGTTAAGAGAGGATCTTTTTCTAAAATTTTGGACATATCGCTAAAGGTACTTTCAGGATTTTGGTAAACAGCTTCTATTTGCATCACTGATTCAGGAAGTGGTGGCAACTGCTTAATTTTTTTAAGTATCTCTTCAGTCATACAATTCTCTCTTTTAGCGAATAATTTAGATAGATGATATATATTTATTCATAAAAAAGCACTGAATATTTACAAATAATAGATATTATTTTCGTATATTTTAAAAAAAGAGGACAACAATATGCAAAAAGAAGCGATGCTCATACAGTTAGGCTATGTACCAAATGATGCGTTGGTAAAACAACTACAGAGGATTGAAGAAAATACCGAAGGTTATGAAAAAATACAGAAACACATTATGGATTTGCATGATCATTTAAAGGTTGATGATTCTTATATTGCGATGTCAAACACAAACGATTTTTTTAAAATAAAGATTGATGCCCCAAATGCTGAGATTGCAGAAGAGGCGCATGAAAAAATTAGACACTTTAGTGAAAAATATAAAGTAATAATCAATAAATTAGAGAATAAAAACACCTATTACATACTAGGATTTAGCAATTTATAAAGAGCCGATGAGTATTGAGGGATATGATTTACTCATAAAAGAGTTTAAGTTTTTACTTGAGATAGAAAAACCTAAGGTGGCGCAAGAAAAGCTCGTTGCCGCTGCTTTGGGCGATAGAAGTGAAAATGCAGATTATCAGGCTGCAAAAGAGAAATTGCGGCATATAGAAAAAAGGCTTTTTTATTTAAACTCTATGATAGAAAAATCTCATATTATTGACCCCTCAACACTAACACATGACAGGGTTAGTTTTGGAAGCAGTGTGACCATACTAAGCCTCCAAACGGATGAGGAGGAGAACTATACTGTTTGTGGTGTTTTAGAGGCAGAGCCAGAACATGGGCTTATTTCCGTACACTCTCCATTGGCAAAGGCTATGATGGGAAAAAAGGTAGGGGATGAGTTTAAAATCCGGCTTCCCCTTGAAAAAAAGGAGTATGAAATAGTAAAAATCTACTATAAAAACATCTTTAGCCTTAAAAAAAATATCCGCACAAAGTCCGACTTTTCCTTCCATTAAAACTCTTTTTACCTCATATTAGATATAATTTTTCTTTAAAACTAAATTTTTAGGATTCCCCGTGAGCCAACAACTAGAAAATATTGAAAAAGTAATTGCTTCGCATAAGCTTTCAAGTGAAGATTACACGCATATTAAGCAGATTTTAGGGCGTGAGCCGAACTTGGTAGAGATAGGGATTTTTTCTGCAATGTGGAGTGAACACTGCAGTTATAAATCCTCAAAAGTTCATCTAAGCGGTTTCCCGACGAAAGCTCCATGGGTTATTCAGGGACCGGGAGAGAATGCGGGAGTAATTGATATAGGTGGCGGGTATGCTGCCGTATTTAAGATGGAGTCACACAACCACCCTAGCTTTATAGAGCCGTATCAGGGTGCAGCAACTGGTGTGGGCGGTATTATGCGTGACGTATTTACAATGGGTGCTCGTCCTGTTGCTAACCTGAATGCGCTTAGATTCGGCAATGTTTTAAACGATGATGATATCTCTAAGCATCAAAGATATTTGGTTCGCGGCGTAGTTGCAGGAATCGGCGGTTATGGCAACTGTATGGGGGTTCCTACTATCGGTGGGGAGACAAGTTTTGATGAGTGTTATAACGGTAATATTTTAGTCAATGCTTTTACTTTGGGTATCGCAAAAAGCGATGAGATTTTTTACGGAAGAGCGGATGGAATAGGCAACCCCGTTATATATGTAGGTGCAAAGACAGGTCGTGACGGATTAGGCGGAGCTGTTATGAGCTCTGATAGTTTTACGCAGGAGTCAAAATCTCTTCGTCCTACTGTTCAAGTTGGTGACCCCTTTACCGAGAAACTTCTTCTTGAGGCTTGTTTGGAGCTTTTTAAAACAGACCATGTTGTCGGTATCCAAGATATGGGAGCAGCAGGGCTTACATCGTCATCTTTTGAGATGGCAGGACGAAGTGGCAGCGGTATGATAATGCACTTAGATAAAGTGCCTGCTCGTGAAGAGGGAATGACTCCTTATGACTTTATGCTAAGCGAATCTCAAGAACGCATGCTTCTTTGTGCAAAAAAAGGGAGTGAAGCAGAGATTATTAAAATCTTTGAGAAGTGGGATTTAGATGCTGCGGTAATCGGGGAAGTTACTGCAACAGGCAAGATGGAACTTTTTTGGCATGGGGATAAAGTTGCCGAGGTTCCTGTTGATCCTGTAAGCGAGGAGGCTCCGGTACTCAACCGTCCTATGGTACGTCCTGCTTATCTTGATAAAATTGCCGAGGTAACGATTGATGATTTTGCCCGTGTTGCAAATCAAGAAGCGTTCGTTAAACTTACAAAATCTATGGAAGTGGTTGATAAATCGTGGATTTATACGCAGTATGATTCGATGGTACAAACAAATACCATAAAAAAAGGCGGCATGCTTGATGCTTCCGTTATTCGTGTTAAAGAAAATGGTAAAGCACTTGCGATGTCAGCTGATTGTAATGTTCGTTACTGTTATATTGACCCAAAAGGCGGGGCTGCTGCGGCTGTTATAGAGAGCGGAAGAAATGTTGCCATGAGCGGAGCGCGACCTTTAGCGATTACCGATTGTCTTAACTACGGGAATCCGGAAAATCCTGAAGTAATGTGGCAGTTTGGGCAGGGATGTCTGGGCATAAAAGAGGCTTGTACGGCACTCACGACTCCTGTAATCGGTGGAAATGTTTCACTATATAATGAGACAAACGGCGTATCTGTTTTTCCTACACCCTCTATTGCAACTGTGGGTGTAAACGATGATGCAAACAAGGTATTGATGTCAAGCTTTCAAGGCGAGGGTAATACTCTTTATTTAGTGGGAGAGAGCAAGGGTGAGTTTGGCGGATCACTCTACATGAAAGAGATATGCGGAGTTGTTGCGGGTAAACTTCCTGAGATTGATTATGAAAATGAGCTTGCTCTTTGGGAGTTGGTTATAGAAGCAAATAAAAAGGGTATCTTGGAGTGTGCAAAAGATGCAAGCAGTGGCGGTGTGGCTATTGCTTTGGCGAAAATGGCGGCTGTGAGTGGCCTTGGTTGTAGTGCTAGAATGCTTGTAAATGATGAAAGAGATATTTTTGCTGAGAGCATGAGCCGCGCTATCATAGAGGTCAAACAGGAAAACAGTGCATCATTTGAGTCGATGGCAGGAGTCTTGTCATGTCAAAAGATAGGAACTGTAGGCGGAGATAAGATTAAAATTAATAATGTAGAGATGAGTATGAAAGAGTTGCAAGATAACTATTTTAATACATTTAAAAAAGTTATTGAGTCAGATTTATAAAAGTTTATAATAAAACAAGAGATTTGAGCAGATTTATTTTTGGAAGTTTCTTGCATTTATAAATGCCGGCAAAACTAAAAAGGTATATTTGAAACTATGGGCAAGAAAACAACATATACAAAGATTACGGCAAAAATAATATCAATAACGCTTCTCCTTACTTTGACATCGGCTTTTATATATGGGGAGTATATGAAAAAAAATGCCATACACTCTCTAGCTTATGAAGATGCCAAAAAAACAAGTATGTTGGTTTTTGAGAGTCTCTATTCTGCCATGCAAAAAGGGTGGAACAAAGAGGATTTAAAAGAAATAATACAGAGACTCAATCAGGTAGATTCAGATATGAAGATCGATGTTTATAGAACAGATTTGGTATCGGACATTTTTGGAGTCATAGAAAAAGACAAAGTTGCAATCGCTCAAAACAAAGATATACAAGAAGCCATGACGGGTAAAGAAGTTTTAAATATATCCGATTCAAGCTTTATAAAATACTACTACCCCGTTATAACAAAACAGGACTGTCTTAAATGCCACACAAATGCAAAAGAGGGCAATGTTCTGGGCATCATAGATGTTTCTTATCCAGTCAATAATTTAAAAGTATCCTTAAGCGAGATGATAAACTTTTTTATCGTATTTATTATTGCCTTCTCCGTCGTGATTTTTTTGGCAATATTTATTAAATTTAATCAGCACATTATAAAACCGATTAAAAAGTTTTCAAATGCTATTCAAAACATAACAAAATCACATGACATAACAAAAAGAATAGAGGTCAATGATGATGTTGAGGAGATAGATTCGATAAAAGATGTATTTAATATCATGTTGGATTCAATAGAGCATCAATTTTATTATGATGTTTTAACGGGCTTGGAAAATAGAAGAAAATTAACCGAGAGGCTAGAAGAGAAAAAAAGAGCATTTTTAATGATTATAAATATAGACTCTTTTCAAGAGATAAACGATTTATATGGAAATAAGGCAGGAGACTCTATACTTAAAGATTTTGCCCACTTTTTAAAAGAGAGTATACCTACAGACGATGGCATCTACAGGCTCCATTCCGACGAGTTTTCATATATATGCGATAAAGGGATAAATATAGAGGAGTTTAAAGCTTTTGCTTCAAAGCTAAGTGAAAAAATTTCGCGTAAATCTTTTAAGATTAATGCAAACGGCGAAGTGAGCTTAAGTGCCACCTTCGGTATATCTTACGGATATGAAATGCTGTTGGAAAATGCAGATATAGCTCTTAAAATTGCAAAAAAAAGCAAAAAAGATTTTTTGGTATATGATGACACTATGTACATGGCAAAAGTATATGAGAAAAACTTTGAATGGACTAAACGCTTAAAAAGAGCCATAGAAGAGGATAAGATAGTACCTCTTTTTCAGCCCATAGTTGATACTAAAACACAAAAGATTGTAAAGTATGAAGCCTTGATGAGAATAGTCGATGACAATGGAACATATATCCCCCCTTTATACTTTTTAGAACTCGCTAAAAAGAACAAACTTTATCACCAGTTGACAAAAATAATGATTGAAAAAACATTTCAAAAGTTTAAAGATTTGCCTTATTCAGTTTCAATCAATATATCCGTTGAGGATATTTTAAACAGAGATATCAATAAATTTATTTTAAAAAAACTAAAAGAGAGTTCAATAAATCAAAAAATAGTATTTGAGATAATAGAATCTGAGGGTATTGAAAATTTTAATCAAGTCTTAGAATTTATAAACAAAGTTAAAAGTTATGGAGCAAAAGTATCTATAGATGACTTTGGGACTGGATATTCAAACTTTGAATACCTTATGAAACTCAAAGTAGATTACATAAAAATAGATGGGTCGATGATAAAAAATATAGATAAGGATGAGAACTCTCAGATAATTACAAAAACAATCGTGAATTTTGCAAAAAGTATGGGAATCAAAACAGTAGCAGAGTTTGTACACTCTAAAAATGTGTTTAAGAAGGTTGAGGAGCTTGAAGTTGATTTTTCACAGGGTTACTATTTTGGAGAGCCGACGGATAAAATTTTTTAAAATTCTTCCATTTTAAAAACTTCATAAGCCACTTCCTCGTATGGGTGAGTCTCTTTTAAAACAGTTATAGCCTTTTTTATTAGCGCCTTCTCGCAAATCATCTCAACTTTATACTCTTGGACATGTTGCGTTTTATTGAGAGTTCCAATATATGGCTTTGCTTTGTTTATCGGTCTGAACTCTCCTGCTCCGAGCGTCTCAAAACTGCAACACTCATAGTTTTCGTATCTTCCTACCCCGATAGCAAATAACGCCTCTTTTACTCTTTGCTTATCTTCGGGCGGTACGAAAAAGTTTAGTTTATACATTTAGAACTTTCAAATAGCCTAAAAGCTCGCGATCTAGCTGATACTTTTGGCTTGTAACCTCATCGATGTTCTTGTACTCAAAACCTTTTTTTGCATAACAAATCATGCTCTTATTTTTCCCATCAAGCAGACCGTCTATCGCATGATTTACAAATTTATAAGCCATAAGTCTGTCGTATATTGTCGGATTTCCGCCTCTTTGCGTATGACCTAGTATGGTTACTCGTGATTCAAACCCAATCTTCTGCTCAAACCATTTTGCAATCTCGCTTGACTCCTCTTTTATCCCCTCCGACACTATGGCTATAAAATAGTTTCGACCGTTTTTTATCTGCGCTTTAAAGCTCTCTTCATACTCTTTTAAATCATACTCTACCTCAGGGATTAAACAGAGTTCCGCTCCACTGCATAGCGCTGAGACTAGAGCTAAATAGCCACAGTTTCTTCCCATTGTCTCTATTACAAAAGCTCTTGAGAAGGAGGCTGCCGTATCTCTAATGTTGTCAATGGAATCTTTGATGACATTGAGTGCGGTATCAACTCCTAGGCAATACTCAGTACCGTTGATGTCGTTGTCTATAGTAGAGGGAATTCCGCAAAATTTTACCCCATGCTCCTTGTAAAAAATATCCATACCTCTAAAGGAGCCATCGCCACCTAATACAACTAGCATATCAATATCTAAAGTATCAAGATTTTTCTTTGCAATCTTTCTAAACTCTCTGTCCATAAATCTTTCGCTTCTTGTGGAGCCTATTATGGTTCCCCCGCGATTAATAATTCCTCCAACATGCTTATGAGAGACTTTAACTATTTTGTTATCAATCAACCCTTCAAAGCCGTTATAGATAAAGTAGGGAGTTAAGCCCTTTTGTAGTGAATACTCGACAAAATGTTTCAGTGCGGGATTCATACCGCTTACATCACCACCAGAGCATAAAATAGCTATATTTTTCATCCGTTTTTCTCAATTTTCATTTTCTTAAGTTTACCATCTTCTAATCTCAAATAAGATAAAATTTCATAATTTATTTTCACAAGGTCATAAATGAAAAGAGCATTGGTAAGCGTTAGTGATAAAGTAGGAGTAGTAGATTTTTGTAAATCTTTAGTAAAAAACGGGTTTGAGATTATATCAACGGGCGGAACTTATAAAATATTGGTTGAAGAGGGCGTAAAAGCTATTGAGATAGATGAGGTTACAAAGTTTCCAGAGTGTTTTGAGGGACGTGTAAAAACCCTAAATCCATTCGTTCACGGCGGAATTTTACATAGACGTGATAAGCAGTCGCATCTAGATCAGGCAAAAGAGCTAGGAGTTGAGGCTATCGATTTGGTATGTGTAAATCTCTACCCTTTTAAAGCGACAATTCAAAAAACAGATGATTTTGAAGAGATTATAGAAAATATCGACATCGGCGGACCCGCGATGGTTAGAAGTGCGGCTAAAAACTTTGATAGTGTTATGATTGTTACCGATGTAGCTGACTATACAAAAGTAATAGATGCGATAGAAAATGAGAAAAATACGCTTGAATTTCGCCGCAATCTCATGATAAAAGCGTATGAACATACCGCTGCATATGACTCCATGATAGCAAATTATATGAACAGCCGTTTTAACGGCGGTTTTGGAGCAAAACAGTTTATCGTCGGAAGCAAGGTAATGGATACGCGTTACGGCGAAAATCCTCATCAAAAAGGGGCACTTTATGAGTTTGACAAACACTTCTCAAACAACTTCAAAACACTTAAAGGGGAAGCAAGTTTTAACAATCTAAACGACTTAAGCGGGGCTGTTAAGATTGCTTCAGCATTTGGGGATGAAAATGCAGTCTGCATCACAAAACATGGAAATCCTTGCGGTTTTGCTATTCGTGATAATTTAATAGATGCTTATATAGAGGCTCTAAAATGCGATCCTGTTTCTGCATTTGGAGGCGTTGTCGCAGTTAACGGTGTCGTTACAAAAGAGTTGGCACTTAAGATGAATGAAATTTTCTTAGAGGTAATTATCGCAGGTCGTATCACTGAGGAGGCGCAGGAAGTTTTTGCTGCTAAGAAACGCATCAAGCTTTTTGAAATGGGACATGATAAGCTGGTTCTCTCAGATGATGCTAAAGATTTTAAACATATTGACGGTGGTTTTGTATATCAAGATGCTGACAAGGTACATGAGGGTGAAGTAAAAAATGCAAAACTTATGAGCCAAAGAGAAGCAACGCCGCAGGAGAAAAAAGATATGCTTATTGCTTATAAAGTAGCATCACTTACAAAATCAAACTGTGTAGTTTATGTAAAAAACTCTGCAATGGTAGCCGTGGGCATGGGAATGACCAGCCGTGTTGATGCTTCGCAGTGTGCTTTGAAAAAAGCTAAAGAGATGGGACTTAACGTAGAGGGAGCGGCACTTGCGAGTGAAGCATTTTTTCCGTTTCGCGACTCCATTGATGCAGCTGCAGCAGCAGGCGTAAAAAGCGTAATCGAGCCGGGGGGAAGCATAAGAGATGAAGAGATTGTAGAAGCTGCAAATGAGTTTGGCATGTCTTTATATTTCTCTGAAGTTCGTCATTTTCTACACTAAAATTTTATCTACATGTCAAGCATTTTCGCTTGGCACCGCTTTATATAAATGCAAAACAAAAGAGCTGTTTTTCTGTTAACACTTCAAAGCATAGTTTATATAGCTTGCATAATATGGTAGATTTTATGTATAATTATTTTAAATGAAGTTTTAATGAAAAAATATGTTTATATTTCATTAATTAATATTTAGAGTATTCAACGCTCAATATGCCTCCTAGAAATAAAAAAGCTGATAAAAATGCTTTTACCTTCTCTATGTAACCTATAGAGGTTTAGAAGTAAGTAAGGCTGTTTTAGAGAGATACTCTGAAATAATTTTTAATGAAGCTCAAAAAGATTTTATGGTTTGGTTAGATAGAAAAAGAGGTATATAATGAAATTGTTTTTAGTTCTTCTCTTAGTGGCATCTGCTTTGTATGGTGCAAAAGTTGTAGAAGTTTCAAAAGAGTACCAAAAATCACAAAATTGCAAAGCTTGTCACTTGCAGATTGTAAAAGATTGGGAAGAGTCTTGGCATGCAAAAAGCCACTATGATAAAGATGAATATTTTTCTAAAAGTATAGAGTATGTAGCTAGAAAAACCAGAAAAAGCCCAAACAGTGTAAAAGTACAATGTGCAACCTGCCACAATCCACGCATCGCAGTAACAGATACAGGGTTAGACTATGAAATCCAAGTTCTGATGGGTTTAGATGAAGATTCAAAAGTAAACAAAGCAATAGAGAGTAGTGCTATAAATGAAGGGATAAACTGTGTGGTTTGTCACAATATAGACAAAATACATCATGATAGAGATGACTCTTTTAGAGGTATGAATCGCGTCAGTTGGACTAAATCAGGTCTAATGGTAGGACCATTCGATGATACTACATCACCTTATCATAAAACTGAGTATAGAGATTTTATGGATAAAAAAGCTGATGAACTCTGCTTTGTTTGCCATGCAAATGATAGGTCTGTAAATGATTTAGTATTTACAAATATGCAAAATGAGTATAAACAGCAAGATAAAGCTTGTGTTGATTGCCATATGGGGAGAAAAATTTTAGGAGTGGCCTCTATCCTTAGGGCAGAAGATGGTCATGCAAAAAAAAGAGAGGTTAGACAACACTCCTTTGAAGGTGCTCATGCTGAAGATATGTGGAAAAATGCACTAAATCTTGATGTTTGGCAAGAAAAAGATGAAATTTATATAGCTTTAAAAAATCCTCAGCCGCATAATATTCCAAGTGGGTTCGGTTCAAGAGAGTTAATAATAGATATAGCATATATGAAACTCGAGAAGATTATTGACACTAAATCTATCTCTTTAACAAGACACTACACAAGAAGAAAAGGCAAACCGACAATCCCGCATCTAGCAGAAGAGATGTCAGAAGATATGAGCATACCGGCAGATGAAACAAAAGTAATAAAAGTAAAAAATATAGCAGAAGCAACTGGTATTGAAGTAAAGGTTTATTATCGTCTAGTAAATGATGAAGTTCGCTCAATACTGGAGCTAAAAGAAGCAATTTGGGCTAAGAAAAACCTTATAAACTCAAAGAGTATAGTGCTGCAATAAGTCAAGACAGCTATCAGGGTTATGTTTATTGAGGTGGTGGCCAATCTCGGAATCGAACCAAGGACACAATGATTTTCAGTCATTTGCTCTACCGACTGAGCTAATTGGCCATTATAAAAGTTGAGAGTCTTTAAAAGTGGTGGTGGCCAATCTCGGAATTGAACCAAGGACACAGTGATTTTCAGTCACTTGCTCTACCGACTGAGCTAATTGGCCATCTTTTAAAGAGCGCAATTATAGCTTTTAGGTACTGAAAGTAAGCTTATGGGTTATGTGAGAGCTTGTAAAGTTTTAAATGTTTTTAAAGGCTTCAACTATCGCGATTTGTTCAAGTTCTTTTATCTTTTTCTCTAGAGAATCGACGCTCTCATCTTCACTCAGAGCAACTCTTTTTTGCAAAAGTATCTCTCCCTCGTCATAATTCTCATTGATTTTGTGAATCGTAACGCCGCTCTCTTTTTCACGGTTTTTTATAACCGCCTCATGTACAAAGCGCCCGTACATTCCCTTGCCGCCGTAGTTTGGTAGAAGTGCAGGATGACAATTTATAATTTTGAAATTTTTTGTTAAATTGCTAGAGAGTTTTTTCATATAACCTGATAAAAATATATATTTGCATCCATGCTCTTTTAAGAGCAGTTCTATTTTTTCATCTGGATTTGTATCTGTTTTTGAGTTAACGACAAAATTGTCAATGGCGTAATTTGTTGCATTTTGTAAAACCAAAGCGTTTTGATTGTTTGATATAACTAAGACAAGCTCAATGTTCAGCTCTTTTTTTTTAACTGCTTCATATAGTGCGTTAAACCCGCTTCCGTTGTGGGATGAGAGTATTGCTACTTTTGTCATGATAGCCCTTTTACCGCATTTTTAAATACATCGCCTCTATGTGCATAAGAGGTAAACTCATCAAGACTCGCAGCAGCAGGAGAGAGCAGGGCTACTTCATCTGCTTTTAAATTTTTATCAATCTTTTTTACGGCATCAACTAAGTTTTCACAGAGTTCATAAATAATGCCATATTTGCGTGCTAGAGTTGAGAGCTTCTGTTTGTTTGAGCCGATATTATAAATCTTTACGTTGCACCCTTGTAGATGCACAAATAGCTCATTCAAATCGACACCTTTATCATCGCCGCCTAAAATAAGGTGCACATGTTGCTCCTTGTATCGTTTCACAGCGGCAATTGTGGCATCAAGGTTTGTAGCCTTTGTATCGTTTACCCAGAGACGATTTTTACTATCTCTTAGCTCCTCTTGTCTATGTGGGTCGATTACAAAGGAGTTGATTTTTTCATAATCTATTTTGTCAAAAAGTATCTTCTGCAAAGCCATCGCCAAAAGTGCATCCATCAAAAATGCGCCTTTAAAGCTGACTCTATTTATATCTATCTCAAAGTAAGAAGCCAAATCTTTCTCATCTTTGTATGTAATCACGCTAGCTGATGTTTTTAAATCTTTATAGGCTTCTGGGATGATTGCAATCTCCCCTTCACGCATCATGGCAATCGGTTTTAGTTTAGCCTTTATATAGCTGTCCATATCTCCATGCCAGCTAAGATGATCTGGTGTTATGGGAAGTAAAATATAGATATTTGGCACAGCTTTGTTTGTATAGTGGATGGTAAATGAGCTTGTCTCAAGTATCCAGATGCTTGCATCTAGATTCATTTCACCTAGAGGCGTTCCGATGTTGCCACCTGCTTCGGAGCCTTTTTCTTCTAGTAGATGCTGCACTATCTGCGTTGTGGTGGTTTTGCCGTTTGTTCCGCTAATCCATACGCAAAGAGGTGCATTGTGTGCAAAAACATCATATTCGCTTATAAGATTTTTCGCTCTTTGTATAAGTGGGTTTGATGGAGGAATTCCGGGAGAAGAAATCTCCAAATCAGAGTAATTGGGATTAAAATCAGATGAGGGTTTGACTCTAAAGTTGTTCTCATCTATAAATGGTTTTATACATTTGTCATCATAAAATATTGCATTTGCATAGAATTTACCTAAAGCTTTTGTGGTTTTTCCATACCCAAAGAGAGATACTCGCAGCATCAGCGAATCTTTAGTGATATTAGAGCGATAATATTTGAAAGAATAGCGACAATCCAAAACCTAACGATTATTTTGTTCTCTGCCCACTGTTTCATCTCAAAATGGTGGTGAATCGGTGCCATTAAAAATACTCTTTTTTTTCTGAGTTTATAGCTTCCAACTTGAAGTATTACAGAGAGTGTTTCTATGACAAAGATAGAGCCGATGAGAAGAAGAAGAATCTCGCTTTTTGAGATTATCGCAAGGTAGCCCAAAAATGCGCCTAAAGTAAGAGAACCGCTATCTCCCATAAAAACTTCCGCCGGATGACAGTTGTACCATAAAAACCCTGTAAGCGCTCCGATAAGGGCACTTGAAACTATTGCGACTTCCCCGATATTTATATTTGGCATCAGCAAGTAGGAGCTAATCACTGCATTTCCTGTTATGTATATAATGATGCTAAAAGAGGTAAGCGCTACAATGGACGGCACCGTAGCAAGACCGTCAAGACCATCTGTGAGGTTAACTGCATTTGAGGTAGCTATCATAACCACTACCCAGAAGATAATCGCAAATCCGCCCATATCACAGACAGGATTTTTCATAAATGGCAGATAAAGATTTGTATTAAAATCAGAAACAAGGTATAAAAAACCGGAGATAAAGAGTGCAGAAGTTATTTGTAAAAGTAGCTTTGTTTTTGCTTTTAAACCTGCAAGATTCTCATTTTTTTTGATTTTTGCGTAGTCATCTTTAAAGCCGATAAGTGCAAATAAAACAAGAGTTGCTATCGCACCAACGGCATAAATATTTGAGAATTTGATGGTAATTAAGGAGGCTAAAATTGTTGCAAAAATAAAAACTATTCCACCCATGGTAGGAGTTTTTGCTTTTGCTTGATGACGTTCGGGTGCCCAGTTGTTTATAGGTTGTACACTTGATGTTTTTTGCGCCCATCTTATAAAACGAGGAAGTAAAAAGAGTGTAAAAAAAAGCGCTAAAAAGAAAGCTATCCCAGCGCGAATCGTAATATATCCAAGCAAATTGATATGAAAAATTTCTGAAAGCCAGTACAGCAAAGTGAGTAGTCCTTATAAATAAAAATGACATTATAGTATAATTGCATAAAAATTTCGTTAGAAGAAGATTTAGTTCAAGGAGTTAGAATTGGCAAAAAAAGCCATCTTAGTCATAACCGACGGCATTGGTTACTCTTTAAAAACTGAGTACAACGCATTTTATAATGCTATAAAGCCGACATATGACAAACTATTTAGTAGCACCCCATACTCGTTAATCGACACTTTTGGTTTGAGTGTCGGGTTGCCTGAGAATCAGATGGGCAACTCTGAAGTAGGACACATGAGTATTGGAAGCGGGAGGGTTTTGTACCAAGATTTGGTAAAAATATCTCTGGCTTTGGATGAAAACAGATTTAAACATAATGTCGAATTTAAAAAGCTTTTAGAAAAATCAAATAGGCTTCACCTTATCGGACTTATGAGTGATGGCGGGGTTCATTCGCATATAGACCATTTTATGGGCATAGCAGATATTGCTTCTCATGAGGGCAAAGAGATTTTCTTGCATCTTATAACCGATGGCAGGGATGTATCGCCTACTTCTGCTAAAGGGTTCTTAGAACAGGTAAGCAAACATGTGGGTAAAAATGTAAAAATAGCTACGATTTCAGGTCGTTTTTACTCTATGGATAGAGATAATCGCTGGGATAGAGTTCAAAAAGGGTACGAGGCAATCGTTCATGCCACTTTTAAAACAGAGATGCAGCCAGCAGAGTATATCGATGCTTCGTATGCAAAAAATGAGACGGATGAGTTTGTAGAACCTGTTGCGTTTGATGGATATGAGGGCATGAGAGAGGGCGATAGTGTTCTTACGATAAACTTTAGAAGTGACAGAATGAGAGAGTTGGTAACTGCAATTGCAGATAAAAATTTCAGTGGATTTCAAAGAGAGTACGTAGGTGTGAACCTTGCGACGATTACGGAGTATGACAAGAGTTTTTCTTATCCCGTGCTTTTTAAAAAAGATTCGCCAAAAAATACTCTCTCAGAGGTAATTTCAAAAGCAGGACTTAGACAGCTTCATACTGCAGAGACTGAAAAGTATGCACATGTGACATTCTTTTTTAACGGTGGAATTGACGAGCCGTACGAGAATGAGACGCGAGTTTTAATCCCCTCACCAAATGTTAAAACATATGATATGAAGCCGCAGATGAGTGCTCACGAGGTCGGGGATGTGGTTTTAAAGGCTATGGATAATGAGTATGATTTTGTGATAGTAAATTTTGCAAACGGCGACATGGTTGGACACACGGGAGATTTTGAAGCGGCAAAAATTGCAGTAAGCGCAGTTGACACGGAGCTTGGCAGAATTTTAACCAAAGCAAAAGAGAAAGATTATGCGGTTGTTATCACATCTGATCATGGAAATTGTGAGGAGATGAGAAACGAAGAGGGAAATGTTTTAACAAACCATACAGCTGGAAAAGTATGGTGTTTTGTTGAAGCAGATGGTGTTACAAAAGTGCAAAGCGGAGCTTTAAATAATATAGCGCCTACCGTTTTAAAGCTTATGGGGCTTGAGATTCCCTCAGAGATGGATAAGAGTTTAATTTAAAAATAGAGGAGTAATAATGAAATTTAGTGGAAAAAATGTTTTAGTAACGGGTTCAAGTAGAGGAATAGGTGCAGAAATTGCAAAAACTTTGGCAGGGTATGGACTTAAAGTTTGGATAAATTACAGAAGCGGCGCAGCAGAGGCTGATGCCATAAAAGATGCTATAGAAGCAGCAGGCGGAAGTGCCGCCGTAATTGGCTTTGACGTAAGTAACGAAAATGCGTTCGTTGATGCTATTAAGACTATTGTTGATTGTGATGGGGAGTTAAGTTACCTTGTAAACAATGCGGGGATAACAAACGATAAGCTAGCTCTTCGTATGAAGAGCGAAGATTTTATGTCGGTAATAAATGCAAATCTTCTCTCATGTTTTATAGGGTGTCGTGAAGCGATGAAAGTTATGCGAAAGAAGAAGTTTGGCTCTGTGGTAAATATCGCTTCAATCGTAGGAGAAACAGGCAATGCAGGGCAGACTAACTACTCTGCGAGCAAAGGTGGAGTAATTGCCATGACAAAGAGTTTCGCACTTGAATCAGCATCAAGCGGCATCCGTTACAACTCCATAACTCCGGGTTTTATTGCAACTGAGATGACGGATGTTTTAAGCGAGGAGATAAAAAATAGTTTTACGGCAAAAATTCCGATGGGACGCTTTGGTAATCCTGCTGAAGTTGCCGAGGCTACAGCATTTTTACTCTCAGATCACTCAAGCTATATAACGGGTGAGGTGCTAAAGGTAAACGGCGGGATGAATATGGCATAAGTCCATAAAGAGGTAAAATATGAATATAGCTGTTTCAGCTTGACTTTTGGGAGAGAAGGTTCGATTTGATGGCGGACACAAGCAAGATAAATTTGTGAGTGAGAAGTTAGGTCGCTATGCCTATTTTGTGCCGTTTTGTCCAGAGACAATCGCTTTTGGTACGCCTCGCAGCTCCATTCGTCTTGTAAGTATGCAAGATGCTCCTCATATAATCTGCGATAAAAACGGTGCTGATTTGACAAAAGAGCTTCAAGATAAATCATATCAAGAGCTTTATAAAATCGCAGGAGTAAACCTAAGCGGAATTATTTTCAAGTCCAAATCTCCAAGCTGCGGTATGGGAAGTGCCAAAATTTACTTAGAAAACGGTTTTGCCGACTCAAAAGCCGATAGGATGTTTGTAGCAATTTGCAAAGAAGTATGAAGTAGAGTATCTTTTAGGACAAACATTTTATAGCCATACCCAAAAGAGTTGGCACTTCGCTTAAGCCTGCTTAGTTCTAAGTAATCTTTATGAAGAGAATCCTCCTGCAAATTAAATTTACAAACGGTTATTTAAAAGATGTATAATAGTTGCATAAAACAAAAAGGATGCAAGATGAAAGATTTATTTTATGCAGGTTTAGGTGGCATGCTGATTTTGAAAGAGAAAGTTGAAGCTGAGGTAAAAAAGCTTGAAGAGAAGGGAAAGTTGAGTCGTGAAGATGGCGAAAAGTTTATCAAAGAGCTTCAAGATAAGGGCAAAGAGGGGGAAGTGGAGTTTAAAAAACAGATAAAAGATGCGCTTAAAGAGGTAATTAAGGAGTTAGGGCTTGCTACAAAAGCTGATTTAGAAAAATTTAAACTTGACAAGAACTAGGAGATGAGCCAATACTCGCCTCTTCGCATCTGGCGTGTATTTACGCTGCTTTTAACGCTCTATCTACTTATAAAAAAGAGGGAGAAATTTCTTTTTTTTAAACCTCTCTGTGCAAAAAAACTTCTTGTAGTTATCAATGATTTGGGAGCTAGTTTTGTAAAACTCGCACAAGTTTTAGCTACAAGAAGCGATTTTTTTACGCCGGAGTATCTTGAAGCGCTAAAAACTCTTCATGACGAGCTGTATCCTATGAGCGATAGGGAGATGCATATAGTTTATGAGCGAGCATTTAAAGAGAAACACTTTTTTAAGTTTGTACAAAAGCCTATCGCTTCTGCTTCAATTGGTCAAGTACATGAAGCATGGCTTGATGAAAATACGAAAGTTGCGGTGAAGCTAAGACGACTAGGAATCGAGAAAAAAGTAAGAGCTGATATAAAAATTATCTCAATGTTTAATGCCCTCTTTAAACCGCTCTTTTCTCACTACACAAAAAATTCCATTGAAGCTGTTATTGGCGAGTTTTCAAAGATGATACTTCAAGAAGTTAGCCTAACGCATGAGCTTTCAAACTTAATAAGATTCGCATCAGTCTATAAAGATAGCGGGGTGCGTTTTCCTATTCCGTATCCATTATATTGTAGTGATGATGCTCTTGTTATGAGTTATGAAGAGGGATTTAGGTTTGATGATAAGAAAAATATTTTAAAACACAACATCGATTTTAGAAGCATCATAGCAAAGCTTGTCGATTTTTATACAACCCAGATGCTTATCAACGGCTACTTTCATGCAGACCCACATCCGGGGAATCTTCTTGTAAGTCGTGAGGGCGAGCTGATATTGCTTGATTTTGGCATGGTAAAAAATGTACCAAACTACTCAAGGGTGGCGATTATTGAGCTTATAAAAGCGGCAAATGAGCAGGACTATGAGCGTTATATCAGTGCATCTAAAAAGTTAGGAACTGTTGCATATGAGGCTCCTACAGCAGAGTTGGCAGAGTTTACTAGAAAGATGTTTGAAATTTTTGCAAATGAGAATCTAAACAGTGAATCGATGCAGCAATTAGCTTTTGAGGTACTAGAATCTACAAGAGACCTCCCCTTTAAACTGCCAAGCGATGCCATATATATATTGCGGGTAAGTGCTATTATTGAGGGTTTAGGAACAACTTATATAGAAAACTTTAACGGCATCAAAGATATATTGCCGATTTTGCAAAAAAATATTCCAAGAGCATTGGGGGCAAAAGAGAGTATTTTTGAAACTATTGTAGATGAGATAAAAGCGATACCTTTTATTGCAAAAGATCTTAAATCTGCTCTTAAAAAAATAGCTAACGATGAGTTAAAAGTTGAGATCTTAAATGATCAGCTTGAGTGGATTAAGAGAAATCTTAAAGAGTATATAAAATCGATGAGTGTGACTTTTGCATTGATTTTGGGTGGCATTTTTACGCTTTTGTATGACAAGGAGTTAAAAGATTTAGCTTTGGTACTTTTTACACTAGGTGTTGCTAGAATTTTATATAAAATATAAAAGGCGGAGTCCTTACAAGTTGTAACATACTCTGTTTTTTCCATTCTCTTTAGCTTTATAGAGAAGATCATCTGCCTCTTTATATATCTCATCCGTACTGTTAATGTCATTTGCATTTTTACAAACTAAACCGATAGATACCGTTATAAATTGACTTGTGTTGCTAAAGGCATGTACGATATGCAAATCTTCTATATTTTGTCTAATTTTATTTGCAAGTTTTATAGCTTTTTCTTTAGTTTCACATTTGAAAATAACTCCAAACTCCTCTCCTCCAAGTCTAAAAGAGTAATCATCTGCTCTATTGATGCTCTTTTTCAGACATGCTGCAAAGCTTATGAGCACATTGTCTCCCATCTGGTGACCATAATTATCGTTATATTGTTTAAAATAATCTATATCCATTAATAAAAAACTGACAAGTTCGCCATTCCTTCTTGTGCTGTTTATCAGTTTTGGAAAAATTTCGTTGAAATGTCTTCTGTTGTAAATATTAGTAAGTCCATCCGTTATAGAGATTTCTTCTATAATTTTTTTATCTGTAATATCCTCTTTGATGGCGGTATAGCCGATTTTTTTACCCTTTTCATTGTAGTCTGGCATAACGCTTACTTTTACCCAGAAGTCTCCACCATCTTTTTTACGATTTTTAAACTCTCCGTTGTAAATTTTATCTTCTGTTATTGTTTTCCAAAGGTCGTCATAAAGCTCTTTTTTTGTATCTGAATGTTGCATAATATTGTAATTTTGCCCCAACAGTTCATCTTTTGTGTAGCCACATTTTTGAGCAAATGCATCACTTACAAAGGTAATTTTTCCATCCAAATCCGTACTTGATATAATTACATTTTTGTTTATCAAATCTGCGTATCTTTTGATTTTATTGTATGCATTTTCAAGTGTTTTTATGAAAATATTAAAAGTATAATTGATTATAATCATAGTTACGATTAAAGAGAAAATAAAATAAAAAATTATCTTTTTAGAGTAAGAGAGATAATTTTGATAATCTTTGCTTAAATCACTAAAAAATATAAATTTTCCTATGTTATTTTTATCATAGCCAATGATATCAAAAGAGTACAGAGCATAGAGGTTATCGCCTTTATGTATATCCTGATTTTGTATCTCGTCATATCTTTCATCTTTTGGCAGTAAATCTAGTAGCTGTTTGTTTTTTGCACTCTTATATTGAACTATATTTGATTTTTTTTCAATTGACTCTCCCTCTAAGAAGAGCATACCATCTATATCAAGGATATATGAAACTACATCAAGAATTTTTTGAGGGGATATGCCAAACTCTAAAGCTCCGATATAGCTATTTTGATAAAAAAGAGGGATAAGCACTCTATAGGAGAGCCCATGTATGCCAAGCTCAAATCCAAAAAGTTCTTTTTGCTCCTTGTGAATCGTTCTTGGCATAGCCCTTAGTAGAGCTATATTGTCGCCAAATTTGTCTCTCTGATGAAGTCTTAGAAGGGTAACGCCATCATTTTGATGAAAATGAACCTGTTTTATATACTCATCAGTTGCTATAAGCGTTTCATATTTTTGCTCACTCAGAGCTATGAGCAACTCTCTATCTTTCGAAAAAACAGCTTCAAGTATCGCATCATCTACAAACTCATTAACTATTTTTAAATAATATTTCTTTAAGTGAATATCTGTATTTTTAAGATATGAATTTTTTGTTTTTTCAAAGTTTATTCTTTTAAACTCCTCTAATTTCATAGCATGGTAACTGGAAAAAAGATAAAAAAATAGACCAAGACAGAGTGATAAAATAAGAAAAAGTGCCGCTAAGGATTTATTTTTTATACTTAAATTTTTCATTTTATTCTCTTTATAAATCTTAAAATAGGCGAAAAACAACTTAAGATGCAAACAATTTCTAGCTTTTAAGATAGCAACTATTTACATTTTAAGTTTTATTTTATAAAAAACCTCTTTAAATTTAAAAGTAATTTGAATGAAGCTATCAACACAGCCTATATAAAGTTGGAGGTTGCAAGGTTATTTTAATTGTATTAGATACTTTTATAAAACTGCGCAGATATAGCTCACAGCGACAGAAAAATAGTTTCTAAAATTCATAATAATCCCCAAATAACCCGATTTTGCGAGGATAGACGGCGTGGTGTTTTATTTTCGTTGGTAGTTTATTTAAGTTAAATATGCTACAATTACGAGATTTTACACATAAAACATAGGAGCTGGAATGGCACTTTTAGATGATATTAGAGAAGTAGTAGTTGAGCAATTAGGCGTTAATGCGGATGAAGTAAAAGAAGACGCAAAGTTTGTTGAAGATTTAGGTGCAGATAGTCTCGATGTAGTTGAATTAGTAATGGCACTTGAAGAGAAATTTGATATCGAAATTCCTGATGATGAAGCGGAAAAAATTCAAACTGTTAAAGACGTTGTTAACTATATAGAAAATAAGTAATTGTCTAAAAACTACTGAGGGCTCCTCGGTAGTAAATATTTTTAAAAGCTCAGAGTGTTCTGGTTTTTTAAAAATATTTTATATTTTTTATGGAGATTTTAATGAGAAGAGTCGTAATTACTGGGTTGGGCATGATAAATGCGGTTGGAAATGAAAAAGAGAGTTCTTTTAAAGCTATATGCGAAGGCAAGTGTGGAATTGACACTATCACTCTTTTTGATCCGGAGAATTACAGTGTAAAAATTGCAGGTGAAGTAAAAGATTTTGACCCTTCGACGGTTATGGATGCAAAAGAGGTTAAAAAAGCCGACAGATTTATCCATCTTGGACTAAAAGCTGCGCAAGAAGCGATGGCTGAAGCAAATTTTTCTGAAGATACAGACATGGAGAGATTTGGTATAAGTGCAGGTTCTGGAATCGGAGGACTTCCCTCTATCGAGAAAAACTCTATCATTATTGAGACAAAAGGTCCAAGAAGAATAAGCCCATTTTTTATCCCTGGAGCGCTTGTGAATATGCTTGGCGGTTTTGTATCTATCGCACATGGAACAAAAGGTCCTAACCTCTCAAGTGTTACTGCTTGTGCTGCGGGAACGCATGCTATAAGCGAAGCTGTAAAAACCATCTTGTGCGGCGGTGCGGACAAGATGCTTGTTGTCTCTGCCGAGTGCGCAATAACAGGTGTCGGCGTTGGCGGATTTGCTTCTATGAAAGCACTCTCAACAAGAAACGATGACCCAAAAAAAGCTTCTCGCCCGTTTGATGCAGACCGTGACGGTTTTGTTATGGGAGAGGGTGCAGCCGCGCTTATTTTAGAAGTGTATGAAGATGCCGTTGCGCGTGGAGCAAATATCTATGGCGAGATTATCGGTTTTGGCGAGAGCGGAGATGCTAGTCATATAACAACACCGAGTCTTGATGGTCCTGCACGTGCTATGAAAGCTGCATATAATATGGCAGGCAAGCCTAAACTCGACTATATCAATGCACATGGAACAAGTACCCCGATAAATGATAAAAATGAGACTGCCGCAGTTAAAGATTTGCTTGGTGGTAAAGAGAATTGCCCTCCGATGAGCTCTATAAAAGGACAAATTGGACATTGTCTTGGAGCAGCTGGCGGGATTGAAGCCGTTACTTGTTTAATGGCTATGCGTGATGGAATCATCCCTCCTACTATTAACTATGAAACTCCTGATGAAAATTGTGATTTGGATATTGTTCCTAATGTTGCTAGAAAAGCTGAACTAAATACAGTAATGAGCAACTCTTTTGGTTTCGGTGGAACAAACGGCGTGTTAATATTCAAAAAAATCTAAATATAAGGATTTAAATTGGCAACATATTTAGACTTTGAGTATAAAATAAAATTTATCCAAGAAGATATTATATCTGCACAAGTTCGCCATGATGAAGGTGCAGTTAAAACTCTTCAAGAGAACTTAGATAAAGAAGTTTCAAAAATATTTAACAACTTATCTCCTTTTCAAAAACTTCAATTGGCGCGTCATATAGATAGACCGTATGCTCTTGATTATATTAATCTGCTTATGAGAGATAAGTACGAGATACATGGGGACAGACATTTCCGTGATGATGCTGCGATACTCTGTTATATAGGTTATATCGGCAACGAGAAGGTTATGGTTATCGGGGAACAAAAAGGTCGCGGAACTAAAAATAAGATAAAAAGAAATTTCGGTATGCCTCATCCTGAGGGGTACAGAAAAGCACTTCGCGCGGCAAAACTTGCTGAGAAGTTCAACCTTCCTCTTCTTATGCTTATAGACACTCCGGGTGCATATCCGGGCATCGGGGCGGAAGAGAGAAACCAGAGCGAAGCTATTGCTAGAAACCTGCTTGAACTCTCACAACTCAAAACCCCTACAATCTCTATAGTTATCGGAGAGGGCGGAAGCGGCGGCGCTCTTGCTATTGGAGTTGCGGACAAATTTGCCATGATGAGATACTCTGTTTTTAGCGTTATCTCTCCCGAGGGTTGTTCTGCGATTTTATGGAGTGATCCTACAAAAGCTGAAGCGGCAACAAATGCGATGAAGATTACAAGTGAAGATTTAAAAGAGTTAAATCTTATAGATGACATCATAGCGGAGCCGCTTATCGGAGCTCATAGAGATAAAGATCGCGCTGCAGCTGCAATAGGCGAGTATTTTTTAGAGGAGCTGACAAAACTTCGCAGCATCTCTGAAGAAGAGAGAATGCAAGCGCGATACACTAAGCTAATAAGTGTCGGAGCTTATAGCGAGTAATTACTTTTGATTCTCTTTAAGAAGAGGGTCAAACTTCGGTCTTTTAAGCATTTTTGCCTCCTTTGAAAATTTAATAATATCCTCAACACTTTTTATACTCTCATCCAAATTTGTAAGCGATAACTTAAATAGTTCGTATGTAGTAAGCACATCGCTCATAGCTCTATGGTGCGTTGCACTTGGATGCAGACTAAAGACTTCGTTGAGGTATGAGAGAGCATATCTATATGATTCAATGGTTCTCTCAGCTAAAGAGAGGGAACACAAACTTCTGTTTAGCAGAGGTGCCAAGCCCATTTTTTGCATACTTTGTGAGATGAATTTATAATCAAATTTTACATCATGAGCAATAAAAACAGAGTCTGCCAAAAAGTTTTTAAAATCATACATAACCTGCTTAAGAGTCGGCGCATCTTTCGTGTCTTCAGCAGCAATGCCCGTAATCTCGCTGATGTGAGAATTTATCTCCTTGCAGTGAACAAGAGAGTCGAAAGCGCCGATTATTTTGCCATCTTTTATCTTTAGGGCGGCAATCTCTATTATCTGATGCTTCTCTATTTTAGAGCCGTTTGTTTCAATATCAACTATACAAAACTCAGCATCTTTTAGCGGGATAAATTTAGTTGCAAAGTAAAAGCTTCCTTGCTGTTTTAAAATCTCTAAGCCCTGCGAGTGCCAAAGCTGAAGAAGAAGTTCTAAATCCTCATTTATCTGCTCCTTTAGAGTTTTTACGGAGAGACCTTTTGAAGATAGTTTATGAATGCTTTTTGCATCTAAAGAGAAGTCGTTACTAAGCATGATTATAATTTACTTCTTTGCATTTTTGATAAATTCATTGACTTTTGAGGCATCTTTTTTGCCATAAGAGTGCTCCACTGCGCTGCTCACATCTACACCGTAAAAACCATATTTTTTTAGAGAAGACACGCTGTTTGCATCAAGTCCGCCCGCTAAAATAATCTTTGAGCAGTCAATATTTTCAAACCAATCAAGATTAAGCTTTTTTCCGCTTCCGCCGTAGGTATCACTGTAGGCATCAACGAGTCTGTACTCCTCACTAAATTTTAAAACATCCTCAGCTTTTTTTGCACGTATCACTTTTATGTAGGGAACAAAAAGCTGCGCGTAAAGCTCATCTGGAGCTTCAAAGTGGATTTGAGCCAGAGTTGCTCCCGCCTCTTGGCAGTAGGAATTTATAATTTGTGCATCACTGTTTACAAAAAGTGCAACTTTTTCTACAAAAGGAGGAAGTCTTTTTATGATATCTCTAGCGTCACTAGGTAAAATATATCTAGGAGACTTCTCATAAAACACAAAGCCTAGCGCATCTGCACCGGCTTCTATCGCCGCCATAGCATCAGCATAAGATGTAATTCCGCAAATTTTACAACGCATTACTTATCCGTCTGACAAAGGAAGCAATTCCTTCGCCTTCGCTTGAAGGGCTGTGGTCATTGAAGCTTTATGTTTCGTATAAAAAATCATATCTGCAAACTCTCAATAGCTTCTTTTTTATTTGTGTGGTTAAAGATATAACTTCCTGCAACGACAATATCTACACCTGCTTCTTTAAGTAGAGCAACATTTTTGTTGTTAACGCCGCCATCAACCTCTATAAGGCAATTTGGATTTATCTTATCTCTCATGGCACTTAATTTTTTTGCTTTAGGAATTACACTATCTATAAAACTTTGACCACCAAAACCAGGATTGACGCTCATTAAAAGAACCATATCTAAGTCGCCAAGCAGATACTCAAGTGTTTCAGGCGGAGTATGAGGATTTAAAACAATTGCCGGCTTTATGCCAAGAGAGCGAATTTTTTGAATAAGTCTATGCGGATGCTTCTCCTCTTCTATATGAAAAGAGATATACTCGGGTTTTAAAGGGGCAAAAAGATCTACAAAGAAAGTGTTGTTCTCAACCATAAGGTGAATATCAAGAGGTTTTGTAGCACACTTAGCAATAGCAGATACCACAACAGGTCCTATTGTTAGATTTGGAACAAAATGGCCATCCATGACATCTACATGTACAAAATCACAGCCAGCTTCACAGATAGCTTCGACATCCCTTTGTAAGTTACCAAAATCGGCCGATAAAACACTAGGAGCTACTAACATTAATTTTCCTTTATAATTTAGCGAAATTGTACAATTTTGTATCTTTTATCTTGTTAAGAAAAACAAAAATTTATCGCCATTGAAAGAGAGTTCTACTTGAACTCCTTTCCTCGTTTGTACAACTTCAAGAAGGCTCTCTATATCTTGATATGTTCTAGGCAGAGTAATGTTTACGGATATATTTTCATCTGCAAGTAGAGTTTTTATCTTTCCTCCGACTATATTTACAAGTTCTGCCAAAGTATCTAAAATCAACTCTATATCATTGGTGTCTTCACCGATAAGCAGTTCACATGCCTTTTTTGCAATAGCAGAGGGAAAAACCAATACGACCATCCCGTCAAGATCACCGTAGTAGCCGATAGAACTTGCGATTTTACCCTCTTTTTTATCAATAGTTAAACTCTGAACAGCTGCAGACTCTTTTACTGCTTTTGAATTTGTCATCATCTCAATAGTAACGGCTGCGGCATTTATGAACTTTGGTAATTCTATTACACTCTCTTTATTTAGAGTTCTTTTGTTTTTTATATTTGCCGCACTGCTGGCACCGAGCTCTTTTAAGAGTTTTTTATTTTGAAGTATATCATCCATGTGATTATAAAAAAGTATTCCGGCATCTTCCATGTTTTCTTTAAAAGATATTTGAGTTTTATCAAATTTCATTCCAACAAAACATATTGTTGCATTGTATTCGGCAGCCGAAGTTGAGAGTCTGGAGAAAAAATTAAGCGCGTGTACATTCATGCTGATGACTTTGTAGGCATCAAAAATAAAAAGTCTAAAGCCTACATTTAGCGAGTTGTTATGGTACTCGATATTAAAATTATCGCTTATTTCTATATCTAAAAAGGAGGAGACGGTATAGATAATTGCATTTCCACTTACTCTTGTGGCAATTTTTTGTCCCATCTGCCCCAAAAATGTTAAATCTATTTCATAATCAAAACTATTTTTTCTCTCGTTATACTCTTCTAAAGATTTTGCAATCGAGGGAGAGTGCCCGTTGTCATGGAGCTCAATTGCTATTGCGGAGCGTTGAGATCCATCTTCGCTATATATAAGGACGCTTTTGTTTAGATTTTTATAGCTTGATGAAAAGAGGTAGGCAATACCTAGAGTTTTAAAGAGTGAAAAATTTATATCGCCTTTGTAAAATCTCATTATTGCATCATATTTATTTTGGTCATAGTCGCAAAATCCCACGGTTGCAATGTTCTTTTTACGAATCTTTGAAAAGAGTTTGATAAAAATATCCAAACCGTTGCGGTTAAAAAAAACGACTTTTTTTAGTGATACTAAAATCATATCTGTTTTTAAATTCTTTGCAGCCTCCACATCTTCGATGCTTAAATAGGCATTTGCGTTGTTCCCGTCTAAAAAACCCTGCGGCGAAAATGTTGCAATACCGTCTTTAACTACCGCTCTCATTTGATCTCCATAAGAGATGCAAACTCATCATAAATGTCGCTGATATAGCCAACTTGAAAATCAACAAAATCATTTAGTCCCGCTTTTATGTAAGGCGCTTTTGAGAGTTCATAAAAAAGAAGAAGATGCATCCATTTTCCAAGCATATTTATCTTTTTATCGGTGGATGGTTTTACTCCCGAGGCAGCCTGAACTATTTTATAAATACTCTCATCCATTTCCCATTTTCTTGCAATCTCTTCACAAATATCAAAAAGGTCAATGCCGCAAAGACGGACTAAAATAGTATTGTAATCAAGTGCTTTTGTACTTCGCAAAAGATTTACATCTTCTATATTTTGACTAAAAAGAGCTTCCGTGACGATAATGCTAGCAGGAAGAAGGCTTATTGCAGTGTAGAGTTCCTTGTCCTGAATTTCTAAATTTTCCAAGATAATCTGCCATTTCTTTGAGAGATTTGCTTGAAGTTCATAAAAGAGGTGTGCGTTTAGTTTAAACAGAGTCCACTTCTTTGGACTCAAGAGAGATATCATATAGTTGTAAACGTTCTGCTGCGATAGAGATACACCCAAAATGCCAAATATTTGAGATATATCACTTACCTCATTTTTAAACCCGTAGATAGGTTTGTTGACTATATTTTTCAAGTATGTTTTGAGTGCCAAGTCATTTTCGGCAACTTTTGCGGCTTTTACTAACTCCCCACTTTTTAGAAGTGCAAAAGTCGCATTTAGAACTTTTGGTTCTGGCGGAATTTTTTCTATAAAACTGGCTACTTGTTCTTTTGTTATCATATCTCGCTACATAATGTTGATTTTGTTTATTTTATCCATAAACGTATAAGAAAAATATAAAAGGGTCTGGGTTGTTTTCTAAAAGATATCCCACAGTTTAGCTTAAGCAGAAGTTTTGTTTAGGCTAGATATAATTCGCAACTTTAATAAAACTTAATACAAGGAAGCTAATATGGCAAGAAGATGCGCTATAAGCGGCAAAGGTCCAATGAGCGGAAACAATGTTTCTCATGCTAAAAATAGAACTAGACGTCGTTTTTTGTTAAACCTTAGAACAGTACGTATCACTTTAGATGACGGTACAACTCAAAAGATTAAAATTTCTGCAAGAGAGTTGCGTACACTTAAGAAAAATTCTTAAGTAAGTATAATTAGGAATTTGACTTGAATCTCTTAGAGAAGATTCGGAAATTTCTACACTGGGAGTCATCTCCCAAACCCCACATAACGCTCAATAATGAGCTATATTCCCAACTTTTACCATTTAGAATGCCGCTTATACTGATTCAGTTGCTTATGCTAATAGGAACTTTAGGCTATTTTTATATTGAAAATTACTCCATTATGGATGCAGTTTTTCAAGCTGGATATACGTTTACTACAGTTGGATTCGGCTCTTTAAAAGAGGGTGAATTTTCGGCCGCAGGACAGATATTTACCGTAACGCTTATTATTTTGGGTTTTACCGCCTTTACTGTTGCAATCGGTATTGTTGTTGATGTTGTAAGAAGAGGCGAGCTTAAGAGAATAGTCAAGGAGAGAAGAATGCTGTATAGTATAGCAAGGTTAAAAAAGCACTTTGTCGTATGTTATCATAATGAGTACACCCTTGAGGTAACAAAAGAGTTGAGAAAAAATCACATACCTTTTGTTGTAATAGATCCCAGAGAAGAGATACATCAGTGGGCTGAAGAGCATAATTATACGACATATCTAAAGGCGGAACCCCATGCAGAGCTTACTATGCTAAAAGCGCATCTCTCCTCTGCGAAAGGTCTTATCACGCTCTCTAGTTCAATATCTGACAATATTGCTCTTATAGCTTCTGTAAGGCTTTTTGAAAAGGAGCATTTTCTTCCAAGACCTTACTATATAATCTCTTCCGTAGAGAGCATGAACGATGTTGATAAACTAAAAAAACTCGGAGCAGATACGGTAATATCTCCTACAAAGCTAACAGCGCAGAGAGTAAGTGCTATGGCAGCTCGCCCGGATATGGAAAACCTTCTTGAGGAGTTCTTGTATAGGAGCGATAATCCACTTAACATGGAAGAGATAGAGGTGCCAAAGTATAGTTGGGCAGTTCTTAAAAAACTAAAAGAGACTCATATCAGAGATATAACAAACACCTCGGTAGTGGGTATTACAAAAAAAGATGGAAAATTTATAACGATGCCAAGAGGCGACGTTTTGATAACGAGTGAGTGCAAACTTCTTGTTGTAGGAACACAACATGGTATTAACATAACAAAAGAGCTCTTAAGAAGAAGAGAGAAGCCAAAGGAGCTGAAATTTGTATAATATAGTATATTCGCAAGCTGGAGTTTGCGCAAGTGATGGATTCTTTGCCGACGGTGTAAGTGCCGGACTTAAAAAAGAGGGTGCCAAAGATATGGCATTTATTTATAGCGAAGATGCATGTGAAGTGGCTTCGGTATTTACGTCAAACAAGATGTGCGCGGCGCCGATTAGACATTTTCGTCAAATGGGTAATTTTAAAACAAACTTTATTCTTATAAACTCAAAAAACGCAAATGCAATGACAGGCAAAGCAGGGGTTGAGGATATAAAAGAGGTCTTGCTAACATGTGGCTCAAATATAAAAAACCCTATCATGAGCTCAACGGGAGTAATTGGCGTAAGACTTCCAAAAGCAAAAATTATAGAGGGAATGAAGCTTTTTAATTTGAGCAAACGAGACTCCGCAAGTGCTTCAAAAGCTATCATGACAACTGATACATTCGCAAAAGAGATAGCCTTTAAGGTGGAGCTAGATAACGGCAAAAGCTTTAATATAGGAGCAATTGCAAAAGGGGCAGGGATGATAAATCCTGCCATGGCTACAATGCTCTGCTTTATTACAACTGATGCAAAAGCAACTAAAGGGGAGATGCAAGAGCTTCTTGATGAGGTTGTAAAAACTACTTTTAACGCCATAAGCGTAGATGGAGACACCTCCACAAACGACACTGTTTTGGTTTTGGCAAACGGCAGAAGCGGTGCTTATGACAAGGAGGCATTTAAAGAGGCACTCTTTAAGGTAATGCACTTTTTAGCGTTAGAGATGGTTCGTGACGGCGAGGGTGCTACAAAACTTGTAACATACAAGGTAACAGGGGCAAAAGATGAAAAAGAGGCAGAGATTGTCGCTAAAGCACTCTCTGATTCGCTTTTAGTTAAAACTGCACTCTTTGGAGAAGATCCAAACTGGGGAAGAATCGCTTCAACTGTCGGTGCTAGCGGAGTTGAGGCTTATGAAGAGAGACTGAAAATCTCATTTGACAATCTCTGTGTTTATGACAGGGGAGAGATTCTTTTTGATGCGGAGATGGAGAAAAAGTGCGCTATCGTCATGCAGCATAAAAAATTTACTATTGCCTGCGATTTAGGTGTAGGCGATGGCAGTTTTAAAGCGTACGGCTGCGATTTGGGACATGAGTATGTCAAGATAAACGCCGACTACAGGACATAATTGTCGTTTACAAGAACAAAAGTTACTCGACAATAATAAATGTTACTGGAGGATTGAGATTTGTCACAAAACAATTCAACAATCCTCTACTTCTCCTTAAAATAGCCTACTCAATCATTTAGTTTGTTATAGTTTTTGATATAATAAGTTCAATTTTAATAATTATGCGTTAACAATTTTATTTGGAGAGGGTGTTACTTTATTGAATAGTGCTAAATTAAGTAAGTTAATATTCCAAATTTTGCTGTTGGTATCGATTGCCCTTATTGGTTATATGTTAATATCTAGTAAAAATGAAGCCTTGATAAATGAGAGATATTTACAGATTTCTAAAAATATGAAAACGCATCTTGAGGCTTTGATTAAAGAAAAGCAGGATTCTATCTTGCAAATGTCTTTAGCGATGTCTGAAGATCAAAAAATAAAAAATGCACTTTTAAGTAAAGATAAATTAAATATAAGTCTAAAAGAGTTCTCTTTAAAATTAAAACAAAATACTAATCTAAAAAATATTTGGTTTCAGATTGTAGATGCGCAGGGAAAAAGTTTTTATAGAAGTTTTAGTGACAAAACTGGAGATAGTTTAGTAAAAGCTCGTACAGATATAGACAAAATGATAAAAAACCCACAAATTATCACTTCTATTAGTGCCGGTAAATTTGCTATTTCGCTTAAAACAATGGTTCCAATCTATGACAATAATGTCTTTATCGGTATCTTTGAGACTCTTGGAATGTTTGACTCCATAATTGATAAAATGAAAGAGAACAAAGAACATACTATTATGCTGATAGATGAATCTTACAAGGATCAATTAGTATATGTAAATAAAAATAAGTTTATTGATAACTACTTTATAGTTAATGATAATCCTGATGAAGAATTATTAGAGTACATAAAGGTACAATCCGTAAAAGGTGTCATAAATTGTGATGAGGGATTTGGTATATGCCTCTCATCTCATTCGATTGTGAGTGTTTATAAGCTAAATGATGAATACCACAAACCTATGGCATATTTTATTATGTCGTATAATTTAGATGACATAAATTTAGATGATATTTTTCAAATTCGCAATACACTGTTTTTAATATTTGGAGGCTTGTTATTTATAGGGTATATTTTATTTTTATATTTTCAATCTAAAAAAAATCTCATAGAAGAGTTGAATTATAAACTAGAAGATATGGTCAGAAGCAAGACAAAAGAACTTACTTATTTAGCGCATCATGATGCACTCACTGGTTTGGCAAACCGTTTTTTATTTATGGAGATAGTGAAACATGCTATAACGAGGGCCAAGAGACAAAAGTCTAAATTTAGCATCTTATTTTTAGATATAGACAGATTTAAAGATATTAATGACACATATGGGCACTATATGGGCGATATACTTTTAAAAAGTATTGCAAAGAGATTAAAAGAGAGTGTTAGAGCTGAAGATACAGTTTGTAGGTTAGCTGGAGATGAGTTTACTATTTTATTGAAAAATGTCGAGGAAGATAATCTTGTAGCCATTGTTGAAAAAATTATATATTCTACTCAACAATCAATAGAACTCCAAAACAATGTGTTTAGTATTACTTTGAGTATAGGAATCAGTTGTTTTCCACGCGATGGCTCTGATGCCGATCTCTTAATGAGCAATGCTGATACGGCTATGTACAAGGCTAAAGAGCTTGGAAGAGATACTTATCAATTTTATAATGAAAAAATGAGTGAATGTGCACTTAAGAGAGTTATCTTAGAGAAAAACTTAAAAATCGCACTTCAAGAGAATCAGTTTGAAGCATTTTACCAGCCTCAAATTGATACTGCTACGGGTAAAATCATAGGAGCTGAAGCGCTTATAAGATGGAACTCTCCAGAGTTGGGATTTGTTTCACCTGCTGATTTTATACCTATTGCCGAGCAGACAAACTTAATAATTAAAATAGATCTTTGGATGATGAAAAAAAGCATGAATCAATTAATGATTTTTCAAGAGGAGGGGATAGATATAAAAAAATTATCCCTAAATATATCTGCAAAACAGCTTGAGGGAAAAGAGATGATAGCTGATTTAAAAAATATTTTAATAGAGACAGGCTTTGATGCTTCAAGATTAGAGTTGGAAATTACAGAAAGAGAGATGATGAAAGATCCAGATGCAACTGTACTAATCCTAAATGAAATAAAAAAACTAGGAATTAGCATCTCTATAGATGATTTCGGTACAGGACACTCTTCGCTTGCATATATAAAACGTCTGCCAATTGACAAACTAAAGATTGATAAAAGTTTTGTAGATGAACTTCCACATGACAAAGAAGATGTTGCGATTGTTCGTTCTGTGATTTCTATAGCCAAGAATTTACAAATAGACATTATTGCAGAGGGCGTAGAAACTCAAGAACAAAGAGATTTTTTACTCCAAGAGGGTTGTCCTAACATTCAAGGATATTTATATTCTAAACCACTCAATGCGTACGATTATAAGCAGTTCTTACTAAAATATAATGAATATGAGAGATAATAAAAAAAACATATTAGAAAAGCCTTTTGAGTATTTTATTATAAACAATAGAAGATATTTGGGTTCTAAAACTAAAATACTTGAATTTATACAAAATTCAATAGATAAACACATTAAGAAGTATGATAGTTTTTTAGATATTTTCTCTGGCACTGGGGTAGTTGCAAATCATTTTAACAAAAAAAATATAAAAATAATTACTAACGATATGTTGTTTTCAAACTATATAATTCACTATGCTTTCTTTTCTGATGACATATATGATGAAATTAGGGTTCTTGAATTATTAGATTATTTGAATAATTTAATTCCTACTGACAACTATTTCTCTGAAAGTTTTGGGGATAAGTTTTTTTCACTTGAGGTGTCAAGAAAAATAGGTGCTATACGAGAAGAAATCGAGAAGGTAACTAGTAAAATAACAAAACGAGAAAAATATATTTTAATAACTTCACTAATTTATTCTATTGACAAGATAGCTAATACCTGCGGTCATTATGATGCATTTAAAAAAACATCAATAATGCAGAATGATTTTAAATTGAAGCCACTTAGCATAGACAACGAAAGTAATGTTAATAATATTATTTTAAATGCTGATGCAAATAAAATCATAGCCGATATAGAAGAAGTAGATATTTTATATTTAGACCCGCCATATAATTCAAGACAATATATTTCTGCATATCATCTAATAGAAAACTTAGCTAAATGGGATAAACCAGAAGTTGAGGGAGTTGCCTCTAAAATGGTCAATAGAAAAGAATATAATTCTGATTATTGTTTAAAAACAGCAATCAATGCCTTTGGGGATTTAATAAATAAAGCAAAAGCAAAATATATTATATTGTCATATTCAGATATGGCAAAAAAAGGCAATGATAGGTCAAATGCAAGAATGTCTGATGCAGAAATAATTGACATATTGGAGAAAAAAGGAAAGGTATTTGTTGAGAGTATTAAACATAAACCTTTTTCAACCGGTAAAACAAACTTATCAATACATAATGAGAGATTATTTATATGTCAAACATACTAGAGATAAATAAAATTTATAAACAAGATTGTTTGTCTTTTTTAGATAGATTATATAAAGAAAAAATATCGCCAAATTTAATCTTTACAGACCCACCTTACAACCTCTCCGGCTCAGACCTAAATTTAAAAAACAATACTACAGGCGGAGCTTTTTATAAAGTCAATGAAGCTTGGGACACTATGTCAGAGGATGAATATTTTAATTTTACTTATCAGTGGATAAAAAAATCATTTGATATTCAAAAAGATGGAGCATCTATATATATTTGCTGCTCACTTCATAATATCGGTGAAGTCACAATGGCAGTAAAGCAAGTTGGATATTCTATTAAAAACATTATAACTTGGGCTAAAATAAATCCAATGCCATCTATTACAAAAAGAACATATACGCACTCAAGTGAGTTTATTGTTTATGCTGTTAAAGGTAAAAAATGGACTTTTAATTATGAGACTTTAAAATTGATAAATCCGGACAAAGCAATTAATGGCAAAGATAGGCAGATGAGAGACGTTTGGAGTTTGCCACAATGTCAAGGCAAAGAAAGGATTAAAGACCCCCAAACAAACAGAGCAGTTCATTCTACTCAAAAACTAGAGGAGTTAGTAAAAAGAGCAATCCTCGGTTCAAGCAATGAGAATGATTTAGTATTAGATATGTTTATGGGTTCAGGAACAACAGCTGTCGCATCTAAACGAAATAAAAGAAATTTTATTGGCTGCGAGTTGGAAGATAGATATATTACAGTAGCAAATAACAGGTTAGCGGTAAATTAATCTCTTTTGGCATAATTTAATTTTCAAAATTGATATGTGAAGTTGATTGTTGCGTCTTTTTTTTATATACTCAGGGTATTAAAAAAAAGGGAGTCTATTATATTAAAAATGCTTTTAATCACTGATGCCAAAACGAACATTAGTGTGCTTACTTCAAAGCGCGGCACTGTTTTGAATATTAGCTTATTTTTAGAAAAAGATAGATGTTTGGAGAGTAGATGAAAAAGTTGCTTCTATATTCGATTATCATTGCTATGACGGTTCTATGCACTGTTGTTACTATTGCATTTTTGACGCCAAATAAAAAGATTCCAAACTATAGCAACGAGAGATTAAGAGAGATGGCTCTGAGTAAAGGTTTAAAGCCTGTTCCTGCCTCCTTTGAGAAGCTCTTAGAGTTAGTAGATGATGCATCTAACCCTATGACGCATGAAAAAATTGCACTGGGCAAGGAGCTGTTTTTTGATACAAATATCTCAAAAACAAAAACAACAAGCTGTGCAACGTGCCACTCTTTTGATAAAGACCTTAAAAACAGAGGTGCAATGCTGAAGATGCTTACACAAGAAGATACAAAAATTACTGATTGTGCGGCTTGCCATCTACAAGACCAAAGCGGGGTTGATAGATTTACCTTCTCGCAAGGTGATGCGGGAGCAAAACATCCATACCTTTTAAATACACAAACTATTTTAAATACGGCATTTGCCAAGCACTTTACATGGAGCGGCGAGGTAAGCAGCATAAAAGAGCAGAGTGCGGCTTCGCTTCAAGCCCCGCACAAGTTAAATATCGCGCCACAAGAGCTTGAGCAAAGATTAAAAGAGAGTCCTAAATATATGCAGCTGTTTGCGAAAGCTTTTTCTGAGGGCATTTCATTTGAAAATACAGCAAAGGCGATAGAAGTTTATGTAAAAACGCTTGTAACAAGAGGTTCTTATGATAGATTTTTGGAAGGAGATAACAGCGCGATAAGTGAAGAAGCAAAGAAGGGGCTGGCAAATTTCATAAGTTTTGGATGCAAAGGATGTCATAGCGATATTGCTTTTGGCGGACAGAGCATTCAGAGATTTCCGCTTAGAGAGTTTGCACAACTCTATGACGTTAAGCCAAACTTTGAGCTACTTCCACAACTTAAACGATTTGATAGGGAATTTCCTTTTAAAAATCAAGGCGGTTATCTAGGAAAAAACAACGAACACCTCTTTAGAGTTCCGATACTTAGAAATGTGACAAAAACATCTCCTTACTTTCATAACGGGGCTGTTGCAAAAATTCGAGAAGCAGTAGATGTTATGGCAAGGCATCAGATAGGGCGGCATCTTACGCTTGAGCAGATTGATGAGATAGTTGCTTTTTTTAGAACGCTTGAGGGCGATATTGTAGAGTATAAAATAGGGGATGACAAATGAGAAGATTTTTTGTAAAAGTTTTGGTGCTTATAATGTTTTTCTCAGGTGCGCTACAGATTAAACTTTTTGGTATCTCATGGGAGAGTTTTAAAATCATTCAGCCGCTGCATATAGTAAGTTCTCTTTTGATAATGCTCTTTTTTATGGACTCCTTTATTTATAAACATATACGCAGATACTACTTTGTCAAAAAGATAAACAGCGTTGGCGGCTGGCTGCTTTTTGGTGCATTTGTCCTTGTTACTTTTAGCGGTTTATACCTCTTTTTAGTGGGCAATACAGGAGGAGATAGTTTGGGAATACTCTCTTTTAATCTTCATCTGTTTGGCTCATTTGTTTTGTTGGCTCTTTTTTTATGGCATATTTTTGCATTAAAGAAGCAAAGTATGCAGCCGTTGATGGCTCTTTTTCTATTTATAACGGCATATCCGGCACTCTCTTATAGCAAAATAACAGATCTCTCACTTCTTGAGATAGAGACAAAAACAGGAAAATATCATAGTGAGGATTGGACTAACTCTACGAAATGCAAATCCTGCCACAGTGAAATATTTGAGCAGTGGAGCAACTCTAACCATAAGCACATGGTAGGTTCAAACCCTTACTATATGGTACTAGAGACATTAGCAGGAGAGGTTGAGGGGCAGGAGTTTCGTAAATGGTGCATGAGCTGTCACAATCCAAGTGCCCTCTCTTTGGGGCATCCTAAAACAACACATGCCATGGATAACAATATTGTTAGCGCCGAGATGTTTGAAAAAAATGCAAAAACACTTCAGGATGATTTTAAAGAACATGGCAACTTTAGGGTTGAGGAGGGTGTTTCATGCATCACCTGTCATCAAATAACAGAGGCAAAGAGTAAGGGAAATGCCTCCTATAAGCTCTCCCTTGAGAGACAAAAATACGCATTTGAAGATAGCGACTCGGATATGGGGCGCTACTTTAGTGAAAAACTGATTAACTCAAATCCTGATGCTCATAAAAAAAGTTACTCCAAAGAGCTTTATAAAGAGAGTAGATATTGTGCCTCCTGTCATGATGAGTTTCATCCTCAAAATGGCATAAAAATTGTCTCTACATTTGAGGAGTGGAACAAATCGCCATATAACAATCCAAAGGATAAAACAAAGCATAAGAGTTGTATAGATTGTCACATGACGTACCTAGAAGAGGGGAAATTCGCACCCCTAAAAGGTACTTCGACGGATGGAGGAGTAGTTAAAGAGGATGTGAAAGTTCACTACTTTGCAGGCTCAAACCACTTTTTGGCAGGACTTAGAGATAAAGAGCATGAGGAGCAGGCACTGCAGCTTCTTAGAACATCTGCAAAACTTGATATCGATATAAAAGATGGAGTTTTGGAAGTAGGTGTTAAAAATATCGGCGCAGGGCATCATTTACCGACAGGGGTGGCTGATTTTAGGGAGATGTGGCTGGAGGTAAGTGTCAAAGACAAAGACGGCAACACTGTTCTCTCAAGTGGAAAACTCAAAGAAAACGGCAACGTAGAAGAGGGAAGCAGATTTTTTCAAAAAGTTTTTGGCGATGAAGAGGGTAACCCGGTCGGACTTCTTTTTTGGAAATATAAAATACTTCTAAGTGATACAAGAATTCCTGCGGGGGAGAGAAGAGTCGAGAGGTTTGTACTAGATAAAAATAGTGTCTACCCGCTGCAAATTAGTGCAAAACTCAACTTCAGAATCTATCCACAATGGGTAACAGATGCTGTAAAAAAGGTGTTTCCTACCCTTTTAGATCCAAATGTAGTTGAGCTTGTGAGTATGCAAAGAGAGTTTTAATGAAGATTTTTTTTGTTCTGCTCTTGAGTGTGTCAGCACTTCTTTCAGATAATATACGGTGGCAAAACGATTTTGATAAGGCACTGTTTAAAGCAAAAAAAGAGAAAAAAGAGATAATGCTGTTGGTGTTAAAAAAAGAGTGTGCAGTATGTAAAAATATATTTGTTACCCTCTTTAACGATAAAACGGTGCAAAAAGAGGTAAATAAAAAATATATAGCGGTCGTCGTCTTTTTCGAAAATGAAAACAGCTACCCTATAGAACTTTTTTATACACAATCTTTTCCGAGCCTCTTTTTTATCTCAAGTAAAGATGAGTCGTTTTTGCAAAAGCCGCTATTTGGAAATTTTACAAAAGAGGAACTTTTAAAAAATCTTTAACAGAGCTTTTATGAGTTAAGCCTCGGCAGATGCCAGCCTCTTTTAAACGCCACAAGCCTTAGTGTTATGCTAAGAAGAGCAACTATCATGATGCTAATTTCATTAATTGCATTAAAAAAGTTAAGCGTTCCTAGCAGCAATGCGACAATCACTGCGATAGAGCCGTAAAAATCGCTGATAAGAACTGTTGGAACCTGATTTATCATAATATCTCTGCTAACCCCTCCGCCGACTGCCGTAATAAAACTCAAAATAATTATGCCAAAGAAATTAAACTGCGCATTTATCGCCAAAAGAGCGCCGGTTATACTAAAGGCTACAAGTCCAATAGTGTCGCTTACGACAAACATCCATTTTCTCTCAAGGGAACTCTCTTTATAAAGTTTAAAGATGTATGCCAAAAAAATAGTCGTAATAAGTGTAAGAGCTGGATGCAAAGAGGTAAAAGCCAAAGGCGCAGAGCTGAGTATGGCATCTCTGATGATACCGCCGCCAAGAGCGGTAAGTGTTGATGCTATAAGTATGCCTAGTATGTCTAAGTTATTTTTTATAGCGATTAAAAAACCGCTTATTGTAAAAGCAGTAATACCGATGATATCTGCAAATATAAAATATTCTGGCATCTAGTTTTGGTAGTGAGATTTAAACTCTACATAGCGTGATGCAGAAGCGTAAAGTTCTTTAATCTCCTCCTCGCACAACTCTCTGATTACTTTTGCAGGGCTTCCCATAATAAGTGAGCGTGGGGGAAAGATTTTGTTTTTTGTAACAAGCGCCCCGGCTCCAACAATTGACTCTTTGCCTATAACAGCACCATCAAGTATAGTGGCGCTCATTCCTATAAGACAAGCATCTTCTATAGTGCAGCCATGAAGCATAACACGGTGTCCAATTGTAACGTCACTGCCTATTATTGTCGGATTTCCATCACTTTTGTCATCTTTTTTATAGTGCGTTACATGAACCATGCTCAAATCTTGAATACTTACTCTGTCTCCTATTGTGATGCGGTGAACATCTCCTCTTACAACGCTCCCAAACCAGATAGAGCAATCCTCTCCGCATGTAACATCCCCGATAACATCGGCAGATGGTGCAATCCAGCTGTTTTTTCCGATTTTTGGACTCATCTGTTTAAAGTCGTATAGCATGGCTTAAGGCTCCTGCGTAAATATATTTGTCATAAGTTCTTTAACTAAGTGAGCGCTCTCTTTTACGGAGGCTTTTGTTATTTTATTTGCATAATCCTCTAAAAGAGTGTGGTTGTTGATGCTTGGTAGCCCATCATTTTTTATCTTTTTATAGGAGCCGTCACTTTGAAGCTCATGTGCTAAAGTATTGTCCGCGCATTGAAGTCTTAGTATCTGAATAACTTTCTCTTTTGCTGTTTTGTCTTTAATCGCCGTTAAGAGTTCTATGCGTCTCATAAGGTTTCTTGGCATCCAGTCGGCACTAGAGATATAAACACCCGTCTCATCGTTTTTAAAGTAAAATGTTCGTGAGTGTTCGAGATATTTTCCAAGTATAGAGATAACTCTGATGTTTTCACTTACCCCTTCTATCCCCGTTTTTAAGCAGCAGATACCGCGAACAATAAGATTTATCTTTACGCCTGCTTGACTTGCTTTGTAAAGAGCTCTGATAACATCTTCATCAACAAGAGAGTTTAGTTTTGCAATAATCTCTCCGTTTGCACCCTTTCTTGTCTCATTTTGAATAAGTGAGAGCACCTTTGGCTTTATTTGTGAGGGCGACATATACAGCTCATTAAGTTTGCCCTTTTTGCTAAATCCTGTTAAGAAATGAAAAAATCTAGTCATATCGTTTGTTATATCATCTTTACTTGTCAGATAGCTCATGTCGGTATATATTTTTGAGGTAGAGGGATTATAATTTCCTGTTCCTAGATGAGCGTACTGCTTAAGTTTAGCGTTTTTTCTTCTTGTTATCAGCGTTGCTTTTGCATGAACTTTAAAGCCTTTGATGCCATATATAACATGAGCGCCTGCTTTTTCAAGCGCTTTTGCCCAGATAAGATTATTCTCTTCATCAAATCTCGCTTTAAGTTCGACCATAACGGTTACCTGCTTGCCGGATTCGCTTGCACTCATAAGTGCTTTAACAATTGGGGAGTCTGTTCCTGAGCGGTAAAGAGTCATCTTTATAGATACGACATCAGGGTCTTTTGCCGCTGTTTGAATCAGTTTTACGATGGGGTCAAAACTCTCATACGGGTGGTATAGTAAAATATCCTGCTTCTCCAAAGTAGTAAATATATTTTCATTGTTATCAAGCGGGGGAAGCGTTTTTGGTTTAAACGACTCTGTTAAAAGATGGGCAAAATGTTTGTTTGAAACTATCTGCCAAAGACTTGAGAGGTTTAAAAAAGTATGAAATTTATAGATATCATCTTTATATACGTTTGTATGGCGGTTAAAAAAGTTTACAATTTCCTCATCCCCGTCACTTCCTATCTCAAGTCTTACCATAGCACCTTTTCGGCGAAGTTTTAGTCCCTCTTCAAGTATCTCCAGGAAGTCATCAGCCTCCTCCTCTTCAATTTCTATATCAGCATTTCTAGTAACTCTAAAAGATGCAAATTTTATGAGGGTATATCCCGGGAAAAGGTCCTCTACATGTTCGGCAACTAAACTCTCTATAGGAACATAGATGTCATGTTCAAGCTCAATAAATCTCTCTAAAACTCTAGGTACTCGGATGATTCCAAATCTCTCGATTGCTGTATTATCGCTATCTTGAAGTTTTACTATAAGCCCGAAGCTAAGGTTGTTTAGATGCGGGAAAGGGTGGGTTGCATCCACAGCTATAGGTATGATTACAGGGTAGATGTTTTCGTTGAAATATCTGTTTAGATAATGTCTTTGGTGCTGATTTACATCTTTGTAAAGCTTTATGCTTATGCCCTCGGGTTCAAGTTTTTTTAAAATCCCGTTCATGCAGTGCTCAACTACTTGCTGCTCTTGATGAAGGTACTTTCTTATCTCGCGAAGTTGCTCAAGCGGGGTTAGTTTGTCGGCGCTTGAAACTATGATGCCAGCAGCAAAAAGTTTTTTAAGTCCTGCAACTCTAATCATGTAAAATTCATCTAAATTTGTTCCATATATTGCCAGAAATTTAAGGCGTTCTAAAAGCGGAAGTGACTCATCTTGTGCCTGTTTTAAAACTCTTGTGTTAAATTGAAGCCATGAAATTTCACGATTGTTGTATAGACTTGGATTTTTTAGATTTATCATTATAAATCCCTATAAAATAGATTTTTTAAAATAAGGTCGAATTATACCAAATAAAGGTTACTTTATAATTCCAGTTCCCTTGTAGTTTGCACTGTGATAGATTGTAGCACCGTTTTTTCGTGCGTAATATTTCATAAGAAGCTTTTGCAGAGTCGGCTCAATAGATGGGGCAAACCACGCATTGTTGCTAAGGGCTAGAACATATGAGACCTCTCCCTCATAAATCTCCTCACAGGTAGCTTCGTAGCAGATGGCATTTCTAAACTTTACTCCCTTTATTGTAAAGTCAGTCGGCTTGGTTGCCGTTTTAAAGTCTGATGCGCCACTGAAAAAAATCTCATTTATAAAATCTTGTGCGAATTTTGGAAGCGGAATATACTCCCCAAACGGTACTAAAACCAACTTTTTTGCTATCTCAAAAGTTCCCTTGTCAAACTTGTATGTTACATTATAGTTTAACTCCCCTTCACTAAGAAGTGAACCGGCAACAATAGTGATATCTTGAGAGAGATTTTGCAGCTCTTGTATTATTTGCGGCGCTTTGTTCATAAACAGCGGAAAAACGGATTCAGGAAAGAGAATCAAATCGTATCCGCTATTTTTTGCTTCGTGTATCTCATGAAATACAAGCTTGATTGTTGGCAAAAGGCTCTCTTTTTGCCACTTCTTCTCTTGAGGTATGTCGGTTGCTACTAGTTTTATCTTTAGCGGAGCCTCTCTTTGGATGGCAGGATTGATGTTTATGCTAAGCAATAGAAGCAGAAGCGGAGCATATTTATAAGAGGATTTTTTTATATAAAAAGAAAGACTAAGAGCAAGAAGTATAAGAAAAAGCTGATACTTATAAACTCCAAAGTAGCTATCTACAAAGAGTAACTCTATCTGAAGCCAGTTAAAATCAAATGGCTTTGCGAAACTTAAACCAAAGAGCACTAAAGCTCTTATAGCTACACTCTTAGTAAGAGCTAAAATACCAAAAAAAAGCATGTAAATAAGTGCAAAAAGGAGAGTGATAATAGGTGTCATATAGCCTACGTCATTATATTTAAAGCTATATCCTATCCAGTAAAACCAAAGAAGACCTATAAAAAAACCTGCTACTAAAACGGCCCTTTTTGGAATATATAAAAGCAGAGCAAGTGCTAAGAGTCCAAAGAGAGTGTTAATGATTTTTAGAGTTATACCAAAATGCTCTAAATAGATAAAAGAGCTAAAAAGGAGTGCGGTTATAACTCCGCAGGCGAAATCAAAAAGTAGAGGGTTGTAACCATTCCTGATAGTTTGGATTTTTTTTATCATTTTTTTCGTTATCTTTTTGGTTATGTTTTTGGGGCGAATTATAACACTATTCAGTCTTTTATTAATATACTTTTTGTATAATCGCCACAATTTACTCAAAGGAAACCAAG
>NZ_JALNZY010000083.1 GCF_023229105.1 Sulfurimonas sp.
TCTTTAACAGCATCTCTGTTGATATTATAAACCTCTTGGATAGCATTGAGCATTGTTGTACGAACGGGACGCACACTCTCTATACTTTGTGTCAGCTCTTGAAAAAGTGTTTCAACTTCTTCAAGGTCTCTCGTTTTGATAATCTTTTCTATATTAGCATTAAAGCGTTTTGATTCTGCTAGCCACCCTGCATATCCCTCTTTAAACTTTTTCCATTCAACTTTTACTGCTTCTGATTGCTCAAGTGCTTCATTAGCTTTTATACCACCATCAGCACGTTCAAATGCTGCATTAATCTGTTCTAATGCATTATTTATTTTTGCTGTTCTATCTGGATCTTCTTTTAGTCCTCGCACTCTATTTTGTTGAATAATTGCTAACTGGATACCATTTCTAGTTGTCCCTACATTCATAAGAGAAGGTGTTCGTAAGTTTCCAATCTCATCTACATCTGTTTTCCAATTTACGGTTGCGCTATATCCCATCCAACCCAAAATAGCTAAAGCTATCACTAAAATACCCGTAAGTAACATTAACTTTGTTTGTAAAACCATATTTTCTAACCAATTCATCTCTATTCTCCTTGTGTTTGTGTTTGTTCAATACCGACCAGCTCATCAGCTTCAAAAAGCTTAAGCACATCTAAAATCATCACTACGTAATCCTCTATTTGAGCAACTGCACATATAAAATCCGTATCAATTGAGCTTCCGAATTTCGGAGGTTCACTCAAACTTGATGATTCGATGGAAGAGACCTCTTCGACTCTATCTACGATAAACCCGATACTAATCTTTTGTACCTCGACGATAATAATAGCCGTGTGCATATCTGACTCTCTATGCTCCATGTTAAAACGAAGCCTTGTATCAACGACTGGTATAATCGAACCACGTAAATTTATTACCCCTCTCATGTATGCTGGGATATTTGGAACTTTTGTTATGCTCATCATTGCGATAATCTCTTTGATTCTGTTTATCGCTATCCCGTACTGCTCGCTTCCTATATGAAAAGTGAGATATCTCTCCCTTCTTGACTGTGTTGTATTTTTATCCATAATTAGACTCCTAAGACCATTTGTAAAGATTTTACAAGTTTGTCGTCACTAAAGGGCTTTACCATCCAGCCCGTAACACCTATCTCTTTTCCACTCATTTTCATTTCGTTTGAACTCTCCGTTGTTAAGATGATAATCGGTTTGTTTTTATATCGCTCGTCTGCTTTAATAGCACGTGCAAGATCCAACCCGTTTAACTGAGGCATATTTACATCACTGATAAGAAGATCAAAATTTTCACTTCCATTTTGTAGTGCCTCTAAAAGTTCCATTGGGTTTAGATAAGATTTAAACTCTATTGTTTTAGAATTTATCATCCCCTCCAAAGCCAATTCCGCCGTTGCAATAACCGCTCTTGAATCATCAACAATAATTACTTTTTTTGCCATTTATCTCTCTCCTTGTTTTTTTTAAAAAAATTCCATACAATCTTCATCATCCGCACTTACTTCTTTGTTAGAGATAATTCCCTCTATCTGCATGCACGAACTAAAGAATGAACTATCAAGATAATGAATATCCGCCGTATCTTGTAAAACAAATATATGCTCTCTCCACGAAGTAAGATCCTCACCTAAATGTTCAAAAAGCATAATCATTGTTTTTGTTTTTGAACTATCTTTACTTAGAATCTTTGCGCTATCTTTGATAAAAACTCCCAAAGAAGTAAGTGCATAAGCAAGAGCGGTAAACTCAAAAAGATTATTGATAACACGAACATAGATATTAAGAACAGAATCAACAAAATCTATAAAGTTTTTCTCAGAAGGATCTTTTTCAATCAAGTTGAGTCCCTCTCTCCACTCCTCGTCTATGCTTGAGAGTTCAAGAATCTCATCTAAAATATCACCTATTTCATCAACATAATCTGCTGCACTTGTTTTACGGATAAAACTTTGATGCAGAAGCTCTCTCTCTTTGGATTCTATAACTCTTACTTCTTTTATGCTCTCTTTTGGTTCTATAACTTTGACTTCTTTTACCCTCTCTTTGGATTCAATAACTTTGACTTCTTTTACACTCTCATTTGTATGCTGAATTTTTATATTCTCTGCTGAAGTTCTCTTTATTTGCATCTGCTGTAATAGATCTTGTGCAGCTATTTCTCTCTCAATAGGCTTGCTTAATCTTGCACATAAGATATTTTCTTGGACAATAACCTCTGTTCCAAACTCACTGAGCATACCTAAGATTTTTTGCTCTAAAACGATTGCTTCTTCAAACTTCATTGTGATGTAAAACTCTTCATAGCTCTCTTCGACTATAATAGTCATCTTGCCACCTTTGCTCATGAGCTTGTAAAAGAGTTCAATGACTTTGTCAAACTTGCTTGATACTGCTGTAACCTTGCCGTTGTATCTGTCAAAGAGCCACATGCCAAACTCCATCATCGCCTCTGCATCAACTATGTCAAAGATAGTTTTGTACGAAGGAATGTCTGAATTAAAAGGGTTTAGTATTATTTTTTTATTTCTGTCTTTAAAACCACCTAATTTCAAACGAAATGAGGAAGCAATACTTTGAAGTTTAAAACGAATTAGCTCCCTGTCTATGGGCTTGTTGATATATATATCGACACCTACTAGACTCATCTTATCTTCAACACGAGAATCAAGAACGCCAGTTACTGCGATAATAACAGTTTGAGGATATCTCTCTTTTATAATTTTGGACGCTTCAAAACCATCCATTCTTGGCATCATAATATCCATCAAAATAATATGAGGATGCCATGACTCCGCAATCTCTACAGCTTCAAGACCATCAACTGCGTCTTTAATCTCAAAACATTCCAAATTTCTGCATGTAGCTCTTAAAACTAAACGATTGTCTTCATCGTCATCAGCTATAAGAAGTCTTAATTTTTCCATTACTACTCTTTTAATAAACTCTGTTGAGTGTATTAAATCAAACAAGAATGCAAAAAGAATGCAAAATAGGCTAATTTTGGTAAAATAGCCTTAATGTTTTTAAAATGGATGATTATGGACTCTATAGTATTGACCTCAAAAATGTTACACGACATTCGCAATAGTTTAAATACTATTTTGGGATATTCACAAATATTTCAGGATGAAGAGGACCTTTGTGAAGATCAAAAAAAAATGGCTATCTCCATGGAGAGGGCAGCTTCTAAGATAGCCACTCTTTTATCTTCCAAAAAAGAGGAGATTGCAAAAGATGTTGCACAAAAAAGTTCCCAGCCAAAAGAGATACGCAAAGAGTCGTTAGGGTCAAAAATAGTCATCATTGATGATAGAGAAGAAAATCTCTCGCTAATTAGCGAGATTCTCTCTCCCTACAACTATGATATAAGAGTTGCCTTAAATGGGGAAGAGGGGCTAAAAATCATCGAAAATTTTCATCCAGAGCTAATTTTGCTTGATGTAATAATGCCTCAAATAGATGGCTATGAGGTTCTTAGAGAGCTAAAGCAAAATAAGCTTACTCAAGATATTCCAGTAATTTTTCTAACAGCAAAAGATACTACAGAGGATGTCGTAAAAGGGTTTGAAGCAGGTGTTACCGACTATATAGCAAAGCCGTTTCATCCAAAAGAGCTTATTGCCAGAGTTGGGACACATCTGCAAAAAGCAAGACTCTTTGCAAATTTAAAAAGGCTTATGGAGGAGTCGTTCCATGAACTATATACACCTCTTAGCATCATAAGTTCGGCTATGCAGATGCAGGAGTTGAAATATAAAAAAACTAGCTATACTCAAATGTCGCTTGCCGCATGTAAGACTCTGCAGAATATCTATGATGATTTATACTACTCAATCAGCTACTCCAATAAAATAAGAGAAAAAAGTATTTTTGATTTTAGTCTGCTTCTTAATCAAAGAGTCCAATATTTCAGCTTAGCAGCCCAGAGCCGCTCTTTGAGATTTAACATAAATATGCCGCAACAGATGCCAATTTTACTAAATCAAGAGGAGATGGGTAGAGTTTTGGACAACCTTATTTCAAATGCTATTAAATATACAAAAGAAAATGACGAAATAAATATATCTATCAGTAAAAAAGGGGATAAATGGGTATTTTTAATTTGCAATCAGGCATCTAAAGATATAGATGTTAAAAAGATATTTAAAAAATATAATCGCCAGCAAGAGGAAATTTTCGGACTTGGTATCGGTCTTGAACTTGTCCAGTCAATATGTAAAAAGAACGATATCAATATTGTTGCCGAGACGAATAATGAATTATTTTGTATGAAAATAAAATTACCGCAAATAAAATGAAAATATTACTAATGGAAGATGAACTGCATCTAAGGCAGAATATTAAAAAGTTTTTAAATATCAAAGGGTATAAGGTAGATGATTTTGAAAATGGGGAGCAGCTACTAAAATATGCTAATCTGCATGATTACGACTGCCTGATACTAGATATAAACACTCCTGAAATTGACGGATTTGAAGTTCTTACGTATATTAGAGAAAATGATATCTCAACCCCAACTCTTTTTATAAGTGCCCTGACAGATGTACAAAAAGTGCTTAAAGCTTTTGAACTAGGAGCCGCTGATTACCTTAAAAAACCTTTTGATTTAGCCGAGCTTGAAGCCAGAATGTTGCGGAGTAATCCAAAAAAATCAAGCAATTGTCATATACAGCTTAATGATAGCTTTAGATATGATTTACAAAATCGCACATTACTAAAAGATGAGACTCCTTCCAAGCTCAGCTTGACACAAAAAAAGTTTTTATACATTTTAATAAAAAATCAAAATAGTTTAGTCACATTCGATATGCTAAGAGATTATGTCTGGGAGGGTAAAGATATCTCACATAGTACGATTTTATCTACGATGAGAGATCTGAAGAAAATTCTACCCGACTCCTTTATCCAAAATATAAAAGGAGAGGGATATATAGGAGTTATCCCGACTACCAAATAGCTAAAAAGCACAGACTAAAGAACAAACTTTTAAAAAAATCAGCCAATACTCTCTATTGTAAGCATTGGCAAAACAGATTAGAATAGAGTCGGTACTATTCTGTAACCAATTCCATAAATACACTCAATAGAGTTTTCAGGCAGCTTCTTTCTAAGTTTTGAGACAAGTTTTCTTATATTTGCGATATCTAAATTTTCATTGAGTTCACTGTAGTGATTGGTAATATCTTCGTTTGAGTATATCATACCTACATTGTCACTAAGAAATTGTAAAAATATAATCTCATATTTTGTTAATATTACTATTTTTGCGTCTACCTGCAATATATTTGTTTTTTTATTAAAGGTAGAGGAGCTATTTATTTTTATCAAAGACTGATTTGTATCAAAATCCTCTTTTTTTGATGAAATTAATTTTTTAGATGCATTAAATAGAACTTTTAAAAGATCTTGATAGTCAATAGGTTTTTTAATAAAACGTTCTATGCCTAGGTTGATAAGTGGAAGTAGATATTTTGTATCGTCGTAAGCCGATACGATTATTATGATTTGGTGTGGATTTATGCAGTAAATATTTTCTACCAATTCTACTCCATTGACACGCGGCATCTGAATGTCTGAGAGAATAATGTCATAATATTTAGACTCTTTTTTATAAAACTCTTTATATTTTCTTATGGCTTCTTCACCGTTTGAAACACTATGCACCTTATTGAAAAAAGTTTTAAGTATCTCTGTTGTGTTAGCTCTAAAATCATCTTGGTCTTCCGCAAAAAGGAGAGACAAATTTCTTGTATGTGCCAATAACTCTTTAGAATTTAACATATTAATCACTTTTAAGTTTTTTTGGTAGAATATTATATCTTTAATTTTATCGAATATTCAACAAAGTAAGATATTATTGTAAAAAAGAGAGTATATGCAACTTATAATTAACGGCGAGATAAAAGAATTTTCTCAAAACATAACTTTAAAGAGAGTTATTCAAGAGTTAAATTTAAGCGGTAAGGTTATGGCAGCTGCCGTAAATATGGATATAGTGAAACAAAATAGTTGGGAGAGCCATATCTTAAAAGATATGGATAAGCTAGAACTACTTGATTTTGTCGGTGGCGGTTGATTCTATTGCAACAACCGCGATGGCGTAATCCCCATCATGCGTAATAGAGAGACTAATATTTAAAATACTAAATCTTTTTAAAAGTTTATCTGATACTTTTAGTTTTGGGGCACCATTTGCTGTTTTATATATTATCATATCTTTAAAACTGCATTCTAAACCGATTCCTACGCCAAGAGCTTTTGCGCATGCCTCTTTAGCAGCCCAAAAACCTGAGGCAGTTTTATAATTTTTTACAAGCTCTATTTCAGATGACGATAAAAATCTCTTAAGAGCTTTTTCTCCAAAGCGCTCAATAAGACCTCTCATACGAGATGTTTTAATAAGATCTATACCTATCATTTACTGAATAACAAACTCTGTAAAGTATATACCTTTTATGCTTCCGTCTGTTATCATTGAATTTAATGTATCAATAATCTGTTCTGAGACTTTTTGTTTCCCTTTTTTAGAGGAGATCTCCTCTAGGGTTTTGGATGTTAAAATCCTTATAATTCTATCTCTTACAACAGGAGATTTATTGTCAAGTTCAGAAGTAAGCTCTTTTCCGTTTAGCTCTAGCGAGATAGTGGCTTTTAGATAACGGCGACCTGCATCACTCTTTAAGTTGACGGTAAAAGTATCAAGCGGATATAAAATACCAATCTCACTTAATTTTCTTGAAACCGTTTCTTCAGAGTCTCTATTGGCTCTGTATGATGTGCTTTGTTGAGTTTGTTGAACTTGCTGAGAAGTATTTTGTTGAATACTTGCACTCTTATCATCTTCGCTCAATAAAAGAACAGTAACTATGGCACCAGCGATGACAATGAGCACTAAAACAACAATGATAATAATCATTAACATCTTACTTGATTTTTTCTTCTCTTCTTTGCTCTCTTCAGCAGCCATGGTTTTTCCTTGATTTTATTTTGCTAGTATATCAAAAAATGTATTATTATCTAAATAAGTGCAATTAATCACAAATAGGGATATCGAGAGTTTTTATAATCTCCTCAAATATATCACCCACAATTCTATCTACGTCATCTTGGTACTCTATAACCATAACATCTTTCGTATCAGATATATTACATGTATATGTCAGAGGTTTTATATCATACTTTGCAATAATTTTATCAACCGTAGAGCAGACTAGTTCACACTCCTCTTTTGTTTCGTATGCAATTGATAGTTTGGCGTATTTCTCTTCACTTTTTACTTGTGCGTCCATATTTAATAATTCCTTTAAAATTTTTAAAATTATACAATGAATACATTAAAACAGATTTTAATGTCTAAGCAATCAGTACCATTCAAGAAGTTTTGTAACTTCATCGACGATAAAAGTTTTGATATTTGATTTTTCAAGAGGCTTTTTTGAAACTAGTGCCTTTGAGATATTTTGCATACTTGCTTCTTTTAGTCTAGCATCCATGGCATACACCTCTCTAACATCACCTACTAGAGAAACCTCTCCTATAAAAACTGTTTGCTTAGAGATTGCACGATTTCTAAAACTACTTATGATTGCAGCTAAAATAGCTAAATCTGCAGAGGTTTCACTTATTTTTATGCCGCCGGTAATGTTTATAAAGACATCATAGCCAGAGAGAGGAATCTCAAGCTTTCTCTCTAAGAGTGCTAAGAGCATGTTTAGTCTGTTTGTATCAAAACCTGTAGCTTGTCTTTTTGAGTTTGCCGTGTGAGACTCTGATACAAGCGCTTGAACCTCTAATATTATGGGGCGAGAACCCTCCATAATAACCGTTAAAGCAGAACCTGCTTGCTCTGAGTTGCGATTAAAAAAGCGTGATGCAACATCTGTCGCAGAGACGAGCCCATCGCCTCTCATCTCAAAAACGCCTATCTCACTTGTCGGTCCAAAGCGGTTTTTAAATCCTCTGAGTATTCTAAGTTCTTGCGAGGAGTCTCCTTCAAAATACAAAACTGTATCTACCATGTGCTCTAAAACTCTTGGACCGGCAATTGAGCCCTCTTTTGTGATATGTCCTATAATAAAGATGGCGATATTTTTCTCTTTTGCGATGCGCATCAACTCAAAAGTAATCTGCCTGACCTGTGTAACCGAACCGGGCGCAGATGAGATATTTTCAGAGTAGAGTGTTTGAATGGAGTCGATAATTATAAAATCATATTTACGATATTCAAGCTCTGTTAAAACCTGCTCCAGCCTTATTTCACTTAGCAGATACAAGGAGTTATGATTTGCATCTAGACGATTTGCACGAAGCTTTATCTGACCTGCCGACTCCTCTCCTGTTACGTAAAGAACATTTTTTCCGCTTGAGGCTATATCGCCGCCTACCTTTAAAAGTAGGGTTGATTTTCCTACACCCGGGCTTCCGCCTATAAGAGTAAGAGAGCCGGGAACAACGCCCCCGCCAAGCACCATATCTAGCTCAATATTTCCGGAACTAAATCTAAATACTTCTTCCTCTTTTATATCGTTGATGCTTTTTGCTTTTGCAGAGGAACTAGAAGCTGATTTTGTCTTTTTTACAACTTCTTGCTGATGCTCATTAAGCTCTACAAAAGAGTCCCATGCTCCGCAGTTTGTACATTTTCCCATCCATCTAGGAGTTGTTAAACCACAGTGCTGACACTCAAAAAGAATCTTTTTTTTAGACATGTTTTTTAGCCTTTTGGAGGTATTTGAAGAATTATACACTTATAGTTTTGAAGATGATGAAAATATGACAAATTGTCATATTTGGAATGATTGTTTATATGCTGAAGCTATTTTTGTAGAGTGTAATGTTAGTTTTCTTCTATAAAAATAGCATCAAGCAAGCTCTCGACAAACTCATACTTGTCAAAAGGGGTTAAGTTTTCGGGTTGTTCGCCTGTTCCCACATATAAGATAGGTAACTCTAGTGCA
>NZ_JALNZY010000005.1 GCF_023229105.1 Sulfurimonas sp.
GTCTAAAACACTCTTCTGAACTTTTTGCTTATCATCTGGATCCGTACCATAAAAATGCAGCTCAACTCTGCGGTTTTTTTCTCTGCCGCTCTCGGTTACATTTGTAGCTTTTGGAGAAAATTCTGAAAATCCTGCTGCGTTTATGCGTTTTGGATCAACTCCGTTTAAAAGCAGTTCTTGCAAAACAGATATAGCTCTAGCGGAGGAGAGCTCCCAGTTGTCTTTAAAGGGAGCTCCCGAGCCGGGTGCTTGATTGTCTGTGTGTCCTTGTACGCTTACTTTTGTCTGATTTGGAAGTTCCCCTACTATAAGTGCTATTCTTTTTAAAAAAAGCAACGCATCATCATTTTGAATAGTAGCGCTTCCTGATTTAAAAAGCAAAGCAGCAGGGAGTTCAATAACAAAGCCGTCTTGCGCTTCTTCAAGAGAGACTGCGGGACCATCCCCCTCTTTAGTCATCTCATTTATCTCTGTTAGAGCAGCCATCACTCTATTGACCTGCTCATCTGTCTCATCTGCAGACTCGATAGGAGTTGATTCTTGGATACGTCTTTTAGAAACTTCTGTTTTGATGCCGCCCTCTAAAACACTCATAGCACCAGAGAGAGAGCCGATTGCTTCAGATATTTTTTTTGCATCCATGCTCGACATGGAGAGAAGCAAAACGAAAAAACATAGAAGCAAAGACATTAAATCCCCAAAGGCTGCCAGCCACATTGGAAGACACTTCTCACACTCGGGACATTTGTTTTTCTTAGCCATTAGTTATATTGACTCACACGTTCTTTTGGAGGCAGGTAGCTTAAGAGCTTTGCTTCCAATGCTCTTGGAGCATCTCCTGATTGAATGGACATAATCCCGGTTAAAATCATCTCTTTAACGAGTGTCTCTTCATCGTTTCTTATGCCTAAAATATTTGCGATAGGAGTACCAACAACATTACCAATAATAGCACCGTACATGGTAGTTAGTAAGGCAACCGCCATAGAGGGACCAATTGCAGATGGGTCAGCCATATTTAAAAGCATGGCAACAAGACCTATGAGCGTTCCGACCATACCCATAGCCCCTGCAAGCCCAGCCCATTGACTAAAAATGGAACCGTTTACCTTATGACGCGTACTTGTTTGCTCCATCTCAATCTCTAAAAGTTCCCTGATATTATCCGGCTCATTGCCATCAATTGCCATTGAGAGACCCTTTTTTAAAAATTGATTAGACTCATCATTTACCTCGCCCTCTAGTGCCAAAATACCATCTTTTCTGGCTTTTGTAGCAAACTGTACAAGTTTTTTTATAAGCTCTGTTTTGTCTTCTTCAGGCGGTCTAACAGCTACCATAAAAATTTTGACAAAAGATTTCATCTGCGACGGCTTAAATGAAATCATCAAAGAGCCAATACTGCCGCCTACAACTATAAGAACAGAAGGGACATCCATGTAAGCGCCAACGCCTACTCCCATAGCCATAGCACCCATCAAAAGTGCAAAGACTAAAACAATACCAATGACCGTACCTAAATCCATTCAAATACCTTATGACAAAATATTGAGCTTATAATACCACAAAAAATATTAGGCTCCACAATAAAAGGGGAATTTTACTGATTTAATTTCAAACACAAGAGCCAATCGGTATAATTTTGACACCTAGAAAAAAGAGTTAAAAAATGAACAAAAACAAAATAAGCATCGTTATTTTAGCTGCCGGGAAAGGTAGTCGAATGAAGTCCGCTAAGGCGAAAGTTTTACACTCTATTTGCGGCAAAGAGATGCTATATTTTATAGTAAAAGCATCCCGTGAAATCAGTGATGACATAACCGTTGTAATAGCGCATCAAAAAGAGTCTGTTATGGCATCTATGAACTCATATTTTAATGATATAAATTTTGTTGTTCAAAATGATATAAACTTCCCGGGAACGGGTGGTGCTATGAAAAATATATCTGTAAAAAATGAAAGAGTTTTAGTTCTAAACGGAGATATGCCGCTTATAACCCCAAATGCTCTTAATGGATTTTTAAATACTAACTCTGATATCCTCATGTCTATATTTAATCTGCAAAACCCTGATGGATACGGCCGCGTAATTATTGAAGAGGAGCAAGTTAAAAAGATAGTCGAACAAAAAGATGCCTCAGGCATAGAGTTACAAATAACTACGGTAAATGCTGGTATATACCTATTTTCTAAAGATATTTTAAACAAATATATTCCACAACTCACTAACAATAACGCCCAAAAAGAGTACTACCTAACAGATGTTATCTCTATGGCAAAAGCAGATGGCTTAAGCATCTCTGCTCTTTTGGTTGAGGAAGAGCATTTTAAAGGTGTAAACTCCAAAAAAGACTTGGCAGATGCAGAGGAGATTATGCAGCAGAGAATCAATACCAAATGGATGGAAGCAGGTGTGAGCATGCAGCTTCCCTCAACCATCTATATTGAAGAGGGCGTAACTTTTGAGGGTGAGTGTATTGTTGAGAACGGCTGCCGCATAACAGGCTCATCTAAAATAATCAACTCCCACATAAAAGCGCACAGCATCGTAGAAGAGAGCATAGTTAAAAACTCTGACGTAGGTCCTTTAGCTCACCTTCGCCCTGCTTCAAGCTTAGAAGACACGCATGTCGGAAACTTTGTAGAGATAAAAAAATCCACTCTCAAAGGCGTAAAAGCCGGGCACTTAAGCTATATAGGCGATGCAACTGTTGATGAGGGAACAAATATCGGAGCTGGAGTTATCACTTGCAACTATGACGGCATAAACAAATATAAAACCACTATCGGTAAAAATGTTTTTGTAGGAAGCGACTCTCAACTTATCGCTCCTATAACACTTGAAGACAATGTGATGGTCGCTGCCGGAACAACAGTGAGAAGCGGAACTATAAAGAGCGGAGAACTAGCCGTCAGTAGCGCAAAACAAAGGATTATAAAAGATTTTTACTATAAATTTTTTAGCAAAAAGTAAAAACTTTAAACGTCTGTTGTTTAATATAATTTTGAGGAAAAGCAGTTGAAAATCATCCATTTTAGCGATACTCACTTGGGATTTAACGATTTAGACATTTTAAACGATGAAAATATCAACCAAAGAGAAGCGGATTTTTATGATGCTTTTTCTCAAGTTATAGAGCAGATTAAAGAGATAAAACCAGACTTCATCATCCACACGGGAGATCTTTTTCACCGCTCAAGTCCCTCAAACCGTGCCATAACTTTTGCGCTTGAGCAGTTTAAGAGAATAGATGAGTTAAATATCCCTTTTATACTTATAGCCGGAAATCACTCAACGCCTAAAACAAACCTCTCTTCGCCGATTTTAAAGATATTTGAGAGTTTTAAAAACATACATGTATCTTACACTCAAGAGTACAAAAAGGTGGAGTTTGAGAGTGTGATATTTCATACCCTACCCCACATGAACGATGAGACAAAAGCACTCTCTCAGATAGAACTCTGCGAAGAAAGTATCCACAAAAACAAAAAAAATATCATGATGATGCACTGCTCCGTTGGTGCAACTTATCTCATGTCGGAGTTTGGCGAGTGGGTTTACCCAGCCAACAAAGAGTATATTTTTAAGATGATGGACTATGTAGCACTCGGGCACTGGCACGGTTTTTCTCAAGTGAGCAAACATGAAAATGTCTTTTACAGTGGCTCAACAGAGAGAACAAACCTGAACGATAAAAGAAACTCAAAAGGATTTGTGCTTGTCTCACTCAACGAAGCCCTACATATAGAGTATAAAGAGATAAAAATCCGCCCTATTCTTCTTAGAGAGATTGATTGTGAAGATTATCAAAACTCCGCTTCACAACTTGACACAAACGATATAAAAGATGCTCTTATAGAGGTAAGACTTACAAATCTAACTGCTCTTCAATCCATAGATATCCAAAATGCAGAGATAAAAAAACTCTTCGCCGAAGCCCTACATGTAAGTGTAAAAAGAGAGTTTAAAAAAGGCATAAATGAAGCAAATATAGAAGGTATTGAAGCTCTCTCTTTGGAAGAGTATTTTATAGAACATATAAAAGAAGATAGCAACGAAAAAGAGTTTGAGCGCTTAAAACCAAAGATTCAAGAGCTCTTTGCACAATACGAGGAGACTCATGATGATCCTCTCTAGACTCCACTTAGAAAATTTCAAAAAATACACCTCTAAGACAATAGAGTTTGGCGAGGGGCTTATCGGCATCATCGGTAAAAACGGGAGCGGAAAATCCACCATCTTTGAAGCTATACTTTTTGCACTCTACGGAGAAGCAAAGACAAGAGGAAACAAGGAGCTTCTGCGAAATGCAAACGCAAATGAAAAAGAGACAGTTTCAGTAGAACTTGAGTTTGAGTTTGAAGCTATTTTATACAGAGTCGTTAGAGAGTTTCGCGGAAAAACCATGAGTGCTAATGCAAAGTTTTATAAAAATGGTGAGTTGACTACAAGCGGAGCAAAAGAGGTTACCGCCGCCATAGTAAAACTTACAAAGATGAGTAAAGATGCCTTTATGCACACGCTTTTTGCCTCTCAAAAAGAGCTAACAAGTCTTAGTGCGCTAAAAAATGAAGATAGAAAAAAGATGATAAGAAAGCTTTTAGGACTTGAAAAGATAGACTTTGTGGAAAAAGAGCTTATTGAGAAAAGTAGAGAGCTAAAGAGGGAGATAGAAGCCTTTAGGAAGGTGCTTTTAGGTGAAGATGAGATAAAGCTAAAACAGGAGCAGATAAAAGAGAGCGCTGCAGCAAATGAGGCTCTTTCTAAAGATGTTCTTAGTAAAAACCAAGAACTTGAACACATAAAAACTAGAGAGCAGAGCATAAAAAAAGAGCTTGAAATTTTCGCTAAAACTAAGGAGCAAAAACAGAAACTCTTCTCAGAACTCGAACTTCTCAAAAACACCAAAAGCTCAGAGATTCTAAACCAAGTAAAGCTAACAGCCGAGCTTCATCAGCTAGAGGACAAAGAGGAGAAACTTAAAAAGCTCCAACCCTTAAAAACAGAGTATACAGCGCTTCAAGAGAAGCTAAAAGAGCAAGACAGACTAAGAGAGTTGCACATAAAAAAAGAGGGGATTTTAAAAGAGCAAGCTCAGTTAAAACAGCAGTGGAAAAAGTCTAAGGCGGACATTGAGACACTTGAGAAAGCGTGTGATGGGTATGAGGAGTTTTTACTTAGTGCAAAAAACTTAGAGACAGATATCGCCCTACTTCAAGAGAGTATAAACGCCAAACAAGCCTTAGAGAGTGAACTAAAAGCCGAGATAGTGAGTGAGCAAAAGCAGATAGACCTCACAAACCAAAAGATTAACAAACTTCGTGAACTTGGAAGTGAGTCGTCATGTCCAACTTGCACAAGACCGCTGCTAGAAGAGTATGACAATGTCATCAACTCACTTGTAGATGCGGTAAATGAGACGCATCAAAAAAAGATAGCCGAGTATAAAGCGCAACTGCAAAATGTAGTGACTCAAAAAGCTGCATTTGAAGCAGAAAAAAAACCAAAAGATAAAGAGTTTTCAGAACTTACAAGCAACATAAAAATCATACAGAGCAAACTTCAAGACCTCAAAATTGTCAAAGAGCATTTTGTACAGATAGAACAAAAAGGGATAAAAAACAAAGAGGAGCTAAAGGAGCTTGAGGCGTACAGTTACGATGAAAAGGCGCATGAAAAAATTAAAGCTTCACTTAACGCAATAGAACCACATTACAAACAGGCACTTAGCCTTGAGACAGAGCTAAAGAGAGTTGTTCTTGTGAAGTCAGACTTGTTACTTGTAAATAAAAAAATAGCGGAGCTAAAAGCCCTAGTTTTAAGCAAAGAAGCAGAGTTTAAACTCGTGATTTATGACGATGTAAAGCACAAGCATCAGCTTGAAGAGCATGAGAGCATACTTAAAACAATAGAGTCAAAAACAGCATCTCTACATGAGATAAAAGTTCAAATTGCAAAGATTGAGGGCGAGATAAAAACTGTACAAAACTCCCTACAAAACAACGAAATACAGCTAAAAAAAGTACAAACCAAAAAAGATGACTTAATCGACTATGAGAAAATCAAAACAAGTCTAGCAGAGTTCAAAACCCGCCTAAACTCAAAAGTAGCCCCAAGGATATCAAGCATAGCATCAGAGATGTACGCTCAAATAACCAAAGGCAAATACCAGCACATAGAAGTAAGCAACGACTTTGACTTTTTCATCTACGACGAAGGCAAAAAGTACCCCATAGAGCGATTTTCAGGCGGAGAAATAGACCTAGCAAACCTAGTTCTACGAATAGCCATCTCAAAAACGCTCACAGAACTAAGCGGTGCAAGTAGCATAGGTTTCTTGGCATTTGATGAAGTCTTCGGAAGTCAAGACGAAAGCCGCCGCATTGAGATTCTAGAAGCCTTCCACACCATCAAAGAGCAATACCGACAAATATTTCTAATAAGCCACGAGATGGAGATAAAAGAGATGTTTGAACGGGTTGTGGAGTTGTGAAAACTGTCTCTTAACAATATTTTGATAAAATTTCATATTATTTTGCTCTGGAGAAACTAGTGACAATAAAAGCAATCGACCTATTTTGTGGTGCAGGGGGAGGTACAAGAGGACTACTTGATGCAGGAATAGACGTAATTGCCGGATTTGATATTGACAAATCCCTTAACTGAAAGTTACTAAAATCTTAATTCTATTTATTAGTATTTATATTTCAGTATTCATCGCTAAATATGTCATAATATGAAATCAAAATTCGTCTTGATTTTTAGGATATTTATGTTTAAAGCACTTCTTTTTATCTCTTTAACATTTGTCATAAGCGCAAATGCCAATTTACTACAAGAGGCTATTGACTCGGCATCAGATGCTTCGGTGCTAAAATTATCTGCGGGCATCTATAAAGGCAATATTGTCATAGACAAGCCTCTTACTATAGTGGCTAAAGAGGACGGCGTTATTATAGAGGGAGTAGGTAGGGGAAATGTTATAACCGTAAAAAGTTCACATGTAAAGCTAGTAAATTTAACCATAATTAAAAGTGGCACAAGAGTAGATTTGATGGATTCTGCTATTTTTATAAATAACGCGCAACATGTAAGCGTAGAAAACTGCACAATCGAGGATTCTCTTTTTGGAATTTTTATGGACAATGTAAGTAATTCTATGATTTTAAACAATGAAATATCTTCAAACGGTGAAAGTATAGGTCTTAGAGGCGATGGTCTTAGACTCTGGTTTAGCCATAATAACAAGATACAAAACAATAGATTTATAAAATCACGTGACATAGTTTTCATGCATTCAAACAACAATACTATTGCAAACAACTTCATACAAGAGTGCAGATATGCCATATATACGCAACATGCAAATAAGAATCTGATACAGAGCAATATAATCAAAAAAAATGCTGTAGGCGTGATGCTTGAAGGAAGCTTTGACACAAACGTAACCGACAACATAATAGCAGGACGTCACGGTGCACAGACAAGTTTGGGCATACTTTTAAAAGGCGCATCAAATATACATGTAGAACAAAACAGTATAGGAGCGTGCAATCAAGCACTCTACATAGACAACTCTCCAAAAATGCATGATACAAAAAACTGGATTTTGGATAATAAAATCGTCTACAGCACAAAAGGTTTAAATTTTAAAAACTACAGCATAAAAAATGTCATAAAAAGAAATGAACTATTTGGCAACATGGACAACATCATGACAGATAGCCGTAACGGCAGAACAAATGAAAACGAGGTAGAGGGAAACTACTGGGATGATTATGAGGGATTTGACATAAACAAAGACAATATAGGCGACAACTCTTACATAAAGTATCTCTATCTTGACCAACTTTGGATTGAGTATCCAAAATTACAATTTTTCTACGGCTCTCCCGTCTTATCTTTGTTAAATTTTTTACTAAAAGTAGCCCCTTTTATGGAGCCTATTTTTTTAATAGAAGATAAGCAACCTATATTTAAAATTTCTAAACACTCTTGCATAATGTAAATTTACACTCCTGCATAAGAGTAGAGTTGCCAAGTTTAAATAAAGTTTAGCATGGTTAATATATGTAAAACATATTGAGAGTTTTACTTTCTTATTGTTGCTAAAAATCATCTAAGGAAATCATATGAAAATCTCGAAACTTATTTTATCGTTTGTGCTCAGTGTAACTCTGTTTACTCAAGTTTTATCGGCACAGATTGTTTCTACTGGGGCTGTTCTTGGACAATCTAGCGTAATATCATCTAAAGAAAAACTCTCTCAGATTATATCTCGTGAGGATGTAGCAAAGAAATTTGAAGAGTTAGGTGTAGATTCAAAAGCTATTGAAGCGAGAATCGCTTCTATGACGGATGAAGAAGCATCAAGAGTTGCATATCAGATTGACACATTGCCAGCTGGTGCAGATGCAGGCATGTCAATAATTGGTGCTATTGTTTTTATTTTTATAGTTTTACTCATTACAGATATTCTTGGAGTAACAAAAGTTTTTAACTTTACAAAACCTATAATCAACTAGTAAATTGAAAGCGACCAAGCTTTTCTCTCTATTTTTTACAGTGGTCATTTTGATTATATCAAGTGGCTGTGTACCTAAAAATCCTCTGCCTTTAAACAATAACTACTCTTCATCTAAGATAGATGTTCCTTTTGTGGCTCCTCGTTCAAAGCTTTGCGGCTCCTCGTCGGTTGAGATGGTTTCTTCCTACTGGCAAGCAACAACATCTTATGTTCCACGTCTTACGTTAAATGAATTAGATGAAAGAACCTTAATTCCTTCAAAAGGCGGTACGTTGCAGATAGAACTTATTGCAGCAGCTAGAGCTAATGGTTTGCTTGTTTATCCGCTTGAGCCAACATTTGATGCACTATTTTCTGAACTCTCTAGTCATCATCCGGTTATTGTCTTAGTAAATAGAAGTTATTCTTGGTACCCACTTTGGCATTATGCTCCTGTTACGGGATATGATGCCAAAGCTCAAACAATTTTAATGCATTTCGGCGACACACCAAATGAAACACTTCCAATTGGAACATTTGCCTCGTTGTGGGAAAGAAGTGGCAATTGGGGAGTTGTACTTTTACCGCCTACAGAGTTACCTGCATCTGCAACTGCCCAAAAGTTTTTGCAAGCAGCATATGATCTTGAAAAAATTGGGATGACAAAGGAAGCAACTATAGCCTATAAAACTGCAATTAGGCGGTGGCCAGATTATATTCCTACACTTTTTGCATTGGCGAATGCTTATTACAACTCGCATCAAATAAATAAAGCTGAAGAGATTTATAGATATATATTATCAATTGACCCTGCGTATCCGTTTGCTATAAATAATCTTGCTAATCTTTTATGCCACACAGGCAGGTCAGATGAGGCATTAAAATTACTTAATCAAGTTATTACGAATGACGTTGAGATAAAAGCTCTAATAAACAGCACGCGCGAAGAAATAAATAGCAGTTGTACTCCTTTAATAAAAAAATAATCCCCATGTCAAAAAATAATTTAAACTTCAAAGCAGAGAAGCTTTTACTTACTTTATAATATTAAAAAACTCGATTTACCTATCTTGAAAAGAAATATTGTTGTATAATAATATTATCTGCAATGCTAAAACATTTCAGCTCTTTTGAATAAAGGAGTTTGGTATGGAAAAAGGAGTTGCAATGAAAGTTATTGGTCTTATCCTAGCGGTCGTAGGGGTTGGTTTTGCAGTATGGGGATATCAGCTATCCGGTTCTGTCGGTTCACAAATTACACAAGCCGTTACGGGTGCAGATACAAATAGAGTAATGGTTTATTATATTTTTGGTGCTGTTAGTTTTGTTGTTGGCATCTATCTTTTGCGTAAAAACTAAAAATAAAAAGTTAGTTTAAAAATATATTAAAGCTTTACAAAATTAGGTTTTGAGGGGCTATGCTCCAAGAAAAATCTAACTAACAAGAGGGAGAAAAAAATATGCTTGAAACTATTGCAATAATCCTAATTATACTTTGGCTTTTAGGATTTGTCAGCTCATATACGTTGGGAGGATTTATTCATATTCTCTTAGTTATTGCGCTTGTAGTTATTCTACTTCGTGTTATCCAAGGCAGGCGGCTATAAAGAGTCTAAACGGGTTCTTTAAAAAAGCTAAAACGATTAAACTATTAAAATAAAAGGAAAGTAATATGAGCACAAAAGATGCATACAAACAAAAAATAGAGGCTGAGTTGGAATTAGTAAAGGCTCATCTAGATGTGTTAAAAGCTAAAGCCAAAAGTGCTACTGCCGATATGCGAATCAGCTACTCTAAAGAGATCGAAACCATCGAGAACAACTACGCCATCGTGCAATTAAAACTGAGTGAACTCGGTAAGGCTGGTGAAGGTGCATGGGAGCATCTCAAAAAAGATATTGAAAATAGTTGGAATTCACTTCGCGCATATGCAAAAAAAATTCCTGATAACATCAACGAAATCAAAAAGGATCTCAAATGAAAAAAAGTTTAACACTTATAACAGTTCTGTTCGTAGTGCTTATGACTAGTGGTTGTAGTGAGACTTGGCAAGGTGCAAAAAAAGACACAAAAGACAATGCTGAGTGGAGCAAAGACAAAGTCAATGAAGGGGCTAAATATATAGAGAAAAAAACCGATTGATTTTAGGTTGTGTCGGTTTTAAACATATAGATTGAGTGTTACATGATATAAAGCATTTTATTTTAAACGCGATTAAAAAATCCAAAGACATAATAATGTTTTACTATCATAGCTCAATAGAACAGTATGAAACAGACACTTTAATAGATTTGTGACTACCTAACTTAAGTAAAGTAAAGTAGTAAAGCGCATGAAGTTCACTGAGTGCAACTATTTAGAGTGCATTTAGCAAGACAAAAGTGCAACTTTTGAAAAGAAACAGCCTCAGCTATATACTTTTACTTTTTATTCAGTTATACTTCTGTCAATAAAAGATGATTCGAGTTACATCTTTAGTCTGCTTTACATTGATGACCTAGTTAACAGTATAATCCGCCTACTAAAAGAAAAGCTTCATATTAGATTTTAGACCACCACAGCAATGCGGTGTATTCAAACACAAAGGTATTACAATGGCAGCATTAGTAAACGGAACTGTTAAATGGTTCAACGGCGAAAAAGGTTTCGGATTTATCGAACAAGAAAATGGCGGTAAAGATGTATTCGTACACTTTCGTCAAATCAACAGCACAGGCTACGGTCGTGTTTCATTAGACGAAGGTCAAAAGGTAACTTTTGAAATCGGTCAGGGCGAAAAAGGTCCTCAAGCAGAAAACGTTACAGGTCTGTAATCTTTCTATGAGCGGAATTATCCGCTCATAATTTATAATCCACTCTTACAACAACTTCATTTATCCAACTTTTATAAAATAACAAAACGGCAACATAGCTATTTAATTTTCCTGCCGCAAAATCAAAAAAAAACAATACAATTCTACATCAACATTATCACTTAAAATAAGAGGTCAACCTTGTATAAAATACTTAAAGCACACCCAACAAAAGAGCAGATATCCAGTTTCAAAATGAAAATCGCAGAGGAAGATGACTACGTCGATTATGTCGTTGATTTAAAAATTCTTGGCGAAGATGCAAAAAAAGAGTTATGCTCTTTATGCAATATAGATATTAACGAACTAAACCAAAAAGAAAAACTACAGCTTAGCGTATCCTCTTCAGTATAATTTTTTAAGTTAATACTAGATGATTTATACCAATTATGCTATATTTGCGTATATAAATTAAGGTGTTTAAAAAATGAATGGATATATTTTACTCTCACATGGGAGCAAGGTTCAAGCTTCAAATGATGCAAGTATAGATATTTTAAAAAAGTTAAGAGAAAATATTTTAAACATAGAACTAGCTTTTTTAGAACTTTGTGAACCTAATTTTGAGGAGGCTGTAAAAAAGTTAAAAGCAGCAGGTGTCAGTGCCATTACTGTTTTGCCTCTTTTTTTAGCACCGGGCAAACATGTAAGAGAAGATGTTCCCAAACTTGCATCTGCTTGTTCAAAAAAGCTTAACATAAAAATAGATGTTTTAGAGCATATAGGCGCAAATAGTGCCTATGTTAAGATGATAGAAAGTATCTTACTAAAAGATTAACTCTGCTACTTTATTATCCAAAGATGGCTATACCAGTACCATCTACCCTCTTTTGCCTGAGCGGTGCATGTATATTTTTCTCGCGGAGGCTCCAACCTCTTTTTTGCTCTTATGAGCACTTTTGTTTCAGATGCCCACTCAAGACTTAATGGTTCTCCACTTGAGAGATAACAGTTTAAATTTTTTAGTGGATATTTAAGCTCCAAAGTAAGCGTAGGCGGATTTTCAGATGAAATAAGCGGCTCTTCTTTGGGCGTAATCTCTTTTATAGGAAGCGGTAGAGCTTTAAGCTTTAAAACAAAACCATTCATATCTGCATAAGCTTCTGCCATAGGAAATCTAGGCAGAAACTTAGTATCGCCGCCAATATCAATTACCCCCGAAGTCTGGGTAACTCCTACATAACCTAAGTCTTTTATGAAACTAGCAGTCTCTTTTGTATATTCTCCAAATGGGTAGGAGAAGAGTTTTGGATTTTCATTTGTCTCCTCTCCAAGCTCCTCATGGAGTCTTTGTTGCGTACTCTCTAACTCATATTTTATCCGTTTTTTCCAACTCAACTCCCCCTCTTTTGGCAGCATATAATCATGTGTTTTTGAGTGATTTGCAAACTCTGCTCCAAAAAGCTTCATCTCCCTCATCTCATCCCAACTCATGTAGTTTTTAGAGTCATTATCTATAGGCGAGCTGTTTACAAAAACGGTAAAAGGGAAGTTATACTCCTTAAACTTCGCAAATGCGTGCGTATATATGCTTTTGTAAGCATCATCTATTGTCAACGAAACAACTTTTTTTGGAATCTCCCTGCCCTCTACAATATAGCGGACAATCTTTGAGAGAGCCCAGACGCTATAGCCGTTTTGTGAGAGATACTCTAGATGTTTTTCAAACTGCTCCATTCTTATATTTGTAGATGGATATTTTGGCTCTTCAAAACGGTGGTACATAAAGACAACCACCCCCTCACTTTGTGAATCGCCTTGATTTTGAGCGCTTAAAAAACCCGCGCAAAATAGTAAAAACAAAAAACCAGATAGCATTTTTTTCATAACAATTCACCTTTTTTCTTTACTATAGCAAAATTATTCCGTCTAAAGCGTAAAATAACTATTTTGGATACGTTATCTTCTCATTAAGCAAAACTTTTTGTCTCTCTATGATAATATCTTCATCCTGCAAAATATTTTTGAATTTCTTATAAAGCCTATATTCAACAATAATCGCCAACACCCCAAGCAGTGAGAGAAAAATTAGCATGCTACTTAACTTAACATTAAAATAGTCGAGTATCATAGCAGTAACCGCGCCGCCTACAATCGCTGATGAAACAAAAAATGACCGAAGAATAAGATAATCTTTAATCTCAATTTCATCCTTCATAAAATGGATAGTATGAATCCTTGAGATTTCAAATGTAATAGCCTGAATGGTAAATATACTCAAAATAGCATACGTAAAAAGAACGATATTTACCATAAGAAGTGCATAACTAAATATCTGTATAATATCTAAAATAATTACAAAAAAATAGATATTATAGATTTTTACTCTTTTAAAAAGCGGCTGAATCAGCCCGTCCGTAGCTCCGATGAGCATATAAAAACTAATCATATAAACAGGCAGATACATCCCCTCAAGCTTTGCAATATAAGGCATAATCGTCCAGTCTATATAAGTCGTTACAAAAAGAACAATAACTTGAAGCTTAAGTAGTTTGCTACTGCTTAAATCCTTGTAAATCTGCTTATAATATACCTTTGGCATATCTTAACTCCATCAGACAGGCATCACACCCGTCTCCATAAAAGGCTTTAAGTTTTTTAAGTTCACTAAAGCCCATTTTTTTATACAAAGCTATCGCCGCTTCATTATCCGTGCGCACTTCAAGAAGTAGGGTTTTAAAACCTAAGGAGAGTAGCTCTTTGAGTATAAACTCAAGCAGTTCTTGCGAAATTTTTCTATTACGGTAAGCTTTGGCGACTCCTATTGAGTATAGTTTGGCATTTTTACGCTTAATTAATACCAAGATATAGCCTACTATTTTTTCCTCAACCTCGGCTACATAAAGCAGATTATTGTTTACATGATAAGCAAATGAACCTCTTGAGAGAGGATAGTTCTCTTTACAAAACAGCTCCCCCTCCAGCGCATAAAGCGAAGATACGTCAGATTTTTGTGCTTTTTTTATTTTCATTTTTGATAAATTGTATACTTTGGCACAAGCTTAAATGGACGGTAAGACATCTTAACCTTGCGAAGATTCTCAAATCCCATATCATCGCCTACATTTATATACTCGATGTTATAGTGCTCTTTTAACATTTTAGAGAACTCTCTAAATATAAACTGCGCACATCCTAAAATCTCAAAATCAGTTTTTTCTATAATTACAGTTGCCGTATCTTTGTTAATTCTCTCTCCAACGGTAAAGCCTTTTAACTCCCCGTTTATATATATAACAAGACCTATTAAAGAGAGCTCTTCATAATGTTTAAGCATCTGCTTTATAGCATGTCTTTCTTGATGAATACCCTCTAAAAAAACTTCCGCTTCCTCTTTTGGCATATATTTTACTCTATCAGAAACCCACTTGTTAAAAAGGTGTATTAGTTCGTCTTTGTGGTTTATGCTGTCTAGTTTTTCAACAACAAAATCCGGATAAGATTTCATAAACTTGTTTATCTCAGTTCTTTTGGTGTGGTAGCTGTTTCCGCGTAAATCTATCAGCGCATCTACCTCATAAACGTAATCAACAAGTTTTCTCTCAACCAAATAAGACTCTAGAATCTCAAACATGCTCTGTGCCTCATCAATGTTTTGTATAAACTCTTCAAGCACAGCAGCCTGAACATAATCTATACGGGAATAAAACGGCGAAGAGTTGTTGGCATTCATGACTTCAAAACATTTTGTAATTGCAGTGTTTACATGTTTTTTCTTTCCAATCGGAGGAAGAAGCATTGTAAGCTCGCCGCCGGTCATAACAAACAGACAAAAACATTTATTTATAATTGCATAAAATCCGCTGCTGTTAGCTAACCATATAAAATTTGCGGCAAAAGTGTAATCACTTAAATCTACATCTACCTTTGCTAAATACTCTTCCATGATTGGCTTTGAAGCTATTGTGAATCTTTTTAATTTCTGCTTATTGACCGTTAAACTTCCCATATAATTCATCCTTTTAAAGTATAGTATTAATGAAATAATACATTTTTTTTACATATTTGCAACAACTATTTTATAACCTCTACAAAAGAGTATATTATAGTGTTTTTTCTATAATAATTAAGGGCATTATAAGGCGAGTATATTTATAATTCGACCCGTTTTACAAAACTACTGTTTAACTATTGGGGTATCGCCAAGCGGTAAGGCCGCGGCTTTTGGTGCCGCTATTCGGGGGTTCGAATCCCTCTACCCCATCCACGTAAAAAATTCCTACTTTTTATTTTATATACTTTGGAATTAAAAGCTTAATCTTTTTATATATTTTCTCAAAATCAGTAGAATAGACTCTATTGTGTCCAATAGAAGTTATAAAGTTTGTATCTCTATCCCATCGTGGCACTAAATGCATGTGGATATGCTCGGCTATTCCAGCTCCAGCAACCTCTCCTAGATTCATCCCGATATTTATTCCTTTAGCACCAAATCCCTCTTTTAAAAGCCTGACGCTCTTTTGCGCTAAATCGCTTATGTGCAGCCATGTTTGACTTGGAAGCTCCTCTAACTTGTCGGTATGAAGATGAGGGATTATCATAAAATGTCCGGGAGTGTACGGGTAACGATTCATCACTATAAAACAGTGCTCATCTCTATAGAGTACATGCAACTCTTCATCATCTTTCTCATGTGAGCTTATATGACAAAAAACGCAACCCTCAACCTCTTTTCCTGCCACATACTCATCCCGCCACGGTGCGTATAGAATATCTTTCATAATTAAATCCTCTGTTTAAATGTTAACTATCATCTGCTTGTGTTACAAATCTATAAAAATGCAAAAACTAAATCCGGAAATAGCATAACCAGCCCAAGCGCTAAAATTTGCAGCAGTATAAAGGGGATTATCCCTCTATAAATCTCTGCTGTTTTTATGCTATCCCCGGCAACTCCTTTTAGAAAAAAAAGCGAAAGTCCAAAAGGTGGAGTTAAAAAAGAGGCTTGCAGATTTAGAGCGATTAATATCGCGAACCAAACAGGATCTATCCCAAATGCGTGCATAACCGGAACTAAAATCGGAACAATAATAAAACTTATTTCTATAAAATCTATAAAAAAACCAAGTATAAATATACTAAGCATAGCAACTGCTATAAAAACCCAAACATCTCCAATATCGTTAGAGAAAAACTCAAGTATCAAATCGCTCCCGCCGAGTTCATTAAAAACAAGAGAAAAAGCGGTTGCCGCAATAAGAATCATAAAAATCATACCACTTAGTTTCACACTGCCTAGCGTAGCATACTTTAGCATCTCAAAATTTAAAGAGCCGTTAAAAGCTGAGAGCAAAAGGGCGCCAACCACTCCAAATGCTGCTGATTCTGTAGGAGATGCTATGCCCGCAAAGATGCTTCCCAAAATAGAGACCATCAAAAGCAAAGGAGGAACCATGGCTATGATTATCTCTTTGATACTTACCTCTTTTACATTTTTTGCAACAGGAGCCGCATCGGGCTTTAAATAGGAAAAAATCAAGATGTAAATAATGTAAAGTACCACCAAAACAAGCCCCGGCAAAACCGCTCCCATAAACAACTCGCCGACACTAACACTCATAACATCGCCTAAAATAATCAAGATAATAGAGGGCGGAATAATCTGCCCAAGTGTCCCGCTTGATGCTATTGTTGCTGAAGCCAAACCTTTGTCATACCCGGCACGCAGCATAAGTGGAAGCGCAATAACACTCATCATAACAACACTTGCGGATACGACTCCAGTTGAAGCCGCCAGCATTGCACCAACAAGCACGACACTTACCGCCAAACCACCGCGAACAGTTCGAAATGCGGAGCTCATAGCAAACAAAAGTTTCTCAGCCATAAGCGACTTTTCAAGCACTAAACCCATAGATATAAATAACGGAACTGCCATAAGTGTACTATTACTCATAATCCCATATATTCGAAAAGGTAAAACAGAAAAAACATCAAAACCCACGTGGGGAGTCAAAAATGCAAAAGCAATAGCCACGCTAGAAAAAACAAAAGCAACAGGAATGCCTACCATTAAAAGCGCTAAAACAACTACAAACATAAACATGGATATCATAATGACCTCCACATATCAAAGTTGGTTTTTGCATCTTTAATGGCTTGAAGAGATAAAAAAACAAACGAAAGAGGCATAAGAGATTTTACTAAAAATCTATACTCCAATCCTCCCGGATTTGATGATGCCTCATTTTGAAGATAGCTCATCTGCGTAAAATCTATCCCTATGTAGATAATAAGAAATGAAAACGGAAGCACAAAAAAGAGAGAGGATATTATATTGATAAACACTTTTGTTTTTTGTGAAAAGGAGGCATAAAATATATCTACCCTCACATGCGCACCTTCTCTTAATGTATAAGCTATACCAAAGAGGATAATAATATCAAAGAGATGCCACTCCAGTTCCTGAAGTGCGACAGAACCAGTTGAGAAAAGGTACCTCGCTGTTGCATCATAAACAACCAACAAAACCAGTAAAGCAACAACAAAAGCCGTAAAGTAGCCGAGATATTTTATAATTTTATCTATCATATTTTTAAATTCTCTTTATATTTTGTTGTATAAACCATGCTATAAACGGTGCACTTAAAGTAAAGGTTGAAGCTATGAAAAAGACTATTGCAAACTCGAACAAGTATTTTTCTGATGCAAAAGGCAAAGAAAAAATGATTATTAATTCTGTTTATACTTCTGCTAAAGTTGAAGGTTCTAAAACTACAAAAAAAGAGCTCAAAGAACATTATAGACTTATTCACTCTTAATCTCTTCTAATATTTTCATTTTCAACAACTCTTTCATAGGCTCATAATCACACTCATATCCATCATGAACTCTTTGTATATAGTTGTCCTCTTTTTTTAGTTTCAATCCTATCAAAAGCTCTAGTAGTTTTAAGTCTTCTTGTTTTTGTATAAAATCATTATTTGTAGATTTTAAGTAATTTATACAAACGCCGTTATCCGCAATAATTTTTTGAATATTATTTGAGTCCCACTCATTCCATGGATTTAAAATAATATCTTCATCATTCACACTACTTAATTCATTTTGATTTCTCTTTAAAATAGTTACAGGTGGCTTTTTTTGTTTAAAATATTTTTTATCGGTTTCATACCAATAACTATATTTTTGATTCTCTTTGCATTTAAAAGCATATAAGAGATATTTAGTTTTTGTCATTATTAAATTTTATCAATCTTTTTCATAATAAAATCTGTTTGAACAAGTACATATATGATTTTGTTATAGTGTTTGAAATCAATTTTAGGTTCATTTTCGTTAATAGATTCAAACAGCTCTTTTAAATGACCTCCATAGCTATGTTCATTTACAGAGCCTGTATTGTATTCATTTGTTATTTGAGCTATATATTTATTTATCATGATTTATATAAAATTCGGTGCATCGTTTGCAAAGAGTATGATGTCTCCTGCTCTTGTCTGATGCGCCAACAACTCCTCTATCTTAGACTTGTCATGTAAAATGATTTTATTTTTAACATTTAGATTTTTATCAAAAAGCTCCGCATTTAAAGAGCCTGTGACGATAGCTATCTCAAAGACAGCGTTGATTGCTTTTATTAGCTCTAGGTTTAGCTCCTCGCTACTCTCAACTAGCCCCGGTGTTACTATAACCTTTCTGCCCTCATATAGCGAGCAGAGTCTAATGGCCTCTAGCATCCCCTCTATATTTCCGTTATATCCGTCATCTAAGATAAGTTTTCCGCCAGCTTTTATCATTTGCAACCTATGCTCAACAGGAGATAAACGTTTTACTGCTTCTATAATCTCCTCATAGCTCATGTCAAATGTTTTTGCAATGTGAACCGCTGCTGCAATATTAATTGTCTGAAATGAACCCAGCACTTTTGTTTGAAAGTGGAGTGTTTCGTTATTGAAAATCATATCAAAATCTGTTCCCTCTAAGGTTGCGTTAATATTTTGAATCTCATCCCCAAAAAACACAACTTTCTCATGAGGCTCATCGGTAACAGAGTTGTGTATAAACGCACACTCCAGCCTTGGAGATTTCATTATTTCAAGCTTTGCGGCAATAATATTTTGCAAACTCTTAAAATACTCTATATGAGCCAAACCGACCTTGCCTACAACTACAACCTGAGGCTCTAAAAAGGTTGTAATATCATGTATGTCTCCACTCTCTCTCGCACCCGCTTCACAAATATAGATCTCCGCATCACTCGGCAGGGATTCGTTTATATCTTTGATGATTCCTCCGAGTGTATTAACGCTTCTTGGAGTTGCATAAACTCTGTACTTTTTGCTAAGTATTTCACGAACAAAATTTTTCGTGCTTGTTTTGCCGTAGCTTCCCGTTATGCAAACTATCTGAAGCTTTTGCATACTTTGGAGTTTTTTTTGTGCCTCTTTTTTATAAGCCTCAAAGAGAAATTTCTCTATTGCAAAACTTCCAACATAAGTAAAAAATAGCGGCATAAATACACCATAAATCTCACATGTTGATTTTATAACGCAGAGAAAATCTTGAAAAGTAACTAAAAAAACAAGAATAATCAAAAATCTCTTTACTCTCCATGTAAAGACAAGTTTCTTATCTAAGCTTTTATGCCAGATAAAGATTGCCGGTAAAACTGCAAAAAGAAAGAAAATGGTAAAAAATTTGCCTGTCGTATAGTAGGCAATAAATGGGATGATAAAGTAGATAACATGCCAGTGAGGTTTATGGTGTTTTAAAATTACACGTGATAGCTTATAGTCATACCATTGAAGATTTGTTATAAGATACCATCCTAAAACCGTTACAAAAAGAACGTTTGTTATAAAAGCTATTAATATTTCATAATCTTGCATTAATTATGCTCCAATGTTTTTAAAAAAGTTTTTTCTATATTTTGCGCTACATCTTTAGCATGGTTTAAAAAAAAGTAGTGATCACCCTCGTAGGTTACAAGCAGAGAGTCTTTTATGAGCTTCTCTATCTTTTTCGCGCTGCTAATAGGAGTTGCTGTGTCGCTTGTTCCCCAGCAAAGAAGAGCTTTTCCTTTATAAGCAGCAAACTCCTTAGAAAAATCCTCATCTACGACATTTTTAAAGGTTTGATACATCGGCTCACTCAATTTCTTAGCATCATCTGCTACAAAAAACTCTCTAAACTTACTAAATCCAAATAGTTTTAAAAGTTTAAAGAGTGCGATTTTTGTTCTAACTTTAAGAGATTTTGATCTATAGATGCCAGCGCTTGCTACAAGTACCAAAACCTGTGGCTCAAGAAGAAGCGCAACCTTGCCACCAAAAGAGTGCCCTAAAATAATATCCTTTGACGCATTTAGATGAATCATAAGAAGCTCGACTACTCTTGCATAATCTTTTGTCTCAAGAGCTATGTTGCATGTGGAGTTTCCAAATCCCGGTAAATCTATATAGATATGACGAAATGCATCCATATAGGGCGAAAATGCTTTTTTCATAAGCTCTTTGTTGCTTCCCCAGCCATGTAAGACAATCAAATCTACTTTTGCCTGCGGATTTATAATCTCATAACTAATATCCAAAGTGTGCTGCAAAAACTGTATTGACTTTATAGCCATTACTTTCCTTTGGCTCTGGTAATTGAGTGAATATACTCGTAGTTTGTTTTTGCTCTTTTTGCATGTGGGAGCGAATTTGAGAGCATCTCTAGACAATGTTCAAAATCTTCAAAAAGATAGTTTGCCATTGAGCCTGGTATTGGATTAATCTCATTTAGATAAACCTCTCCCTCAACAACAAAAAAGTCGCATCTAATAAGTGCCCCCTCAAATATATTTTTATATATTTTTTCAAAATTTGCTTTTAGTTTTGACTCTAACTCTTTTGAAATATCTGCTTTTAAAACCTGTTGGTTTCGTGAAAAATCCATATACTTTTTCTCAAAATCCAAAAAGTCATTTTTTTGAGGCTCCTCCACTATAGAGAAATGCATTTTTCCATTTACCGCAAAACCTGCAAGGTTATACTCTTTTACTCCTTGCAAAAATGGCTCTATTATGACACTGCTATCAAACTCAAAAGCGCTGTCAAGCGCATAATCTAGCTCACTCTCCTCTTTTACAATACTCACTCCGATAGAGCTTCCAAGACGTGAAGGTTTTACAATAATCGGGTATGGAATTTTTATGTTGTTATGCTCTTTTAAGCTAAGTTCTTCATGTTTTAGGCTTTTGACTCCCCTTGTACTACAGAGCCATTTCGTGTAGCGTTTATCATACGAAAAAACGCTTGCATCAATGCGAGGTCCTATATATTTTATGGAGAAAAAGTCCAAAAGTGCGGCTATACTCCCATCTTCTCCGTCTGCTCCGTGAATAAGGTTTAAAACCGTAGAGTTATGCTCTGTTGAACCAAGTAGTCCTTTTTGAACAAATACCCCACTTGCAATAGAGAGTTTAGGCATCTTTTTGTACTCGCCCCTTGAAAAGGTCGTAGCCTTCATTTTTGATGCTTCAATCATATAAAATGTGTGGTCTTGATCACAAAAAATAAACGTTAAGTTAAAACTAGAGAGTTTCTGTTTTAAAGTTATAGCACTTACTATACTAATTTCATGCTCGAAACTAGCACCTCCAAATAAAATAGTTAATTTCAATCCATATTTCCTTAATTAAAATGTTTTTAGAAGTCTCAGAGCCTCTTTTACTAATGAAGCGGTATCATCTGTAGTGCACTGGCTAAGTGCTTTTGAAATTTTATCTTTTTTAAATCCTAAAGACTCCAAAGCTTCACTAGCTTGTGTAAATGAGCTGTTTATCGCCTCATTTTGCGATAAAATAAGTTGGGCATCAAAACCGCTTAGTTCAACTAAAATCCGCCCTGCACTCTTAGGACCAATTCCCGGAACTTTCTTTACACCGCTCATATCTTTGTTGTTTATTACGACTCCAAACTGAGCAGGCGTATAAGTTGAACATATTGCCATAGCGACTTTTGGACCTACTCCATTTATCTTAAGCAGTCTCTCAAAGAGTTTCTTTTCTCCTAGCTCCAAGAAACCATAAAGCAGCTGCGCATCTTCTCTTATTACTTGTGAGGTAAAGAGTTTTACATTATCACTTCCTATGGCTGAAAAACTTTGAAGCGATATAAACACTTCATAAACTACTCCTTGAACCTCTATATGTACAAATGACGGCTCTTTATATACTATATCTCCTCTTAAGCCTACTATCACTCTCTTACCGCCTGTATCTCATATATTCCCTCATCAGTCTCCACTACCGCAAATATCTTATCAGGCGAACCCTCTTGCGGTTTGTAGCTTAGTTCAATAGGCGGTTCAACAAGTCTAAAAATTAACTCATTATGTCCCACCCATCTATCTCTGTTTATAATTCTTGCATCTGAAATATTGTCTTGAAAAGATGCTGTTTTATTAGTTAAGAGATTTAGTTTATCATTTTTGACATTGTACTCTTTTATTATTCCCTCTAGATGCTCTTGAGCTTTATGAAACTGTTTATATTTACCCAAAAAGGCAGAGGGTGCTTTTATGCCGTTTTTCTTATAGTGCATCAATCTTGTTTTAACCTCATTAAAAGAGGCTGTGTTGTCTCTGACTAGTTTTTGATACTTCTCTATCTCTTTTTTTATCTCTTGAGTGCTTGTGCGAAGCTGATTTATCTCATCTTTATTTTCACTAAATCTCTCTCTTCTATCACTTTGCATCAGAGGATCTATCGTGAAAATATTTTCACTCCCCTGAAGCTTTTTAATCTCAATAAATTTTGATGCAGTCGCCTTAACATGAGATGTACATATTCCAATATCAATAGTTTTAGCTCTTATATTGCCGCCGACTGCTTGGACTATCTCTACTTTTTTTCCCTCAACCGTTCCATGTTCAAGCCGTGTAATTTTAATAGTTTCCCCAATCGCAACGCCTCTGTGTACATTTATAGTCAAGTCATCCGCTTTTATATAGGATGATTGATGAGTTTGCCCCTCTATAGTAGCTCTTCTTGCAATTACCTTAGCATTAGGTCCGACATTGCCTTTTATATCAATCTCACTAACTTCAACCTCCATACCGCTTCCGATAGCATCTTTTTGCGAGTCATTCTCTTTTACGCTGATTGAAACATCCGAATCCAGACCTGTTGAGATAGATCCCGTTGTTTTAAAGCTAATCTCTCCTACATCCATCTCAGATTTTATCTGATAAGTGTTTGCTTCTAAGCTAATATAACCGCTAGTTTTTGCTCGGTATATAATATTTTCGTTATTGTCTATTACCTCTATGGTATCGTCAACACCAAAATCAGGTGCGTGATTTACTTCAGGTTCCGCCGGTTCTAAAAATTCGCCGCGGCAGTTTCTTCCTGCCTTACCTTTTTTTGGTTTTATATACTCCATCAAAACTTCACCGTCTAAAACACTATGTATAAATCCTCTTTTTGAGTAATCTACACGATCGTCGTTGTTACTTTCAACCTCTTTGTCATAGTGTGAAATAAGCTGATCGTTTAGAGTAGGAGTAGGCTCGTAAGCCTCCGCTATAAGTATTGTCTGATTTTTATCATATTTTATGATGCCATCAACTTTGGCAAGCGCTGAAGTACGTGCCACAAGCTCTTTTACCATCTCATCAAAAATATTTACCAAGATACCAGCTCTAATCTTGCTTTTATTTATATAGTTTAAAAACTCATCTTCAAATTTTGGACTAGTTAAGACTTCTGAACCTGCCTTGATGCTTAAGTATATTTTACATTTTGTAGCATTTGCGCCAACTGCTGTATGAAAATTTTTAAAAATATTGTTATCTTCTTTGGAGTATATTTCAACTTCATAGACCTGTTTTATCTCAAAATTGGGATTTAGTATTGCAGTTGCATCATCGAGTTTGCGTAGCTCCTCTGTGCTTGTCTCTTCCCAGTCTGTCTCACTCTTATCTTTGTTTACTCTTGTATATGTCTGTATTTCTAAAATATCAAAATCTAAACTACTTGCACTAATACCGTTTCTTTTTGCCAAATCTATCAACTCTTTAGCGACATTTTGCGTTTTTATGACGGTGGGACGAATAGTTTTTGGCAACTGTTGAGTTTTATTGCTTGAACCGAATATTGCCATACTTTTATTCTCCCAAAATTATTTTTTTAAAATTAAACTCTCAATTTTAATCAAATATTTGTTAAACTATTGTAAAAGCAATATGATATCTCCAAAAGAAGCCAATGTTTAAAGCAATATTTACCAATAGTTTTGGAATTTTATTCTCAAGAATTCTGGGATTTTTCAGAGACCTTATGACAGCTTCGGCTCTTGGCGCAAATATTTACAGCGACATTTTCTTTGTAGCTTTCAAACTCCCAAATCTTTTTCGCCGCATCTTTGCAGAGGGCGCTTTTACACAAGCGTTTATTCCTGCTTACGCTCACTCAAACAACAAATCTCTTTTTTCAGCACATATTTTTTTAATTTTTCTCTCTGTTATTCTTGTTATAACTCTGCTTGTAAATATTTTGCCCTCCCTTGCAACGCAGGCAATCGCAGTAGGTTTTGATGCAAAAACAGTTGCGATTGCTTCGCCGCTTGTTGCTATAAACTTCTGGTACTTGCCTCTTATCTTTGGAGTTACTTTCCTTAGCGCGATGCTTCAATACAAGCGCCATTTTGCTACTACGGCATTCTCAACCGCTCTACTAAATATTTCTCTTATTTTAGCACTCTACCTCTCAGCAGAAAAAAGCCATGCAGAGATAGTTTACTATTTAAGTTTCGGTGTCGTTATAGGCGGTATTTTACAGCTACTCTCACATGTTATCGCCATCCATCAGCTCGGACTTTTAAAGCCTTTGTGCAGCGGATTTAAACACCTTGGAGCAAAAGCAGCTAAAATAAAAGAGGAGAGTAAAAAGTTTAAAAAGCAGTTTTTTCCTGCTATCTGGGGAAATTCCACCCCTCAAGTCAGCGCTTTTTTAGACACATTTTTAGCATCTTTTTTAGCATCAGGCTCTATCAGCTACCTCTACTATGCAAACCGCATATTTCAGCTTCCTCTTGCACTTTTTGCCATAGCAACCTCTATCGCACTTTTTCCAAGCATAGCAAGGTATATAAAAAACCATGACGAGAGAAAAGCAAGACTCTATATGGAGAAAGCTTTTTGGTTTTTGGCATATCTTCTTACAGCTAGCACTATCGGCGGCTATATACTAGCGCATGAGATTATCTGGCTTCTTTTTGAGAGAGGCTCCTTTAATGCCGCAGATACGGCTAACAGCGCATTTGTTCTTCAGATGTACATGATAGGACTTCTTCCTCTAGGGCTTCAAAAACTCTTTTTACTCTGGCTTTATGCAAGCGAGCAGCAGATGCGCGCCGCGAAGATAGCGACATTCTCTCTTGCTTTTTATATCATCTCTGCAATCACCCTAATCTCCTATATGGGAGCTGCTGGGTTGGCACTAGCAGGTACTATCGGGGGGTTTGCAGGATTTATCCTTACCGTTAAAGCTTTTGGCGTGAAAAACTTCTTTAGCATACTTGCACCAAAAAAAGTGCTCTACTTAATAGTCGGTTCTGTTTTATTTACGATTTTTATTGTTGTTTTGAAGGGTTTTATAGATAAATAAACAGAGTAGCTTTTGGCTACTCTACTGTAAAGTGTTGTTGTTTTAAAATTGTAAACTTCTTAGCATCCTCATTTTCTTCTAAATTAAGCTTTTTAAGAGCCTTTGGATTTACGACAAAGTATCCAAGCTGAACCTCGATTTTATCTCCACTTTTAAGAGCAGTCTCATAACTTATGCTTCTTTTTTCTTTACTCTTTAGCATTGAATCAACAAGAACTCTATTTGCAAGCCATGGCATTGAAGGTCCCTCTTCATTGCCTATTACCTTAACAAAAGAGTGCCTCTTTAATTGAGTAATATTGTTATTTTGTAAAAGATTTACTCTAAGTTCTACAACTCTAAGAGGATGAAGCATAAGGTCATGCGGGGCTTTGTTATCAATGGTTATCTCGAAGCCATTTGAGCTCTTTTTAAAATCCAAACCAACATACTCTGAGAGTAATTGAGGATTTTTTCTAGCTCCTGCAAACCCATGAAAAGAGTGTTTTTGAGTCTTTTTAATAGTTGTTGTCGTTCCCTCAACCTTTGGCATGTGACACGTTATGCAGTTCTCTTCTTTGTTTTTAGCGCCCTCTTTTGATGTTTCGCAAATCATAAACTCATTTGAATTTTGTCTATGTGAGTGACAGCCTAAGCACATTTTAGCATTTTGAAACTTCTCGTTAGTGTAGTCTATGTCATGATAAGGCGAACCTACACTGCTTTTGTTCATACCAAACAAAGAACTCTCTTTTTTATAAACTACCTTCTCGCCTTCTCTGCCGGCTTCTGTTGAGTAGAATGTTTTTTTGTCTTTGGAGTAAACATTTTTATTTACGCTTGCATGCTCTTCTACGTTCTTTATCGTGTGACAACTCACACATGTAATGCCCTCTTTAGCTTCCTCCTCATTTTTAGCATTTGGAATATGGCACTGAGCACACACATAATTATCTTTTGCTTTTAAAGGATGTATATCCCAGACTGCTTTATGGATTGCATCATCATATATGGAGGAGTTTTTATGCATTGAACCCTCAAACTCTTCAACTATAATCGGATGACACTTCTTGCATATTTGCGTTGCAGATTTTGCAAAAAGCAATGATGTTAAAACCAATGCCAGTAAAACTATCTTTTCCATATAAAATTTCCTTTTAATTATTATAAGTTGCAATCTTAACACTCATTAAAATTTAATGCTTGATTTGTATCAACAACTAAAGCCGCTTAAGTCTTTTCGTGTTAAAATACATCAAAAACAAAAATAATGAGGTAAATTATGCTTGTATCGCCGGATTTGCTAAAAAATAAGAAAATTCTCTTAGGAGTCACAGGCTCAATCGCTGCTTATAAAGCACTTGAACTTGTCAGATTGCTAAGTAAAGCAGGTGCGCAAGTTAAGGTCATAATGAGCGAAGCTGCCAAAAAGTTTGTAACTCCACTCTCCTTTGAAGCCCTTACTTCAAACAGAGTGCTCGATGACATAAACGAATCATGGGTTACCTCGCATAACCACATAAAAGCGGGCGAATGGGCAGATCTTCTAGTTATTGCTCCCGCAACCGCAAACACTGTAGCAAAACTCGCAAATGCTATAGCTGACAATATGCTCCTGCAGACTGCTTTAGCCTACCCACATCTAAAGATAATCGCTCCCTCTGCAAACACAAACATGATAAACAATCCTATAACAAAGGGCAATCTCAAAATGCTCTCTATTGCAAACTATGAGATAGTTGATACGCAGACAAAAGAGCTTGCATGTAAAACAGTTGGCGATGGCGCAATGGCTGAACCGCAGGAGATTTTTTGGCACTGCGCAAAGGCTCTGCTTAAAGAGGAGTTTTGGACGGACAGAAGAGTTATTGTAACTGGCGGAGGAACTGTTGAGAAGATAGATGAGGTTCGTTATATTTCAAATTTTTCAAGCGGAAAAATGGCTTCAGCTCTGGCAACTGCACTATACTGCAAGGGTGCAGATGTCAACCTTATATCTTCAAAGTTTGATAAAGATCTCCCGCTTGAGCTTTACACCATAGATACCCAAAGCTCTGCAGAGATGCTAGAGTATCTCAAAGACTCCGTTCGCATAGCAAAAAAGGCAAAGCTCTCAAAAGCAACACTTATGAAAGAGGAGCAGATTCATCTCATTCAAAAAAAACCCTATCTCTTTATGGTAGCAGCAGTAAGTGACTATGTTGCAGCATATCCGCAGGATGCTAAACTTAAAAAAGAGCATCTAGGAGATACGTGGGATCTGAAGCTTAAGCAAAATATTGACATCTTAAGCGAAATTGATAAAACCGATATTGTGACAATTGGCTTTAAAGCTGAAATGGATGAAGAAAATGCCGCAGCAAATGCTCTGAAAATGATAGAGGACAAAGGTGTTGATGCAGTTTGTTTGAATGTTTTAAAAAATTCATCAAGCTTTGGAACTGACACCAACGAGATAGAGTTTATACTTCCAAACAAGAGAGAGTTTATCGCCAAATCTGACAAACTCAGCGTATCCTTTGAAATCCTAGAACATGCAAAAAATATATGAATAGGGCAAGACATATAGCCATTATTATGGATGGTAACGGCAGATGGGCAAAGCTAAGAGAGCAAAAAAGAGCAAAAGGGCATGAAGCTGGTGCTAAAACAGTCAGAGCCATTACTGAATTTTGCTCACGAAATGAGGACATACAGAGATTGACTCTCTATGCTTTTTCAACAGAAAACTGGAAAAGACCTACTCTTGAAGTAGAATTTTTAATGAAACTTTTGCAAAAATATTTAGAAAACGAGCTTGAGAGTTACCTTCAAAACAACATAAGATTTGAGCCTATCGGCGATTTAAGAGCATTCTCAAAATCACTTCAACATACAATTCAAAACGTAAAAGAAAAAACTGCTCACTGTGACGGTTTGGTTCAATCTTTAGCACTCAATTACGGGGCTCATGATGAGATATTAAGAGCCATAAACAAGATTAAAAATTCTCAAGAGAGCATCACTAAAGAGATGCTTACAAATGCGCTTGATTGCAAGGATGACGTTGATTTGATTATTCGAACGGGCGGAGACAAAAGGCTCTCTAATTTTTTGCTTTGGCAAGCCGCTTATGCCGAGCTTTTTTTTACAGATACGCTTTGGCCTGATTTTACAACGGATGAACTTGAGAAAATCATAAAAGATTTTACAAAAATTGAGAGAAAATTTGGAGGGCTGAAGTAGTGGAACTCTTAATCGCTTTTATCCTCGGTTTACTGCTTGGTTCCTTCTTAAATGTCGTTATCTTAAGGCTTCCGCAAGATGAGAGCATAGTACATGATTTTTCTCACTGTCCTACCTGCAAAAACACTCTTAAACCTTGGCACAACATACCTCTTTTTTCATGGATATTTTTAAGAGGCAAATGTGCATTTTGCGGCTCAAAAATATCTTTTCAATACCCGCTAATTGAGCTAATCTCAGGTCTTGTATTTTTAGCTTTGGTAATCAAGTTTGGGTTAAATATTCCAATTCTGCTCATTGGATTTAGCTTTTTAACTCTTCTTGGAATCTCCATGATAGACTTCAAATATAAGATGGTTCCAGACTCTTTAAATCTTTTAGCTTTAGTATTTGCAATTCTTGGGGCTTGGAACATAAGCGGTGTTGTAATTAACTTTCAAAATGCGCTGCTATTTGCGGGTGGCTTTACATTGCTTCGGTTTGCCCTTTCCTACATGCTTACCGCATCAGCGCATAGAGATGCTAAAAAAACCATAACATCGTGGAGTAAAAATTACCACACCTACCCTTTTATAGAAGCTATGGGCGAAGGCGATATAATGGTTGGAGCTACTATGGGTGCACTTCTTGGAGTCAAGCTTGCACTTGTTGGGATTTTTTTATCGGCACTTTTAGCACTACCTGTTATGCTATTTGTCATGAAAGGCTCAAAAGAGCAGCAAAGAGTTCCTTTTGTACCATTTTTGGCGATTGCCACATTTGCAGTCTATCTATTTGACAGCCCAATTTTAAGATACATAGAGGCAAACTACTAATGAAAATATTGCAAAACTATATAAGAGAGTCTCTTTCAATCCTATTTTTATCTATATTTTTACCTCTTTTTTCGATTGCATCTGTAGTCTTTTTAATAAAAATGGCTACCTATACGGCAGTTATCCAGCTATCTATCTTGGAGATGAGCAAACTCTTTTTATTTATGCTGCCAGAGCTTCTTTTTTATACACTGCCAATCTCATTTTTTGTAGCTGCTACGCTTGCGCTTTTTAAGCTCTCAAACGACAATGAGATAGTTGTACTTTTTGCTCTTGGAATTCGTCCAAAGTTTATTTTAAAAACATTTTTTCTGCCTGCACTCCTTTTGTCGATAATATTGCTCTTTGATTTTTTGGTTCTTTTTCCACATGCGAAGGTGCTCTCAAATAATTTTATCTCTCATAAAAAAAGCGAAGCAAAATTTAATCTCTCAGCCTCAGAGTTTGGACATAAATTTGGCGAGTGGCTTCTATATATAGGAAAAGAAGATTTAGACGCAACATACTCTGATGTAATTTTGTTTAACAAAAAGCAAGACGAAGAGGTTCTCATAGGTGCTAAAAGAGCAAAAATAATAAATGATGCAGGAATTTTGAGACTCAAGCTTAGTGATGGGGAAGGATATAGCTACTCTGCGGAAAAATTTACGCAAATTAATTTTAAAACAATGTATATAAATGATACCCTAAAGACAAATCTTGATGAGTATCAAACGCCAATGCAATACTGGTTTCCAACAGAACCATCCGCTAAAACAACAAAAAAACTTGTTACAAACACTCTCTTTTCTCTCTTTCCGATTTTAAGTCTTTTTTTAATTGCGAGCATCGGGATTGTACATGTAAGACACCAAAAGGGGAAAGTTTATCTATATCTTTTTCTCTCCGTAATAATATATGATGCGCTTGTCGTTGGACTTCAGCTGGCTATATCCACATACACCGTACCTCTTTTGATTTTTGGCTGGCTGATAGCGACCTATATTATCTACAAAAAAACGATTGTTGCCAAATTTTAAATGAGAGCTGCTTTAACCCTTGCCTATAACGGCACAAATTTTTTGGGTTCTCAAACGCAAAAAAGCTCAAAAAACACTATTCTTGGGCAACTAGAACACGTGCTGCATCAACTCAATATAGATGCAAAAGTCATAGCAAGCGGAAGAACAGACAGGGGTGTTCATGCAAACGGACAAATTTGCCATGTTGATTTACCTGAGTTTTGGAGCGACCTAAAGAGACTAAAATCAGCTCTAAATGATATGCTTCCTTCCTCTATCCTTGTTAAAAAGATAGAGTCTGTAGATACTTCTTTTCATGCAAGATACAGCGCAAAAAAAAGAGTCTATAGATACATCATAAAAGAGTCTCAGAGCAATCCATTTGAAGAGAGTTTTGTGACTTTTTTAGAAGATGCGCATTTTTCAAAAATAGAGAAAAACATAAAGCTCTTCCTCGGCGAACATGATTTTGAGTTTTTTATGAAAAGCGGCAGTGATGTTAAAAATACAACCAGAGTAATCTACAGAGCCTTTGCATACAAACACAAGGGATATATAATCCTAAACTTTGAGGCTAACGGTTTCTTAAGAAGCCAGATTAGATTGATGGTAGGGGCACTTTTACAACTCGACTTCAAAGAGATAACAGAGCAACTCCAATGCAAAAAAAAGTACAAAATCAAGCCTGCTAAAAGCAACGGTCTGTTTTTAGCCAAAATTAAGTATTAACTCTATTTTACTGCCTCATCAATAGTGCAGAATTAGAGTATAATTCGAATAAATATTAGAGGATTTAATTTGCAGACATTTGGAATATTTTCAACAAGTTTTGATGTAGAATATTTAACTCAACACTACATCTATATACCTGAGGGCAACGAAATTATAGATGTGCCTCAGCTAGAAGAGCTTTTGGGTAAAAAACGCAAAACTGTAGCGGGCACCATCTTTTTATATAACCCTACTCTCTCTCCGGTTGGTTACAACACAAACTCTAAACTTGCTTCTCAAGGTTACGAGTTTGATGGCAAGTTTTGCGAACTAAATTTTGACAACAACTGTAACCTCTTTGCTTCTGCTATAAAAGATGGATACAGAGGCAAACTCATAGAGATAAAATATCTTTTCAATATAAACAGACCAAACATAGAGCCAACACCTATCCTAGAGGAGTTTGATGCAGACTTGGACAAATATACAAGTAATCAGCTCACAAGATATGACAAAGAACTCAACTATCACGACTATCTAAATATCCGCCTAAATGGTAAATTTGTCTTTTTTGGCTCAGGTAATAAGTTTGATAGACATCATAAAAACATTATCGCTTATGCCAGAAATTTATCAGCTCAGGCAAAAAAGCTCGATAAAGAGATAGCATTTATGTACGATAGTAATTATGACGTTATGGAGAGCCAAGAGGGAGCATATTTTCTACCTCCCGTGGCGACTGGCAAATTTAAAGATGTAAGAGCCAATGCCTTTAAAAAAGCATTCTCTAAATATCCTCCGCAAATCATAAAAACGTCATAAAATTTTAAAAAAAACTTAAAAAAGATATTTTTTAGCTTATTTTGCTATCATTACACTTCATTATATATAAAGCCAAACTTATTGTGAAATAGGGACGGAAAGTCACGAATCTTGTGTAATGCAAGATAGTCGGATTGCAACTTATTTATCATAAAACAACATATGTTTTTGATTCTTGCATCCGAAATTTATCAATAAGCTATTTGTCTATTTTTTTTAAGGAAATCATGTCTTATCTACTAAAAAGTTTAATTATAATATTTACGAAATTGGTTTTATAAAATGTCGCTGCAAAGACTAAAAACTCACGTAAAAACTATTATAGATACTCCTAGGGTTGACTTTAAATGGAGCAGTGAACATAACGAGGACTTACTCTGCTATTTAAGCGAAAATTTTGAATCTTCATCTTTGCTAAACAAAGAGGTTCAACAAGAGATAAAAAAGTCTATAAGAGAGCATTTTGAATCTATTGGATATACCATGTTCAAAATCACTGAAGATAAACTTTTTGTTAAACTCATTCCCTATAAAACAGAACCAAAAGATAGCGTAAACCTTGATGCAATCATAGATATAATAGATAAGAATGAAGAGTACATACAGTATAACTACAACGATAAAGATGATTTGATATGTCTTCAAAAAGAGTTAACACTTCAACTTACACATTTTGTAAACAAAATTAACAATGAAGAGATAAACAAAAAAGAGCTTTTAAAATATGCAGTTAAAGAAGCATTTGAGCTTCAAAAAAGCGATATTGTTATCATTAAAAACAATCAAACATTTATAAAATTATTTAGTGACTGCAATATCAGAAAAATTTCAGAAAAAGAAAAAAATACAATCGCAAACAGATACAACGGTATTGCAGAAAAGGAACTAAAATCATTTTATAACGATTTCTTTATAAAAGATGAAAATAAAAATTTCTTCTACTCTGTAGCAGAGCAGTTTGTAGATTTGTATATGCTTGAGAAAAAAATCGATAATTTTACCTATGAGAAATATGCATTTTCACTTATACAGTCGATTGTAACCGAAAATTTAACAAATACTTTTGGTCAAAACGATGATTTTTTCAAAGGATTTTCAGGATATATTTTTAGAATACACTTCAAAGAGGTGTTTATTCATATAACAAACCTAATACTATCAGAACTTAGCATTTCAAATAAATACATAATAGAATTTTTAAAATACTACTCATTAAATATAGTTGTTTTAGATGGACAAAAATACAAAGTTCCAGAGATTGAAGCTTCAAACAAAATGAAATGGAATGTTGCATCAATGATGTCAATTGTAAAAATATATGTAAAAACAGAGATATCACTTGATGCAACAATAGAGCAGAGACTAGAGCTTGAAGAGAAGATTTCAGAGCTTCTTGTAGGCTCTTTTTCACCTGTTGAATACAATGCCAAAATAGCAAAAGAGGTAGAAAAGATAGAACAAACTCTTATTTATGCTACAAAAAGATTAAATATATATGTTGATTCCCTTGATTCATCTAAAAATAGCGAAGAAGCCGGTAGTTTAAAAAATGACATAAGAGAAATTCAGCAAGAGATACAGATAAAAAAAGATGAAAAAGTCAAGCTGCTCTCAAAAATGGCAACCAAAGCTCAGTTACTTAAATATAACAATAAAAAAAGAGAGATAGACGCACTAAAGAGACAAGAGAGGAGAGATGAAAAGATTTTAGCACAAAACAAAACCGCTTATCTCTCTATTAGAAACTCTCTCTTAAAAGCGCTAACCTCAAAAAAAATACTCCTTGAAGATGCTTAAACGCTTACCTCTTTAATGTCTGCTATATTTAAAATACTTTTGTATATAGAAGCAACAAGAGATTTTCTGTTGTTACGTACAGACTCATCTTCGGCATTTACCATAACATCGTCAAAAAATTTGTCAAGTTCTGGTTTAAGTCCTAAAAGAGCATCAAGCTCCTCTTCGTATGAAGCATATTTAGCTCCACTAACTTCACTGTATCTTGCAAAAAGAAGCTCTTCTGCACTCTCTTGAAAAAGTTTTGCATCAACGCTAAATTTGCTAGACATATCAATATCTTTAGTGATATTTGCAACTCTTTTAAATGTTGAAAATGATTCGCCGAAGCCTTCACTACTAACCATATTCTCTAGTGCTTCTATTTTTTTACCTATTTTAAGAAGCTCTCTTTCGCCGCTTGAGAGTACGGCTTCTATGATAGAAGGATTTACTTTAAAGTATTGTCTTACTCTCTCTAAGAAAAACTGCTCAAGTTTTGAGATGTCAAATTTTACATACTCTTTACTCAAATACTTTAGAGTTTCGACAATATCAAACTCTAAGTTGTGCTCTTTTGTAATTCTTATAAGCCCATTTACCGCGCGGCGCAAAGCAAAAGGGTCACGCGAGCCTGTTGGAATTTGATTTACGCTAAAGAGACCCAAAAGAGTATCAAGCTTTAAACTCATAGCAACAATAGCGCTCATAGTCGTTGAAGGAAGTTTGCTATCTTCACCCTCGGGCAGATATTGCTCTTTTATGGCAATTGCCACTTCATCGCTCTCCCCTGCCACTTTAGCATAATAGTAACCCATAAGACCTTGAAGCTCCGTAAACTCATAAACCATCTCGCTCATTAAATCAGCTTTTGCAAGAGATATCGCACGAGTGAGCATCTCCTTGCTTGAATCTTTTGGCTTATACATGTCAAAAAGAGCATTAGCTATTTTTCTCTCTCGCTCTATCTTGTCAGCAACAGTTCCAAGTCCCTTCATAAACACAACTTTTTCAAGTCCCTCAGTGCTGAGTCCTTTTTTTAGGTCATTGTTATAAAAGAAAAGTGCATCTGCCAAGCGAGGACGCAAAACTTTCTCGTTGCCCTGTATAACTTTAGAAAAATCCTCTGTTAAAGCGTTTGAGACTACAACAAACTTGTTTATGAGTTTAGCATCTTTAAAAACGGGAAAATATCTTTGATGCTCTTTCATAGACGTGATGATAACTTCAGGTGGAAGCTCTAAAAAAGTTTCATCAAAGGTACCTAAAATCGCTCTAGGATGCTCAGCGATTGCCACGACTTCATCAAGTAAATCATTATCTATCTCTATGTTGACACTGTTTTGTTTTTCTAATCTCTTAAAATCATTTAATATATCCTCGCGCCTAACCTCTGGAAAAAGAGTTACTCCGCCCTCCTTAAGAGTCTCAAAATACTCCTTTGCGCTGTCAATTGCGACTGCACCAAAATTACTTGTACGGTGCACAAAAGTCTCTTTTTTTGATTTAACTCCAAAAAGTTCTATCTCTACAAGTTCGTCGCCAAAGAGTACATTTACCCAGCGAATCGGGCGAATAAAGCTCTCCTCTAGACTACCCCATCTCATGGATTTACCAAAGTCCAAAGATCTAATCCACTCGTTGATTATCTCATTCAAAAGCAAAACAGAAGACTTTCCTTTTAACTCTTTCTTATAGTAAAGAACCTCTTTTGCACCTTTTTGAGCAGAGCCTATCTCTTTAATATCTACGCCACATTTCTTTGCAAAACCAAGTGCTGCAGGAGTTGGCATCCCATCTTTGTACGCGACATCTATTGGCGCTCCAAAAAACTCCTCGCTACTGTCATCTTGCTCGGTCTTAAACTCCCTATGCCACAAAACCAAACGACGAGGAGTATAGTAAAATTCAAACTCGCATAGAAGTGAGTTTTTCTCTAAAATATCAGCATATTTTTTTTCAATGTTGCTTAACTCTTTTAAAAGTGGAATTGCAGGAAGCTCTTCAACCCCAATCTCAATTAGTAATGGTTTAATCATAAATAGACTCTTTATTTCAATATTATTGACGCGATTTTATCTATATTTTTGTTAAATACTTATAAAGTAGAGCCCTAAATTAAAGAAGTCTTAATCAAAACAGATAAACAATTAGTTATCTTTTTTGTAAATGACATTGTAGTTACAATACCGCTCAAACTTAAAATAAAAGGATCAAAAAATGCCAAAAATAAATCGTTACGTTGATATAGATACTGTTGAGAGAGAAAGTAAAAAAGATTATATAGACCGTCATTCACCATTTATCCACTGTGCGGATAGTGCTAAAGAGGGTGAGCTGTTTAGTATTACTGTAAAAATGGGAAATGAATACTCTCACCCTGATGATTTTGACCACTACATAGCTAATATGTCACTCTTTAATGGGGATGTACTTTTAGCTCGTGCTGATTTTACTCCTGGGACACTTGGAAATATAAAAGCTCATGCAACAGTAACATTTAACATCATTCCAACTGGGAGCAAACTAAAACTTACCGCTCAAGCATACTGCACAAAACACGGTGTTTGGGAATCAACTGAAAAAGTCGTAGAAGTAACTAAGTAGTTATAAACAGAGTGACCGCCGCTATAATAAGCGGCACAACTCGCAAGACTCTATTTTATCTCCTCAGCCATTGTATCTAGAGTAATAAAGAGTTCCTTTGAAGCTCTTTCTGCATCACCAAATGCCGCAATAATTTTATCTGCATTTTTAACAGAACCGTCTTTAATATAATCAGGGATAGTTCTAACTTTATCATGTACCGTTTTATGGATAGGGTCAATTTTGCCGTATGAAGCAGTTAAAGAAAATGACGCTTTTGCATCTCCCATATACCATTTACCAAATCTACAGCTTGTATGATCTGAGAATTTAAAGTTATGGTCATCCTTAAATACAGCACTGTATCCACTAAGTTTAAACGCAATATGGTCTAGTTTTGCAAGAGTAATAAAGAGCTCATTTGAGATTTTTTTATTTGCAAGCTGGATATCTTTTGCTCCATCTACTAATCCATGAAGACTTACGTTAAAAACATCAAGTTTTTCTAAAGATGTTGAAATTTCTTGATTCATATGCTCAGAAAACTCTTGCATATATGAGCTGTTTTGTTTTAAAAGATTTATATTTACCTCTACTTCATTCGTTGCTTTTTGCGTTCTCTCTGCAAGTTTGCGCACTTCATCTGCAACCACGGCAAAGCCTCTTCCATGTTCGCCTGCACGAGCTGCTTCTATAGCAGCATTAAGTGCGAGAAGATTTGTTTGATCGCTTATATCTTTAATGAGCGATATAACATTTGTTATCTCATTCACACTGCTGTTTAACTGCTCAGAATTTTCTCTACTACCTTGCATTTTTTCAGAAATACTATTTAAAGACATGACCATCTCGTCTGTAGATTTTTTCACATCTTCAACAACTATTTCAGTCTGCACATTTTTATCATTGATATCTTTTAAGGACGCCATGTTTGTTGACAAACCCACTTGAACACTTCCCACACCGGATGTTGCGCCATCGTTTAGAAGCTCAGTCAAGGAGAGGGTAAGTTTATTTGCTTCAAGACGTTCTTGATTCTCTTTTGACTCTTCTTGCGCTCTTTGCAAGTTCTCTCTGGAATCCTTGATGGCGTTATTAGCAACACAAGAGAGATGATTTGCAGATTGTTGAATAAAACCTATCTCATCCATTGCAGAGCCGGTAATTTTTTTTGAAAAATCTTTTGAGGAGACGATGTCATCTATCTCATCTTTAAAACGATTTATTCGTTTTGCCAAAGTGTTTGAAATATAGAAGCTGAAAAAAAGAACAAAACCTACGATAATCACACCTAACATAAGTCCAAAAAGCATACTATTAGATGCGCTATCTTCAAGCTCTATAATCTTTTCTCTTAGGCTTAAAGAGACTTTGTCTTCTACTTTTTTAAGCAAATCTATCTTTGAAGTAATAGTAGCGAACCAGTAAGTAGCATCAACGCCAAACCCTCCGTTTGGATTTTCAAGAGCAGTTTTTCTCATCTCTTGGACTTTACTTACCACCTCCGCACTCATTACTTGTGTATAAAATGCCGCAAGATCCTCAGGTGCTAAAAAGAGGAATTTATCCATAAATATCTCTTGTGCATTTAAAAGACCTATAAATCTTTCATAAAATCCTGGAGCAAATTTATCTCCTGAAAATGTCGAAGATAAAACCGCTCTCTCTAGCCCTGCTCTCTCTTTAGAAGCTAAAAGGTTCACAAAGGCGTTGATAAGATTGTTCATTTGAGCATTAGAGCTCATTTTTGCTATCTCTTCTATAGATGCTATAAAATCATTATTTGTTTTTGTATAGTAAACAACGGGGATGCTTACTGCAACACTTAGTGAATCCACCTGCTCTCTAATGCCTTTGAGCTTTTTAAGATTTTGGAGTGCATTTGCCATTTTAGATTTAAGCTCTTGGGAATATGCATCTAGAGCCATAGAGGAGTAGTAACTTTGAAGGTCGGCTAAAGTCTGATCCGTATCTTTGCGGATAGAACTCAGTTCTGAAGAAAATTTAGCTCCCTTAGAGCTGATAACTCCCGCTGATGCGCCTCTCTCTTTTTGAAGATTGTGTACAAGCGAGCTGCTCTTTTGAGCAAAGCCAACCATCTCTTGTATATGGTTTAAAGTTTTTACCTCTTTATAGCTTTTATAACTACCCATACCAAATAAAATTAATAAAACGGTAATAGGTACAGTAACTATGAGCGCCATCTTAAGTTTTATAGACATATTATGAATCATATCACACTCCCTCTTTTTTTTAAGTGTTAATTTTATCACATAAATGTTTTTTTTACTATGATACTTAAGTGTTTTTTTAATAAAATTTTAATTATTAGAAAAAATTATTTAGCCTTGCAAGGGGAGATAGACGGTTCATCAATGTAGAAGCCTTGAGAATAGTCAACTCCTAGTTTTTCTATAATGTCCCTTATGGTGCTTGTGTGAACATACTCTGCTATGGTTTTGATATTTAATTTTTTGGCAAATTCGACAATAGTTTGCACTACTAAAAGCGCATTTTTATCTATATCTATGTCTTTTACTAAAGAGCCGTCTATTTTTATAAAATCAACGTTCATCCTTGTCAAATATCCAAAGTTAGAATAACCGCTCCCAAAATCATCAATAGCTATTTGGGCTCCATATCTTTTGACCTCACTTATAAAGCGCTCAACTTTTTTAAAGTCCTCAACAGCATCTGATTCTAGCAGTTCAAAGATTACTCTGTTAGATGCTCTTGAATTTTTTAACTTTTTGACGATAAAATTGAAAATTTCACTGCTCATAATATCTTCGATAGAGAGATTTATGCTAAATTCAAATTCACTGTTTTCAAATGTTTCAAATGACTTGTCTATTATGGCTTTTGTTACGGTATTGTAAACTTTTATCCTCTTTGCAATAGGAATAAAAAGAGTCGGGGAGAGTATTTTTTCATTTTTATCTATAAGTCTAGCTAAACACTCATATTTTTTTATTTGCAGTGTTTTACTATCGACTATAGCTTGATAGTAGGGTACTATTCTTTGGTTTTCAACCGCTTCTCTTACGATTGCAGAGAGCTTTAAATTTCTCTCATACTCATTTTCAAAATTCATTCTATCTTCATATATCCAATATTTCACACCTATCTCTTTTGCATACCTTAATGCCATTGAAACTTTTGAAAATATATTTGCACTATCTCTATTTGTCGAAGATGCAAGCGTAAAATCAACATATATATTAATATCTTGATACTCCACTATAATATGCTGAAGCCTTGCATAAAGATCTTCAAGATACTCTTTTAGTTCATAAAAGCCCACTCCTTTGTCTATAATAAAGGCAAATTCATCTCCTGAGAGCTTATAGATATGATATTGGGGAATATTTTCTTGAAGAAATTTTGCCACTTTTTCAATAACGTAATCACCAACTATGTATCCGTAATAATTGTTGATTGTTTGAAAATTATCTATATTAAATACCACAAGAGCAAACTCTTTAAATTCATCTAAATCATTTCTTAGCTTATAAGTATTTGGCAAGTTAGTGAGATGGTCGGTAAAGTATCTACTGAAAAGTTTATTCCTGTACTCTTTTATACTACGCTCACTTTGCCCTGCTTGCATATAAAGTTCTTTAGCTATTTCATCGCTGATATCTTGTTGATTTATATCTTTTTTTAAGGAGTAGAGTGTCAATTGCGTATTTTTTTTATCATGATGCTTGAGCAGAACTATCTTGGCGTTTGGAAATAACCCATTTAACTCATTTTTCAAATTTTGCACCAAAACAGTGTTATGAATAAAAGAGACTATATGTATAAGAACATTTTCTCTCTTTGAATTTTCAATATTTTTAATGATTTTTTGAATTTCACTAGAAGACTTTAACTTAAAACTATCTACATCTAATATATTATTTTCAATACTCAATATTACTCTTTTAAAATATTTTTATCATTCTACCCCAAAGTTCATAAAGTAGATTTTAACCACTATTTTTATATACTCTCATCTCTTAAAATATCAAAAAAAGGTCACGGTTGAACTCTTTTCAGAATCTACTTCTTCTTCAGAATTTATATCGCCTCAAAGCCCTTGGATTTGAATACAGTGACTCATTTTCTATAAACAAGATAAGTTCAAATGAAAAATCTTATGATCTTAATACATTGAGTAAAAATATATCCACATGCCATCTGTGCGACTTAAACAAATCAAGGTCACAAAGTATGAGCGGTTATGGAAACCCAAATGCTACTCTTATGATTATAGACTATACGGTCTCTTATAGTGAAGATACTGCAAACTCCTACTTTTGCGGAAGAAGTGGCGAGATGCTAAAAGATATGATAGAAAATGTTTTAGAGTTACGTCTGCAAGATGTCTACTTTACGCATGCTATAAAATGCAAACCTTTACACTCAAATACTCCATCAAGTTCAGAGTGGGATTCATGCAAAGATTACCTCTTTTCACAGATAGAATTTGTAAAACCAAAAGTTGTTGTTACTTTAGGAAAGGATGCTTATGCTAAAGTTACATCCGAAGATGAAAATTTTCAACGAGTAAGAGGTCATGTTATAAACTTTAAGGATTACATGTTGATTCCTATTTATCATCCAAATCATCTTCTTAGAAATCCAGATGATAAAAAGGTAACATTCAATGATCTCAAAACCATAAAGAGTTGTCTATGAAAAAATTATATTTATTTGCGATGCTGTTGCCTGCACTACTTTGTGCAAAGAGTTTTCTCATATCAGACATCCCTCTTCCAAAAACAGATGTACAAAATCTAGACCCCTACCCATGTAATAAAGAGTGCTTGCAAGAACATCTTGAAAATGGGCATATCTTCTCCTTTTTAGCCCACGCAAATCAGAGGCTTGAAGATGATGTTTTAGAAGCAAGAAGAGAAGAGTATTTGGCAATATTCAATATTAAGAAAATTCTTACCGGAAGTAAACTTCGTATTGCCCTACTTCTGCCATATAAAAAAATAGGAAGATATGCAGCTTCAACAACAAACGCTTCGTTTGCCTACATGATGTCAAAAAACCGTCCTTTTGAACTAAAGAGTTATACAATAGAGGACGAAAGCCATGAGGAGATTTTAAAAGTGCTAAAGCAGATAAAAAAAGATGGCTTTTCCTATGTTATTGCGCCGCTAACTCAAGATGGTGAAGCGGTTGTCTCAAACATAAATCCAGATATCAATATATTTTTTCCAACCATAAACAAAAAAGACACAAAAACTACTTCAAGCTACCTTAACTATGGAGGGATAGATTACAAAGCCCAAACCGATCTGCTTTTAAATGAGTCAGTATCACCGCTAATTATATTTTATGACGAATCAACAATCGGAGTACAGTTGTCAAAATATCAGGAGTATGCTTTTGTACACAAAGGCTCTCAAGATAAAAGCATAAGCTTAAGCTCCCCTACTCCCAAGAAGAAGCCTGTAGTTATAAAATTCTCCATTCCGCAGGAAACGACAAATCTCCAAAAGCAGCTAAAAGAGAACAAGGAGATAAACGAAGGCTCTTTTTTCATAAACACTCCCATCGTAAAAAGCGGTATGATAATATCTCAACTTACTCTTTATGACACAAATGCCACAAGCATACTCTCTACGCAGACAAATTATAACCCGCTGCTCTTCTCTCTAACGCAGTATCATGACAGAAAGAACATGATAATTGCAAACTCAATTACACAAAATAAGGATGTTTTGATTGAGACAAATTCCCTCTTAGGAAATGATATAGTTTATGATTGGATAAACTACACGACAACTGTAGGAATTGACTACTTTTCTCATCTCATAAGTGGAGAAAATCGAGAGTACGATATACAAAACATTAACAATCAAATGATATATCCCATAAACCTGCTTAAGCCATCAGTATCAAGATTTATACCTTTTTGACTAGCTTGTAAAGAGTGAAGCAATTAGCTCCTCGACATTTTTTGTAATCTTTTGAGGGTTTCCCTCGAAGTTTATATATGCCAAAGTTATATGTAGCTCAAATATCTTTTTTTCATCCCTATAGATGCTCTGCGACAACTTAAATGAAGCCGCTCTCATCTCTAGAAATTTCGTCTTTACCTGTAGCATATCACCGAGCTTTGCACTAGAGATATAATCTGCCTCCACCCTTCTAGCCACAAAGTGACCGTTTTGTAAAACCGGAGTTAACCCAACTCTAAAAAAAGCTTCACTCCTTGCACGCTCACAAAAATTGAGGTAGTTGGAGTGATAAACCACTCCCCCAGTATCCGTATCTTCGTAATAAACTCGTATTTGCACCTTGAAACCCTTATATTATTGAACTTTTGCATTTTTTATATAAATATAATTTCATTTATAAATTGCCTTTCATTTTATCTAAAAGCTAGTAAGAAAGTATAAGTAATAATCATTAAAACAATCTTTTTTACCAATCACAATAAGCTCTGCATCAATATGATATAACACTGCCTTGAGAGACTTTGATTAAGGCTTGAATGTTTACAAAAGTAAATTTTGATACTATAATGAAATCGCTTTTTTTAAGCACCTATACTATTTTTTATATAAGGTATTTTACATGAAGATAGACGGTCGTTTTTGGTTAACAAAAGATAATGAGAGCTTTTTAGGTTCAGGAAGAATTGAGCTTTTAAAAAAGATACAAAACAGCGGTTCTATAAATGCAGCGGCTAAAGAGATGAAGATGAGCTATAAAGCGGCTTGGGAACGTATAAACTCTATGAACAAGCTTGCAGATGAACCGCTTATCACAAGAACGACTGGAGGAAAAGGCGGAGGCGGGACGACTCTTACTCCTTATGCGTATAAACTTATAAAGACTTACGACCGCCTAAACGAGGTACATCGCCAATTCATAGATCGTTTTACAGAAGCAGGCGATGATGCGGAGCATTTGGCGAGAATATTAAACAGAACCTTTTTGACCACAAGTGCTAGAAACCAACTTCCCTCTACTATACAGAGTATAAAATTCAATGGTTTAAACGCAGATATAGAGCTCTCTCTTTTTAGAGGTTGCTCTTTAACTTCGACTATAACGGCAAAATCAACAAAAAATATGGGACTACATACAGAGAGTAAGGTATATGCTATCATAAAGTCAAGCGATATTCTCATCCTAAACGAAGCCCCTATTTCAAGTAAAAATATAAATATCCTCGATGGAAATATCGAGTTTATAGAGATATCTCAAGAGTCGATAGAACTCTCTTTTAGGATAAATGAAAATATAGTGCTTATTGCTCTTTTAGCTAAAGAGAGTGCCACTTCTTTAAAAATAGGCTCTAAAGCTTACGCTCTAATCAACACCAATGATATTATAATAGGCTTATAATCTTCGATTAAATAAAACTTTAAGAATTATTAGATTAACATTCGTTATGCTTTATGAGATATAACGAATGTTTCATAAAAATATTTAAAGGAGTGAATGGCTATGCTTTTTATATATATCGTTATATCACAAAAGATACAAAACCTCTCTTTCTTTAAATTAAAGACATTATCAAACTATAAAAAAACTCTTCAGAAGATAGTGCAGAAAATTAGCGCACTATTTTCTGAGGCGTTTACGCCTCAAAAACCTAGCGAACACTTTTTTTATGTGCCCTACAGAATTAAGCTACCCTCTTTTTTCTCTCTAACTTCTCTTGTTAAATGTCCAAAACAAGCTACATATACAAAGCTAAAAGTTGTTTCGCTAGATTTATATATATTTTTAAAATATATAAAAATCATAATCAGGAAATTAATATGTTAAAAAAACTTACCTACTTTTTTTGCCTACTTAGGTTTTAGATGAATTATACAAAAGAGATAAAATATCTATCTGTTGCAATGCTATTTTTGGTGCTTTTAGCGCTGTTTTCTCTCTTTTGGGGGCAGTATGATATTGAGATATCTACGTTTATGAACTATTTGGATTATAAACTTTTTTTAAATGAGCAAAGCGATACTCAATCTTTTGCATTAATAGAAAATATTATCTTCAATATCAGGCTCCCACGCATACTCCTAGCCATCCTTATCGGCGCAGCACTTGCTACTAGCGGAGCAGTTTTTCAAGCTATGTTTGTAAATCCTCTTGTCTCTCCGGGTATCTTAGGCGTACTCGCTGGGGCATCTTTTGGCGCAGCTTTAGGGATGCTTATCTCTGAGCATTGGTATATTGTGCAGATAGTAGCATTTGGATTTGGGTTTATATCTGTAGGTTTTGCCGTGCTTATCGGCTCCATGGTAACAAACTCCCGCTCTACCGTGATGCTTGTTCTTGGCGGCGTTATAAGCGGCTCTTTATTTACCTCTCTTTTATCCGTTATCAAATATGTTGCAGACCCTTACAGCACCCTGCCTGCCATAGTTTACTGGCTTATGGGCTCGCTTGCTATGGCGCAGTTAAATGAGGTTTTTCTTGTAGCAATTCCTATTTTGATAAGTATCACTGGGATGATATTTATGAGCAAATATTTCGACCTTATGAGCTTAGGAGATGAAGAGGCAAAAGCACTTGGCGTAAATGTAAAACTTATACGCATCATAGCTATCATACTTGCGACATTGGCTAGTTCTTTGTCAGTTGTTATGGCTGGGATTATCGGTTGGGTTGGGTTAATCATACCGCACATTATCCGCATGGCAGTTGGTCCTTCTCATCGTCTGCTCATTCCTCTCTCAGCGATTGTTGGAGGCGCTTTTTTGCTTCTTGCTGATGCTATTTCACGGCTTGCTCTTAGCGTTGAGATACCTATTGGGATTTTAACTTCACTCATTGGGATACCTATTTTTATCATAGTTCTCAAAAATGCGAGGGCAGCATGGAACTAAAGCCTCTTATCGATGTAAAAAATTTGCATTTTTCATACAAAACACACAAAATCTTATCAGGCGTAGATTTAAAACTCTACAAAGGTGAAGTCGTCTCCTTGCTTGGACCAAACGGATGCGGAAAAAGTACGCTCATAAAGCTTATCTTAAAACTCCTATATGGAAGTGGCGATATTTTGATAAACGACAAAACTATAACAAACCATTCGCATAGAGATATAGCCTCTTATATTGCCTATATTCCGCAGTATAACAACACTCCTTTTAACTACTCCGTCATGGAGATGGTACTTATGGGGAGAATCTCAAAACTTGGCTTTTTTGCCCTTGCTAGTGCGAATGATTACGAAGTAGCAAACAAAGCACTCCAAAAAATAGGTATTTGGCATCTTAAGGATAAAGCTTTTGGGCAGCTAAGCGGCGGACAAAAACAGATGGTTCTGCTTGCTCGCTCTATTGCTCAAGAGGTCAATATTTTTATCATGGATGAGCCTGTTGCAGGGCTTGATTATGGCAATCAGATAAGACTTTTAGAGCTTATAAATGAGTTGAGTGCGCAGGGATATACATTTTTAAAAACAACTCACTACCCTGACCATGCACTTTTAATATCAAGCCGAGTAGTGGTTATAAACGGCGGTAAAATCATAGCAGACGGTGCGCCACATAAGGTAATTACAAAAGAGATGATTCAAGATGTTTACTCAATCAATGCAGACATTATCACACACGATTCACACAAAAGATGTGTTCCGATTTTTCAAAAAACTATATAAAAACAGAGGATTTTAAAATGGATTTACTATTTGAGGATGCAGGTTATTTTGACTTAACTACCTATGGGCTAGGCATTGGCGAGAAAAAGGGTGTTATGAGCTTTGCATCAAAAGCAGAGATTGTGCTTTGTGGAGTTGATGAAGTTAGAGGTATTTTAAATAAACTTGAAATTAAACACACCTTTTTCAAGAAAAACGGCGATAAAGTTATGGCTCAAGAGGCAATCTTAGAGTGCAAAGCAGAGGCTTCAAAACTTCATAAAGCGTGGAAAATCTCCCAAAATATTTTTGAGTACATGAGCGGTATCGCAACCTATACTCACAAAATGGTTACTCTAGCTAAAGAGGTAAACCCAAATATAAGCGTCTCAACTACTAGAAAAAACTTCCCCGGAGTCAAAGAGCTTATGCTAAAAGCTATCATGTGCGGTGGCGGAGCGCCCCATAGAATTGGGCTTTTTGACTCTATTTTGATATTTGAACAGCATCTAAACTTTTTTAGTGATAAAGCGGAGTTGGAAAAAAGCTTCAAAAAATTAAAGTATGCCTTTATAGAGAAAAAAGTCGCTGTTGAAGTTGAGAGTCCCCAGCAAGCCCGCTACTTTGCATCTATTGGTGCTGACATACTTCAATGTGAAAAGATGAATTTTACTCTATTAAAAGAGTGTGTGGCACTAAAAAAAGAGTTTCCTTATCTTTTGCTCTCTGCAACTGGCGGAATTCATGAGAAAAATATCGCTGAGTTTGCAAGGTGCGGAGTTGATTTTATAGTCACTTCTTCGCCCTACCATGCAAAACCTCTTGATATTAAAGTCACTATAAAAGAGGTATTATGAAGAGAAGATTTATAAAACTCAAAAGCTTTTTTGGCTCTAGCATCATTGGAACACTTGGCGGACTTATAGGACTTGGTGGAGCAGAATTTAGATTACCGTTTTTAGTAGGTATCCTTAAAATTGATACGCTCCATGCCATCATACTAAATCTCTCTATCTCTCTTGTAACAGTTTTCTTTGCGCTTATTTTTAGAGGAGTTGA
>NZ_JALNZY010000084.1 GCF_023229105.1 Sulfurimonas sp.
GTTACACATACATATCTAAAAAAGGTTATTGACAATGTTTTTATCGATTTGCAAGTACACCATTTAGAGGAACTTTATAGTTTAAGGATACAAAATATTCTTCTTGAAATAAAAAGTGCGGGAGTTGCGATTACCTCTTCAAAAGATGTGCAAAATTTTGCCCTTAGTGAAGATGCAGCAAATGGTAAAATATCGCAAGAGATGAAGCAAAAACTCTCAGATATAAAAAAACTTTATAAATTAGACACCATATATATCGTCCATACAAACAGCAAAAACTATTTTAACGAAAACGGTTTTATTCGAGCTATAGACCCCTTAAACAAAGATAACGGATGGTTTTTAAAAACGCTTGAAAGTAAGAAAAATTTTCTAATCAACACGGATAGCGATTTGGCAGGCAATCTTTATGTATGGCTAGATGCCGTTGTAGGAAGTGCGGATAACCCGGTGGCTCTTGCAGGCGGTGGAGTGGATATTAGCAGTATATTTAAAATAGCACTGGAAGATTTTCGTAAAAATAATGCGAATGTATCTATCATAAAGGGTACAAACTTGGTTCATGCTTCCTCAAAAAAGCATAATCTTTTAAATGTACCATTGCGTGAATCCGGTTTTAGCAAAGAGAAGATATCAGCGATAGAAGATGCAGCACAAAGAGGTAGAAATCTGGTCGAATATATGGTCGAGGGTAAATTGAGAAATTTGCTTTTTATCCCGATTAAAAAGCTAGAGTGGAATATCATTATAGACTTTTCAAAAGAGGAATTTTTAGATAGCTTAAGCGGCGTTCATGACAGAATCATCGCAGGCAGTGCTATATTACTCTTCTTACTACTATTTATTGGCAGTTTAACCTTTGTATATTTAGTATCAAAACCGCTTAAAAAAATATCATTAGCAGTGAATGAGTTTGACCATAGAACTGATTTTGAGTTAAAAGATTGTAAAAACATGGGTTGTGAGTTTGACATGATATGTAACGCATTTGAAAAAAGTTCTGCTCTTTTGAAAAAAACACTAGATGAGTATAGGTATAATGAAGAGCTGCTAAAGAGCATCATAAATGCCGCTGATGATTCTATCTTCTATAAAGATACTAAAAACACATATTTGGGAGGTAATATTGCATATGAGAGGTGGAATTCAAAGAGCATAGAAGAGATTATAGGTAAAACAGATACTGAGCTCTATCCTGCCGAAATAGCTGACTATCATATCCAGACAGACAGACAGGTCATTGAACAAAAAAGGACTATTCTTGTCGAGGAGAGATTTCAAAAAAATGACGGAAGCTTTATAATACTTCAGATAAAAAAAGGTCCGTTTTATGATAAAAATGGAAATGTAAAAGGAGTTGTTGTAGTTGCAAGAGATATGACAATGATTAAGGAGATGGAGCAAGCTCTTTTAACACTTAACACAACGCTTGAAAAAAGAGTAGAAGCCAAAACGTTGGAGTTGCAAAGCGCAAATGAGACACTTGCAGGGCATATAGTAAATCTTGAAATAGTAAACTCAAAACTATATAAAGCCAAAGCAGAAGCTCTTCAAGCCGCACAGGCAAGATCTAACTTTCTTACCGGTATGTCACATGAGCTAAGAACTCCGCTTAATGCAATCATCAATTTTACGGATCAAATAATAGAGGATTTTGATGAGATGCTCCAAAATAAAGAACTGCAAGATGATACAAAACAATTTATGCAAAGAGTTCTGATAAACTCAAGACACCTGCTAAATCTTATAAATGACCTGCTTGAATTTACAAAAGCCGAAGCAGGAAAAATTGATTATAAAATAGAAAAGTATGATTTAAATATTATTGCAAAAATGGCATATAACAATACATACTCATTGTTAAATGGATCAGGTGTAAAATTTAATTTAAAGCTCAACGAAACGCCTCTAATGGGAATGGTTGATTCAAGAAGATTTTTACAGATACTTTTAAATCTACTCTCAAATGCAATCAAATTCACTCAAAAGGGCGCGATAGAGTTAAGAAGTTTTGAAAAAAATGCTCATGCGATTATTGAAGTAGAAGATAGCGGAAAGGGAATACCTCAAGAAAAACAAGGCATTATATTTGAGCCATTTATGCAAGTAAGCAACACCGACAATGGAACAGGACTCGGACTTGGCCTAGTAAAAAGAATGTGTGATGATATGGATATAAAAATCTCATTTTCCTCTGTTGAAGGAGAAGGAACTGTATTTCGTTTAACTGTAAAAAAGAGTTTGGATGTTTAAATAAAATAAGCAGGAAATTTTATGGGTGCAATCACACAAGAGGGCACAATAAAAGAGTTAAAGATGGCAATATAGAATTTTAACGAAGTAACGGCATAGAGGTATATATACTTAATGATATACTAATTTAGAGCTTCTTTCTTTTAAATATTCTTCATATCTTTCTATTGATAAATCACAATAATCTTTACTAATTTCACTACCAATATATATTCTATAATTACCATTAGCCGCTATACCTGTTGTTCCAGAACCAGAAAAAGGATCAAAAATAATATCAAATTTATTAGACGACACTTTTATTATTCTATCAATGACACTTAGTGGGTATTGAGCAGGATGAGACGTTCTTTCTTTTGAGCTCCGATTTTTTCCACTAGTTACTTTCGGAAAATCCCATACATCTGTTGGGTTTTTACCAAGTGGATTACATCTCAATTTACCATTTTTCATCTGATTTGGATATTTAACATCAGGGTCTCTAACAGAATCTAAATTAAATATATAATCGTTTTCATTTTTTATATAAAATAAAAACTTTTCATTTCTTGGAGCAAAAAATTTCTTTGCTGTTACTCCTGCTCCATATTTCCAAACAATTTCCTGCATTAAGAAAAAATCTATTTTATCCCATAACAAGTAGGCTATAGGGATGGCTTTTCCTTTGTTTTTAACATTTAAATAACCAACATTTAGCCAAAATGAGCCATTTTCTTTAGTAATATTATAGATTGATTTTATCCATTTTTGACACCAACTTACATATTTTTCAATGGGCATATTATTCTCATACTCTTTGCCAATATTATAAGGAGGTGATGTAACGGTTAAATCAATTTTGAATTCAGAACTCTCTAATTTATTCATGATTTCTGCATTATCCGAATTATATAAAATAAAACCATTATGTGCATAGTAAGGCTCACCAATATATTCTCGTAAATAATTTAAAATTTCAGTATATTTATCTAAATAAACCTCATTATCTGTATGAGAAATATTACTTAATAATGAGTAAGGAGCCAGTTGTGTTTTTACATTTTTCAATAATAATGTCATATTTTATTATCTCCATTCATTCAAGAAATTTTACCAAATTTTGTTTTAACAACACATAAAATGATACTTATAGTCTGTAGACTTATTGTCATCATTTATATAAACTAATCAACATGAAAAATTATAAACTTATTTTTGGACAGAACATAAAAAATAAAAGAAAAGAAAAAAATTTGTCTCAAGAGCAACTAGCAGAACTATCTTCCTTACATAGGACATATATTGGTTCTGTTGAACGAGGAGAGAGAAATATTAGCTTGGAGAATATTGTATTACTAGCTAAAGCATTAAAAATTGAATCCTGTTTATTACTAAAAGGAATAGAATAATGGCTATATCACCTTATCAAAATAAACAACAATCAGAATGGAAAAGTATAACGGAAGAATTGATAACAAATTACCCTTTATCAACGGATGAAATTCTTGAAATCTCACTTATTGCTTGGGAAAAACTGTGGGGAACAGAGGTAGGTGGAACTATTAAATTAGTCGAAGTTGATTTGCCTGCAACAGTAATAGGGTACTTCTTTCAAAAATTATTTTCTTATGAACTATCCAAACGTTATCCGAATGAATGGAAAGGTGAAAAAGAAAAATCTGACAAAGATTTAGTAAATATTAAAAATCCTACATTTAGTACAGAAATGAAAGCATCAGGGCAATTAGGCTATAAAATATTTGGTAATCGAAGTTATAATCAACAGGGTTTCAATGAGGAAACAACGGGGAAAGATAAATCAGGATTTTATATTACAATAAATTTTTATTCTCAAACATTAACTTTGATTAGTATCGGATGGATTGACCAAAATGATTGGAATTCTCAAGATTCTGAAACAGGGCAAGCTGCCACATTAAAACCAGAAGTTTATACACATAAACTAGTTCAAATTAATGGTAAGTATCAATTAAAAAGCCCCATTTCACTTTTAAATGGAATAGGAAAAGTTAGTTGTGAAAAACTATATAAAGAAAATATTTTTACTTTTGAGGACATAATAAATTATAAAGGTAATGATAAAGTAGTTATCAATATATACAATAAAAATAAAAGTCTTTTAGAAACAATTAAAGAATGCAGTTTGTCAGTTACATTGTAAAATTTTAGCATTTTTTTTTGAATGAATTGTCCTACAATAGAGTTAATATTACAAATTATATGCCAATCTTAAGTGTTCATCTTACATCTCATATAGATACTATTATTGATATCAGCAATTCTTTATTCTGTAATCAGACTGTCAATTATGTTACATTTTAACAAGTTAGGAAAGTCTTTGAAAGTTTGTTGTTAAGGGAGTTTTACAGTGGTGGGTTCTGAGTGACTTGAACACTCGACCACTCCGTTATGAGGATAGCTACAAATAGTGTAATTTACGCAATTTGGGAGATTTGCTCATTTACAATTAACGCTTATTCAAGTTATTTTATACATTTGGGTGACACTTTTGGTGGCACTTTTAAAGTTCTCAAAATATTTATCGCGAAACCTATATATTTTACTTTCCACGGCAAATTCTAACCAAAATACATTAATCCTAAGCTTAATAAATATATTTTAAGAAGCATCGGAGTTATCTAAGTTATCGGTCTTTTTTAATTTCTCAAGACTCTCTTTGACTTCTTCATATTTAAAAGCGTATCTAATCATTTTTGTTCCAGGTGTTCTTACATCATGAAATGTGATAAGCCCTTTTTTTACTAATCTCATAAATTTTCCAAATGTAAAAACATTTGCCTCTAGCTCTTTGTTTAGTCTCGTGCATACCTCTTCTGCAGGTATAAAATCTTTTTGATTACTCATCTTCTAGCCTTTTATATTATTTACTCTTATTCATAATTTTTTTATCTCTTTAAATTTTAAAGAAAAAATATTATGAAGTAACTCTATGTCATTCAAAACATCATTTATGTCTCTTTGCATCAACTCTTTAATCGCTCTTTTAAGCCAATAGCTAACATCATGAGCTAATAGAATTTCTTCTATTAACTCAGCACGTGTATCTTTTTTTTGCATCTCGACTCCTCTTTTTTATTGTTGTGGGAATGATACATTTAAATTATTTTCCACTCTATTTTTTATGCTTTCTCCGAGATCTTGCATATTTGGCAGCTGAATATTTTCCGTAAATTCGGTAAAATCAATCTTAGACAAATCTAGCTTTTGAAATTCTTCCGGAGTAAAACCTTTGCACTCAGGATTAGAGGCAGTTCCCCAACCTTTGTTAAGTTGTGGACGACCTTGCTCGTTGATAATACGTGCAAGTTCAGAGTTAAAGCAGCAGCTAGACTTTTTCTTTTGAACACAAATTCTTGCGAATCCAAGCCTTAATTTTCTTGAACAAAATTCCCCTACATAATGACAATTACCTGCTTTTCTTTTTTGTGCCAATATTTTCTCTTCAGAAGAGCATCTAATAAGTCCAAATAAAAGTGCATTATCACTGCAACACTCGCTTCCGTCTAGCACTCCATATAAATCCCAACTTCTACATGCAGCAGAAGTGCCACCAAACAAGTACAATTGCCCATCACATGCACCTGTCTGTTGGTTCCATCCATCATCATCTCCATCTTGAGAACCGACTTCCGTATCTGTGTGTTCCATATCATTAGCATCTACACAAGGATGAGGGGAGCATTGCCATGCATGTTCTCCGTCGGTACATATTTGTTCTGCATCGTACGGGCAAACATAATTTTGTTGTACGCAGTTATTACTCGGCGGGTTCACATCTGTGTAATCTTCTCCTCCCTCATTCGTAGGTACATAACTTTCATTATAAACATTTGTATCGGCGTTGCAATGGTATGTATAATAAAGGTAAGAAGTGGAGATAGGATTGCTACGCGTTACGTCCGTATCATAACACGCGTTCTGCCCCAAAGAGCCGCAGTAAGACTTCCATTCTTCCCCGTTTGCGGTTGCGGCTTGTTTTATGCTTAGTAGGATATCTTCTTCCGTAAAATCTCCCCGATTATTATACATGTCTACCCACCAATCATAGCCTGCTTGGTCGGGGCATCTACATAAATGGTCTACGTAGGCACTGTAAATAAAATTATCTTGAAAATTGCCGCTACATGTAGGGGCGGTATTGTAAGCGGAAGAGTTATTGATACTAGGACATCCGTTCGTGCTAAATGTCTCTCCGTTTAGTGTTGCGGCGATGTGGAAAGCTTCGTATGTAAGATAATAATCTCCTATATCGTTTAGCTCGGCAAGCCAATAGTTATAGCCTGCTTGGTCGGGGCAGCGGCATAAATGGTCTGTGTAGAGACTTTTTAACCATTCATTAGTAAAAGAGCCGCTACATGTAATACTGTTTTGAGTGCCGCTGCCCGTGCAATAGTGGTCTTGTGTTGCAGGCATACAAGTATCGGTTATATGTGTACATGTAGTACCGCTTCTTGTATCTCCGCTGTTACAACTATAAGTAGTCGAAGAAGATGCAGAATAAGAACAGTCGTAAGTGGAAGTTGAAGAAGATGCAGAATAAGAACCTCCCCCTGTACATGTAAGAGGAGCAAAATAATTACAGTTGGTCATACGGGGGCTTCCATCGGCACATGTACCAGAAAAACCGCCCGGAGAAGCTCCACTAGGGCAACTATTAGGACAAATACTTGCAGCTGCTGTAGGCTTTTTGCAGCCACCATTAAATTTCCAATACCCACTTGGGCAAGAGCAAACAGGAGATATCGTACATGTAGTGTCGCTTCTTGTACCTCCATTCGGACAACTATAAGAAGTCGTACTACAAATTTTATTACATGTAGTGCCGCTTCTTGTACCTCCATTCGGACAACTATAAGAAGTCGAGGAAGATGCAGTATATGTTTCCGTATCACAGCACTCTGCACCGTCTAACACTCCCGTAGGGCAGTTGTAGTTCGTTCCCATCGACGTATCTCTTATGTCTACGTCGTAGCAATCCGTTACTACGTTATTGTTTACTGCCGTTGCAGTACCGTCAGGACATCCTAAAGTCGTGCCCGAATGCTCTTGTGAATAGCCGTCGTTTGTGTTTTGAGTGTTGTTGCAAGGAGCTAAGTTTGCAGGGCAGTAAGATACACCGTTTTCATCAGTTTCACACTGCATCAGCTGCCCACTTTCTGCTATTAAACCATCTGTTGAGCTCACGGCAGTATTACAATGTAAATCTACTAATTCGCTAGAATCATCACTATTAAAACACTCTGGAACAGTATCAAATTCATATATTGCTAAAAACTTTGCAGGATTATTATATTCATCATTATGATTACCAAAATCATACCATTTGTAATTTACTGAACTTAAAGCTACCCAATGCTCTCCAAGCGGCGATATTTCAATTAACTGATTGATATCGCTTATTTTTAAAAGATTATCAGGTTGATTTACTTCCCAATTACTGTAGTTTAATGCATTATTATTTATGGTTTTAAATCGACTACTATCATAACTACAGCTGCCAGATTCATAGCAGTAATTGTTGGAGAGCAAAGGATCATGAACACCTATCCAAGCAAACTGATTTCCGAGAACTAAAGAAGCTAAAAATTCATTCTCATCTTGACTGCTTGGAACTGCCAGATATCCATCTGCTGCTTCGGCAAATGTTTTCGCATATGTAAAGGTAAGTCTGTCTTTTGTAGCAGTATAGTAATGTCCGTTATACTCTACAAACGTTCCAAATTGTCCACAAACTAAAGCAAAAGATTTTATTGCGAACACTAGCGCAAGTACGATTAATTTTAACATCTCTAGCTGCTCTCTGCTCGTGTATATTCAATACGATTTTTCATTTTAAATACACCTCAAGTTTCGGTATGTCAGCACCGTTAATTATTTGTACTATCTCTTGTTTTTTACTATCTATTACATAGATTTTTGGAGTACCTGCAACCTTAAGCTCTTTCGCTAAAATCTCCATCTCCTCAAGCTGTTTTTTTGCATCTTCTGTGATTGCAATCTTTGGAACACTGCCGGAATGTATATCTTCAAGTGCCTTTTTGAAGTCTTTAGAAGATAGGGCTATTTGACTCCACTCTTTAGCGTTTTTATGGAACGGCAACGGGGTAAAAACATAATGAACCGTTGTATCGTTTTCAGCAAAGAAATTCTCTACAGTTTTACAGAAAGGACATTCAGGATCTGTGAAAAGTACAAAAGAGTAATCATTTTGAGAGCCTTTGTTAAATGTAGCTTTTTTTGCAGGTTTTAGCAGCTTATCTACAGGTGTATTTTGCATTGCTTTATTTGTAAGTTCTTCTTGCCATTTCAGCCTTTTATTTGCGGTAATTGAATAGCCATTTTTATTCATTATCTCGCCAAAAAGCATAATTTCCTTAAATGGATTTGCATAGATTATTTGCCCATTATCAAAATAGACTTCATAGAATCCATCAATACCAGACTTTTGATATTTTGCAATATTTGTGTTTGGAAGCAAGGTTTGTAGAAATTGTAATTCCGTGTTTT
>NZ_JALNZY010000085.1 GCF_023229105.1 Sulfurimonas sp.
ACCTTTTTTAGATATGTATGTGTAACAAAAAAAGTAACACTTATGACTAAAATTGTAACAATCACCAAAGGCGTCATCATTTTAAATACTATGGAGTTTAATTTCATCTTATCTTGCCTCAAGCAAAGTCTTGTTCTGCTGTCGGTGCTCATTTTTTAGTACCATAGCACTCGGCTCCCCTATAAAATACCCTTGAGAGTAATCAACTCCAAGACCTTTGACTATACGGCTAATTGGCTCTGAATGCACAAACTCTGCAACGGTTAAGATGCCGAGCTTTTTTGCAAAATCAACAATTGTCTGAACCATAATTTGCGCATTTTCATCGCTATCTAAATCTCTAACTAGAGATCCATCAATTTTTATAATATCAACTTTTAGTCGTAAAAGATGTATAAAATTTGAGTATCCAGAACCAAAATCGTCTATAGCAATCAGACAGCCATACTCTTTTACCTTGCTAATAAAAGCATAAACGGTATTATAGTTTTCAACTCCTTCAGATTCTAAAAGCTCAAAAATAACTCTGTTACATCCGCCAAAATTCTTGAGCTTGCTGTAGATATATTCGGACATTTCACTATCTACCATATCTTTAGCAGAAAGGTTTATGGAGAATTGATAATCACTATTTTCAAATTCTTTAAACGATTTTTCTATCACATTTTTTGTAATAGCGGCATAATGTTTGGATTTTTTGGAAATATCCAAAAACTTTATCGGAGTATGAATAGTACCGTCTCTCTCAATTATGCGTACTAAACACTCATACTTCTCTATCTTGTTGGTTTTATTGTTAATTATGGGCTGATAAAAGGGAACAATATTACCACATGATATTGCCTCAATAATTTTGTTTATCCAAAATATATTCTGTTCGTAAGACTTAAATTTTTGACTATCTTCATCATATAGAAGCATAGCTTTATTTGTTGCTTTTGCTGTTTTAAGAGCTTTTTCTGCACTAATTAAAAGTTCATTATCAAACATGGAAGCACCGATTGTAAATCTAAAGTGTATATCATGCCCCTCATATGAAAAGTTTACTAATTGCTTCATAAGATTATTAAGCTCTTCTGCCTCTTTGCACTCTTTTACTAAAATGGCAAATATATCACCTGAAATTCTGTAATGTTTGTATTTGTCGTCTTTTAAAAGCTGTTTTATTTTTAGCGTAAATGATCTAAGGCACAAATCACCTATTTCATGGCCGTAAAAGTAGACGATATCCTTAAAACCATCGATATCTATGAGAATTAGAGATAAATTTTTTTCATTGCCTATATCTCTAATGAGCTGGTTTCGATTTGCAAGCCCTGTTAGGGCATCTGTATAGTAGCAATGTATAAGCTCTTTGCTTTGTCTATGCAAAACATTGTCCAATCTCTCTTTTTGTTCGATAATCTCTGTTTTGCTATTTGAACCATTTTTGTAAAACCCCACCAAAGCTTCTATCTGCTCCGCTAAATGGACTCTATCAAACGGTTTTACAAGCATCCCATCAGCTCCGTATTCTAAAGCGACAATCTTCTCATTCATCGAACTAAGAGCGGAAACAACCAAGACGGGAATATGCTTTGTTTTATCACTCTCTTTGATTATGCGCAGAGCTTCATAACCATCAATTTCTGGCATCATAATATCCATAATAATCAAATCAGGATTATGCTCTATTGCCATGCCAATGCCCTCTTTTGCGCCTTGTGCTTCTAAAAAAATATACTCTTGTTTTCTAAGTGCTGCGCGCACCGCCAAACGACTGTCAAAATTATCATCTATGATTAAAATAAGTGGCTTTTTCATGACACATTCATCGCTTTTTGTAAAATTTCAAGAAACTCTTTTCTTGAAAAAGGTTTTTCTAAAATAAAATTAAATCCTTTTTCAAGATACATCTTTTTCATCTCCGCAAAAACAGATGCAGTAACGGCAATAATAGGCTTATCTGCAAATCTTTGTTGTTCTCTAATCCACACAGTAAGATCTAAACCGCCGATTTTTGGCATCTCGATATCTACTAAAAAGAGGTCTATGTCATCTTCATGTTCAAGCATCTCAATGCCAATCTCGCCATCTTGCGCCCACAGTAATTCAACAGGCTCTTCTACTTTTTTTAGGTTTGATTTTACAATCAAATAGTTGTCTTCGTTATCTTCTGCTAAAAAAATTCTCATCAATTTTCCTTGTCTCTTGAATTATATAAACGAAAGTATGGCGTTAGCCACTTTGTTTAACGGTACTTGTCTCTCAACTGCCCCTATATCATGAGCAATTTTTGGCATACCGTAAACAATAGAGCTTGCTTCATTTTGCCCGATTGTTCTTGCTCCGGCATTTTTCATGCTAAGTAACCCTTTAGCCCCGTCGGCTCCCATCCCCGTAAGTATTACGCCGATTGCATTTGATCCCGCTATTTTTGCAACTGAATTGAACAAGACGTCAATTGAGGGTCTATGTCCTGAGACTTTTTCACCGCTTCCTATCTCTACATAGTACCTTGCCCCAGAGCGTCTTACTACTATGTGATAGTCTCCCGGGGCTATCAAAACCACGCCCGGAGTTATGCTATCACCATTTTTTGCTTCTCTTACTTCCATAGCACATATAGAGTTTAATCTTTGGGCAAATGGAGCCGTAAAATTTGCCGGCATATGCTGAACGATGATAGTTCCCGGCGCATTTCTAGGAAGCCCCATAAGTACCTCTTTAAGTGCCTCTGTACCGCCAGTTGATGCACCGATTGCTAAAATCTTGTTCGTAGTCTCAGCCAAAGATGTAGTGTTAGCATGAATCTGTTGTTTTAGCTCTTTTTTAAAAACTTTTACTTTAGAAGCTATCTTTATCTTTGCGATAAGTTCATCTTTCATCTCATCTTTAGAGTCATAAATATGAGAGTGTAATTTTGGAACAAAATCAACCGCTCCAGCTTCAAGTGCTTCGAGTGTAGTTTTGGCTCCGCTTTGCGTAAGTGAGGAGACCATCACAACAGGTAGTGGCATATGGTGCATAAGCTTTTTTAAAAAAGTAATTCCATCCATTCTGGGCATCTCAACATCCAAGCAGACAACATCGGGTCTAAGTTCAACAATCTTGTCTCTTGCATCATAGGCATCAGAAGCGGTTGCTACGACCTCAATAGAACTATCCGACTCTAAGATATCACGTAAAACCGCACGAGCAGTAGCGCTATCATCTACAATCAACACTCTAATAGCCATTTTTATCTCCTTGCATCATACAGTTGCCTTTATTGTATACTTTAAGAGCACCTTAGAATTTTGTAAATTAAATTGAATCTTTCTGCCGTTTTCTCTACCGACATCCTCTGCAACAATGGGAATTTTGTACTCTTTTAAAATCTCTCTTGCAACCAAGATATTTTTTTCACCTATCATCATGTTGCATAATGAGGATATATTCATTGATGAACCGCCGAAGATTTTTGCCTCCATATTTTTGATACCGGCACCATGCTCAAGCATACTCTCTATCAATTTTGGAATAGCAATATTTCCAAATTTTGGAGATTGCAGGGAGTTACCGTTCCAAAAAGGGAGCAGATAGTGGTTCATCCCGCCAATACCTAATTTTTTATCATAAAGACAAACTGCCACACAGGAGCCTAAAACAGTTGAAATTGCAGCCGGTGCAACATCAACATGTATTTGACCTACATGTATGAAAGTTGAGTTTCCCTCTATCATTTATAACTCAATAGCATCATTAAAGGAGTCAAATAAAAACTCATTTGACCCGTAGGCTTCGGAATCTATCATATTTTCATCAAAGGGCAACTTTACTATAAAAGTAACAAATCCACCCTCGGCTTCATACTCTATTGTTCCATCTAGTCTTTCACATATCTCACGAACGACACTAAGTCCGATACCCAAACCATGCTTACCGCTTGCATCTTTTGCAAAACGGGTAAATATTTCAGGTTTATATTTTACTTCAGGGGCAGAGCCTTGATTTTTTACTTTGATGATAAAAATGGACTCTTTTATGTCTAAGTTAATCTCAAGCACGCTATCTTCAAAACCGTATCTGCAACCGTTTGAGATAATGTTTTTAACTATGAGATATACTTTTTTTGGATCTGTTACAACTTTTCTTTTGATTTTGCTATTTACCTTTAGCTCAATATTTTTCTCTTTTATGAGATACTTTAGAGTCTCAATAGCTTCTTCTATAATCTCGATAGGATCTACTAAAGCATAAGAAATATCAATATTTCCGCTCTCTATCTCAGATGCCATCATCAGATTTTGAATTTTAAAATCAAGATTTAAAACCTCCTTGTATATCAACTCAAAGAAGAATCTGTTTTCTTTTGTATCTATAATTTTCAAATGAGGTAGTATCCCCAAAATAGCTGTCATAGGGTTATTTAACTTATTTGCCACAAGCGATAAAAACTTTGACTTTGCCTTTTCACTATTAATGAGTTGTTTATTTAACTCTAAGATTTTTTTGCTCAAAAACGCTAACTCATCGCTTATGTTCTCTTTATCTGCTCTGTTTTGCAAAATTTTATCCTCCTTATATTTTTAGATAAATTGAAGAACCTAAAAGTTTTAGGCTATTTTTGTGCGCCGTCAAAGATTCAGAACTTCCTAAAAATAGAGGCGCTCCCTTTGGCAGTAGAGTAGTAAAGCGTCCAATAAGATTGTTTCTATTTGTTTCATCAAAATAGATCATAACGTTTCTGCAAAAAATCATGTCAAACTCATTTTTGATGAAGAAAGGATCTGTTATCAGGTTGTATAAACGAAAGGTTACTTTCTCTCTTAGAAACGGCTTTATCTGATATTTTAGAACGTTTTGCTCATGTACTTTTTCAAAAGATTTTATAACTATACTTTTTGGTAGTTGTTCTACATGTTTTTGTTCGTAATGTCCCAAAATTGCTTTTGAGAGAACTTTTGAAGAGATGTCAGTCGCCAAAATTTTAATATCCCAGCTATCAAAATCATGTAGATGCTTTTGCAAAAACATTAAAATCGTATATGGCTCTTCTCCGCTAGAGCATCCAGCCGACCAGATTCTTAGTTTTTTCTCTCTCTTGGCTGCCACCATCTGCGGCACATAACCCTCAAGCCAACTCCACTGAGCGCTCTCACGAAAGAAAGAGGTAACATTTGTAGATATGGCACTCATAAAAAAAGTAAGTTCTTCCCCACTTCTATCATCAACAAGGTAGTCGTAATAATCCTTAAACGAGGTTATATTCAACTGATTTAATCGTTTGTTGAGTCTTCCCTTTACAAGCGTAGTTTTCTGCTCAGAGAGGGAAATACCAACTTTTTCATAAATATAATTACGAAAAAGTTTAAACTCCTGGGGTTTTAATTCAATATCAAACATGAACAGCTTCAACCAAAGGTCGTAATTCGTCAACATTTAAAATAAGTGCAATATCCCCGTTTCCAAGAATCGCACCGCCGGAAATCTCTTTTAACATTGCCAATGCTTTACCTAATGTTTTTATAACAACCTGCTGACGACCTACTAACTCATCAACTAAAATCGCTATTCGTCCTCCCTCGGTCTCCACGCAAACCAAAATCCCTTCCCATGGCTCAATACGCTTAGCATCTAGATTAAATACATCGCTTAGTCTCATAACAGGAATATATTGTCCTCTTAAGCTGACAAACTCTCCTTTTTCTTTCAAGATGTGTACAATCTCCTTCTCAGGACGAAACGACTCTACAACGCTTAGTGTCGGGATAATATATATTTCATCTGCAGTACGCACAAGCATTCCGTCAATGATTGCAAGTGTAAGAGGAAGAATCATAGAAAATGTAGTTCCTTCTCCCTCTTTTGAGTCAATTTCTATCTTTCCTCGAAGTTTTTCGATTGATGTTTTTACCACATCCAAACCGACACCGCGACCTGAGAGGTCACTAATGCTCTCTGTTGTTGAAAAACCGGGTTGCATGATAAGAGCAAATATCTGAGCGTCGCTTAGATTTTCATCTCCGCTAATAACACCGCGCTCAATCGCCTTTGCCAAAACTTTCTCTTTGTTAATTCCTCTGCCGTCATCGCTTACGCTGATAACGATGTTTCCGCTTTTATGAAAAGCTTTTAGAGTAACTGACCCCTCAGCGCTTTTTCCAGCTTTTATGCGCTCATTTGAATCAGACTCCAGCCCGTGATCTATCGCATTTCTGATAATATGAATCAGCGGATCAGATAGGCTGTCTATCATAGTTTTGTCTATCTCCGTATCTTCGCCTTGAACGATAAGGTTAAGCTCTTTGAGAGTCTTTTTGGAAGTGTCTCGTACTACTCTTCTCATCTTGTCAAAAGTATCTTTGATAGCAACCATTCTAAGACTCATTACACGATCTTGGATTCTTTTAGTGATTTTTGAGAGCGTCTCTATCGTACGGTTTATCGACTCATCGTCTATAGATCTGATTTTTTCGTTTTGAGCAATAAAATTTTGTGCTATTACAAGTTCTCCTACTGAATCAAACAGCTCATCAAGTTTAAAGGTGTCGATGCGGATAGTTGACTTTGAGGACATGGAGTTTATAGAACTGCTATCGGCAAGTTTAGCAGCCTTTGCTAATGGTTTAACTGCTGCTTTTATTATCTCTGCAACAGGCGGAGTGATTAGATTTATCTCATACTCATAATCAAACAAAAATTCAAAAAACTCATCTACTTCACCTCTTGAGTGAGGAGTTAAAACAACAACAGATACTTTGCCTATATAATTTTCAGCGCTTTTAAAACTATCTATCGCAACAACATCTTGCATGTTGAGAAAACTCTCTAGCAGTAGGGCTTTTTGCGCAAGCATATTTAAAAATAGAAGATAGTCAAAACCTCTTTTATAACAATCTGTATCAAGCGTTAAATCTATTTTATAAAGACTCAACCCTTCGCTCTGCTTAGCTTGAGCCTCTTTTATAGATTTCTCTATAGAGTTTTGCTGCTGCTCTACGCAGCTTAAGCCAAACTCCATAGCCAAATTTTTTAGTTCTGAGACACTCTCTTTTTGCTCGACTCCAGAGTCAGATATACCCTTTTTTATAGAGATAAGATTTTTAATCTTCTCCAAACAGCCATCATAGCTTTGAGGCAATGTATCAATAGCATCAAGCTCACAATTCATAACCTCTTTGATGACATCAACGCTGCCTACAAAAAGCTCTAAATTGTACTCTTCTATACTCTCCTGCGTACTGCGGTAATGGTCAAGCACATCTTCAAAATGGTGAACAAACTCGCCAAGACGGGTAAAACCAAAAGCATTGGCATTGCCTTTTAGCGTATGAACACCACGAAAAATCTCGTTTAATAAGTTAAAATCACTACAATTTTCTTCAAAGCGGATAATATCAATATCTAATTTTTCAATTATCTCACCGGCTTCTTCGATAAAGATAGCTTTTACCTGTTCTTGTTTAGTCATGACATATCCAATGAATGGTTCCATATTTTTGTGAAACTAACACTCCTTTTTCTAAAAAAGGGATTTTTAGTTCCGGTTTAGCTCGTTTTAAACTCACCAACAAAGAGATAAGGGCACTGCTTTTTAGAGCACCATCCTCCTCTACCTCGATTGTCTCGATATAATCAATTCTAGGACGAACAAACTCTTCAAATTCTTCAACTTCCTCCATAGATATGTCTATATCTATGGTTAATATATCTCCGTTGAATTCCATTTAGAATTCTTTAAGATCGTCTTCATGCAGAGGAAAAATCTCTTCAGCTTTGTTTCTTGAAGAACTGTTTTTAGGTGCACTTGTATTTTTTTGCATCGTCACAGGTTTTTTAATCGCCATTTGATTAATAGGCTTCTTTTTTTGAATCATCATAGGCGCATTAGACTCCATTCCAACCATTTGTGCTAAAATTCTTACAGTCTCCATCATAGATGTTGCTTGTGCGTTTAGCTCTTCAGCCGCAGCTGCAGCTTCTTCTGAGTTGGCAGCAACTTGTTGTGTTACCTGATCTACTTGTCCCATAGCCTGATTTATCTGAGCCATGCCTTCGCTTTGCTCTTTTCCTGCTATAGAGATTTCGCCGATTAGGTCTGAGACTTTTTTAGACTGCTCTACTATCTCTTCAAAAGAGGTATGTGTTGCACGTGCAATTTCGTTTCCTTCTTTAATCTGTCCTACTACCTCTTCAATGATGTCTGAAGTCTCTTTTGCCGCAGCTGCAGCTCTTTGTGCTAGATTTCTAACTTCATCGGCAACAACCGCAAAACCTAATCCATGTTCACCTGCACGAGCCGCTTCAACCGCCGCATTTAACGCAAGTAAGTTTGTTTGAAATGCAATTTGATCAATTGCTTTGATAATTCCTGAAATCTTAGCCGCAGACTCTGTAATAGCATGCATAGATTTAGAGAGCTCTTCGCCTTTTTGGTAGCCTATTTTTGCCGAATCATTTGCATTTTTTGCCAAAATGTCGGCTTGACGTGCATTGTCTGTGTTTTGAGTATTTATTGCCGTACTCTCTTCTAGAGTTGCACTTACCTCCTCAACGCTTGAAGCCTGTTCACTCGCACCTTGAGCCAAAGAAGAAGATGATGAAGCAACTTGATCGCTTGCTGATGTAATCTGCATAGCGCCATCACGGATAGAAGTTACACTTTGTGTAATCGCACGAGTAATAGAACGGATAAGAGCCCATGCAAAAAGAATTGCAAAAATGATAGAAATAAGTGCCACTATTGTAAAGACTTGATTAAAATTAGTC
>NZ_JALNZY010000087.1 GCF_023229105.1 Sulfurimonas sp.
ATACCTGTGCCGTCATGATAGAACTTGTTCAAGGCGAGGGCGGTGTTCAGCCGCTTGATAAAGATGCCGTTCAAAAACTTGCAAAATTTTTAAAATCAAAGAATGTTTTGCTGATGATAGATGAAGTGCAAACCGGAGTTTATAGAACAGGTAGATTTTTAGCATCAAACTACTATGACATAGAGCCAGATGTTGTGACTCTGGCAAAAGGTCTTGGCGGCGGAGTTCCTATCGGTGTTGTTATGACAACGCTAAAGGAAGTTTTTAGTGCAGGAGACCACGGCTCCACATTTGGCGGAAACTTTTTAAGTACAACTGCTGCATGTGAGGTTATGGATATTTTAGGCGAGATGGATGAAAGCAGAGAGCTTCAACAAGGCATAGATTACTTTGATAGCGAGTTGGAGAAGTTTTATGTTGCTCACAAAGATATTTTCACATCTAAAGTAGGTATCGGAATGATGTGCGGACTGCGTGTAAGAGATGCTGATACTCTTAGTAAAATAATCTCAAATGCAAGAGAAGAGGGTGTAATAGTTCTAAGGGCAGGTCGTGACACCCTTAGACTTTTACCTGCACTTACAATAACTAAAGGGGAAATGGATGAAGGCTTTAACGCTCTTAATCGCGCTGCTAGCTCTTTGTAGTACGTTACTCTTTTCAGAGGAACCTTTGGATGTCTATATTTCAGAGAATAAAAAAGAACAGTTTAAGTATGATTATGAAAAGAATGAAGCCGATAGTTCAATACTTCGTGATTCTTGGATTGCACCTTTAAATTTAAACTACAGCTACTCAAAGAGCAACCCTTATAAAGATCAGCAGACTACCGAAAATGCTTCTATTAAGATGGATCAGCCAATTTTTCAAAGTGGTGGAATTTATTATGGGATTAAGTTTGCAGAGGCTTCTAGAATTTACGTCGACTACTCCGTAGATGTTGCAAAAAGAAAGCTTGTAAAAGATGCAATCTCTCTTTTAATGCAGATTAAACAGATAGATTTGAAGATAAGCAAGCAGAAACTTCAGATTGAAAATTCTGAGATAAATCTTGCTCAAAAGAGAGAGGATTATTTAAACGGACAGCTTGATTCGGGTTTTTTAGATAGTGCAATAATCGATAGAAACATTGTTATACAGACATTTTTTGACCTGCAGACAAACAAAGAGAGACTTATCTCAAAATTTAATGCAATAAGCGACATGAAACATGACGAAGCTTTTGTTCCGACTTTAAAACTTTTAACTCAAGAGCAGTTTTTGCAAAAAAATATAGTCCTTGGTATGTCAGAGAGAGAGATAGAGAAAAATGGATATGCTCAAGATGTGACGGTAGCAAAATATCTTCCAAAAGTAAACTTGACCGCTGGATATAGCTGGGATAAGAGTGATAGTCCGTTTAAGTTTGGAGCAAATGAGAAGGACTACTATAATGTAGGCTTTAAAGTTGCCCTCCCTATCGATATAAACAGTTATAGAGATGTAGAATCCTCTAAGATTGAGTATCTTAAGTCGCAGCTTGTTATTGAAGATAGAAAAAGAGAGCTTATAGCGATTTTTGAGCAGGTTATGCAAAATATAGAAAACATACAGAAGAAAAAACAGCTAAGTGTTGAAAACAGAGATATTTATGAGAGACTCTTAGGAGATACAAATGATTTATATGCAGCCGGCTATAAAACGAAGTATGACGTAGAGCTTTTAGAGAACTCAGTTGAGATTCAAAAGAGCGATGTAGAGATATATGAGATAGATAAACAGCTTGAGCTTTTAACGCTTTATGAGATGTATAAAGATGACTAGACTTGAAGAGCAGTGCAGAGAGGGATTAGAACCAAGTTATAAATTTAGCAGCTACATGAGCGAGTGGCTCTACTCAGATGATGGCTACTACGCAACATATAAAGAGATAGGCAAAGGCGGAGATTTTTATACGGCAGTTAGCACAAGCAAATTTTTTGGCGGAACTATCGCAAAACATATTATCTCTCTTGTAGATGAGGGTTTTTTGGCTAAAGATGCAACTATATGTGAAATAGGTGCACATCACGGCTATTTTTTAGCAGATGTTATAGAGTTTCTCTATACGCTACGCCCTGAGCTTTTAGAGAGCTTTGACTTCGTCATAATAGAGAGATTTGAAGCGCTTAGAGAGTTTCAAAAAAACTACTTTGCCGAGAGCTTCGGTAATGCTATAAAGCTTACTCACTATAAATCATTAAGCGAACTAAAGTGCAAAAATGCTTTTTTTATAGCAAACGAGATATTCGATGCCTTTTCATGTGAACTTTACTATAAAGGCAAAAGTGCAAGAGTGGAGAGGCATGAAGTCGTTTTTGACGTGAATGATGATTGGGTAGAGCAAAAAGCAAAAAAGTACCACAAAGACAGAGGCGAGATAGCCCTTGGATATGAAGAGTTTGCAAAAGAGATGGCTTTAGCATGTGAAAAATTTGAGTTTATGAGTTTTGATTATGGCGAGATGCAAGCCCGTCCTGATTTTTCAATACGAGTATATACAAAACATGAGGTAACGCCATTTTTCGATGAAAAGATAAAGAGAGATGAACTGTTTGCAAGGTCTGACATCACATACGATGTTACGTTTGAGCATGTAAAAGATGCTTATGAAGAAGCAGGAGTAGAGTTTATTGAGCTAAGCACCCAGATGGCAGCACTTGTAAAGATGGGAATCTTAGAACTTCTAGAGATTTTAAAAGCCAAAGTAGATGAAAAAATATATAAACAAGAACTTGAAAAAGTAAAGATACTCATAATGCCAAATTTCTTAGGCGAGCGCTTTAAGATGATAAGGTTTAGAAAGAGTTAAAGATATGACATGCAAAATATCATGTCATATCTTTACATATTTTGGATTACCTTCATCAACTCTTCAGGTCTGTTTGAAGCTGTAAGAGCAACCTCTTTTGAGATAATTTTTTTACGAAGTAGCGTTAAGAGTTGGTCTGTTTGCGTAGTCATATTTGTCTCGTTTTGATTGAGTTGCATTTGAGAGTAAATTTGATGAACCTTATCTTCTCTGATTAAGTTTTGAATAGCAGGGTTTGCAATCAAAATCTCTTGTGTTGCAACTATACCGCCGCCAATTCTTGGCATCAGAGATTGGGAAATAACAGAGATAAGCGAAGATGCAAGTTGTGCTCTTACCTGTGCTTGTTCTCCGGCATCAAAAACGTCTATAATACGGTTGATTGTTGAAGGTGCTGAATTTGTATGTAGAGTTCCAAAGACTATGTGGCCGGTCTCAGCCGCGGTAAGAGCTGCAGATATAGTCTCTTTATCTCTCATCTCACCTACTAAAATAACATCCGGATCTTGTCTTAGAGCATATTTAAGTGCCGTTGCAAATGAGCTGGTGTCGGTGCCTACCTCTCTTTGTGAGAAGAGTGACTTGATATTTGTATGCACAAACTCAACAGGGTCCTCAATAGTAATAATATGCTTGTTTGCGGTAAGATTTATCTCATGAAGCATTGAAGCTAGTGTAGTAGATTTACCGCTACCTGTTGGCCCTGTTACGAGAATAAGCCCTTTTTCTCTTTTAACGAGTTCTTTAAAAATCGGGTTATTGTTGAACTTTTCAAGCGGTGGAATATCAATAGGAATCATACGAAATGCACATGCAATACCGGCAATGGTTCTATAGTAGTTTGCACGAAAACGACCTACATTTTCTAACTCAAAAGAGAAGTCAAGTTCATTATTCTCTTCAAATATTTTCTTTTGCTTATCTTCAATAAGAGCATAAGCCATCTCTTCTATATCTTTGGCGCTTAAGACTGGAAGATTAAGGGGTTTTAGTAATTTGTCAATTCTGATTTGCGGTTCACTTCCAGGAACAAGGTGCAAGTCCGAGGAGTCAAAGTGCAAAACACTTTTGAGCAGTTTTTTTATCTCAATCGGTTTTTTTGTTTCGTCACTCATGATAAACTCCCTTTGATTGTATTAAAATTAATTGCACTACATAAAGATACTGCGCGATTACTCAATTATCTTAGGAACGATAAAAAAGCCATCATCGCTAAGGGGAGCATTTTTAAGTATGCTCTCATTTATATCCGTATTGCAATATGGAGTGTCTTCTCTGAGTAGAGTTGCTTCGTCGTTCATTGAAAATTTATCATCAACATTATCAGTATTTAACTCGCTTAAATTATCTACAAAGCTTACAATTTCGGAGAGTTGATTTACTATCTCTTCTCTTTTGTCATCTGAAACCTTTAAAAATGAGAGTTTTTCGAGCCTGCTTAAGAGTTCATTGTCTACTTGCATATAACCATTCCTTCATAACAATTTGTAAGATTGTAACAAAAAAAATCTATCTATTTGATGAAACTTTAACAAATTATGCGATATTATTTTGAACTTTCAATAATTATAGATAAAAAGGGAATATTTTGAGCTTACAAGAGAATATCAAAATGATAAAAGATGAGTTAAACTCCGAAGAGAAGTTTTTTGAAAAAGCGGTAATGACTGAGAGATTTGTAAAAAAATATAAAAATATCATGATAGCCTCTGTTGCCGCTGTTGTTTTGTTGGTCGGCGCAAATATCATATATGATATTAATTCAGAGAGTAAAACTACAGCGGCTAATGCTGCCCTTTTAAAGTTGCAAGCAAATCCAAACGATACTGTTTCGCTTGGAGAATTAAAGAAATTAAGTTTAAATTTGCACGATGCCTGGCTCTATTCTCAAGCAGTTATAAATAAGGATGCACAAGCAATAAAGAGTTTGGAAAATTCAACGGCACCGATAGTAGGTAATTTAGCAAAATATGAAGCAGCTACAGATTCTGCGCAGCTTGAAGAGTATGCTTTAAAGCAAAATGCAATATATAAAGATTTTGCATTGGTTCAAAGTGCCGTAATGCTTTTAAACGAAAACAAAATTGATAAAGCCAGAAGTGCACTCTCAAAAGTATCAAAAGAGTCCTCATTAAACGAATTAGTGTCAGTTCTTATGCACTATGGAGTGAAATAATATTTTGAAAACTTTATCTCTAGCTTTTATATCGCTGTTAATCCTTTTTTTTAGCGCATGTAGCTCTAAGAAAGTCTATGAACCTTTGGATGTTAAAGATGATTGGAAATATTGTGGAAGAAGCGATGTGACAATCAAAGGTATATCGCCTGATGCAGCAATGGTTGAAGATAGAAAAGTTTTACTTAAGGGTAAAATTATTGATATAACTATTCCTGAACATGAGAAGCTTTTAGGTTATAGTGACGGATGGGTAATGCATGCTGATATTGATGGAAATCTAACTCTTAAGTATGCAACCGATAGCAAAATGGTAGAGAAGTTTAATCTAAAAAGAACGATAGCAACAGCGAGTATTAAAGATAATCTTCTTGCTGTTCTTTTTGTAAATAATGAGATGGCTCTGTACTCAATAGCCGACAAAACGCTTCTTTTAAAAGAGCAAGGCGATGCACCTATAGTTGTAAATTCAAAGATAGTAAAACCATATATCAGAGATGATTTAGTCATATTTTCTACACTTGATGGAAAAATTGTTATTATAAATTCTCAAACAAAAAAGAAGCTAAGAACCGTAATAGTCAGCACTCAAGAGCACTTCAACAATATTATATACTTTAATCTTTTAGAGAATAAAATTATTGCAGCATCAGGGCATAAGATTCTTTCACTTGCCCAAAAAGAGATCAGGTCGGAGTATGACATTCGAGATGTCGTCTCTGATGAAAAAACTATTTTTATTGCTACTAAGCAGGGTGAAATAATATCTTTAACTTCTGATCTTCAACAAAATACGGCACTAAAGTTTCCTTTTGCTCACTTTATGGGGATGATTGTTGGTGGGGAGCATCTGTATGCTTTAGAAAAAGAGGGATATATTATTGAAATCTCAAAAGATTTGGCAAACCATACTGTTTATAAAGCATGTATAGATGAGGGTTATGTTTATATTGATGGAAAAATATTTTTTGTGGATGATAAATATATATCAGTAGAGTAGATAATGTCAAATGAGCTAGAGGCATTTATTGAGTATATAAGTGTTATAAAGGCTCTTAGCAAAAAAAGTGTTCAAGCCTATAGAAGCGACTTAATCACTCTTGAGGAGGCTCTTAAAAAACCTCTTATAAAAATGGACTCTGCTTTGCTCTTTAGTGCTTTGGGCGTATATAAAAACAAAAGAACGCTAAATAGAAAACTCTCTTCAGTGAATGCTTTTTTTGATTTTTGCTATAAAAGTCAATTCTTTGATGAAAAAATAAAACTGAAATTTTCAAAAATTCCAAAACTTCTTCCAAAGTTCATATCATACGCTGAGATACAAAACAATTTAAAGCAGATTGACAGAAGCTCTTTAATAGGAGTTCGTGATTATGCACTTATACTTTTTTTATACGCTAGTGGTACCAGGATAAGTGAATGTCTTGCCCTTAGCAAAGAAGATATAGAGGGGGAGTGGCTTCATGTAAGACATGCAAAGGGCGAGAAGGAGCGTATGGTTCCCATAGCAAAAGTTGCGCTAAAAGCTTTGCAGGAGTACATAAGCCAAAAGAAGAGAGAAGAAGCTTTTGTCTGGGCTAACTATAAAGGTGGCAGACTCAGCCGAATTTCGGCATATAAAATAACGCAAAAATATTTGGGAGTATCTCCACATGTGCTTCGCCACTCTTATGCGACTTCGCTAATATCAGGAGGAGCAGATTTGCGTGTTGTTCAAGAGCTTTTAGGACATGCCTCGCTTTTAACTACGCAGATTTATACGCATATACAAAAACAAGATCTCAAAGAGACTGTGGAAGTGTGTCATCCAATGGCAAAAGAGAGTTTATGAACAGAGTAAAAAATAGTGTTTTTTCCAAATCCTTTTTAAAATCGCTTTTTTTTGTTCAAAACAAATGGCATGAACATGGGGTTTTGGTTCATACGCTTCGAGTTTTGTACAATATTTTAAAAGCTAGAGAGTTTAAATTTTTTGCCGCAGGAATTCTGCATGATATAGGCAAGCCATTTTGTGCTTATAAAAAAGATGATGAAGATATAGAGTTTAAAGAGTATAGTTTTACCGACCATGAAGAGAGAAGTTATGAAATAATTAAGGATTGGGCTTTTATAAGTGATTTTACAAAAAATGTCGTTCGTTATCACTATCTAATAAGAGATATTGCTAAAAGTAAAGATGAAGATTTGCTAAGATATGAGAGCAAAAAAAAGATTTTGGAGAGTCTGGATTTGGAATTAAGAGAAGATCTAGAAAAATTTATGTTATATGATGATTTAGGTAAAGGAAAAAAAAGAAGATAAATTTTATTTAAAATCTAACACAAATGTAACATAAAGAGTGTAAAATTTATTTTTATTTAAGATAGAAGGTTTGTGATGAAAAAAATTATCCCTTTTTTGGTAGTTTTAATTTTAGTTTTGTTGATTGTAGTAATCTTTTTTTCTTTGGGTACTTCCACTAGAATGGTTGTTGTAAAAGATGGGAATATCAAGCAGATTCCAATTGAGATGCAAGTTGGTATGTATCAAGACAGTGATTGCGGAATGGTTATAAATGAGCTAAAAGATGCTTCTCAGGTTATTATCAAAAGCGGAAAAAGTTGGTTTTTTCACGACCATGGCGGTTTTGTCAGATGGCTTGAGGATAAAGAGTTTAGAGATAGCGCAAAAATCTGGGTTATGAGTAGGGATACAAAGAGATGGATAGATGCCAAAGAAGCATATTACTCATGGGCGGATGAGACACCGATGGGATACGGTTTTGGTGCTTATGAGAAAAATAGAGAAGATTTTATAGATTTTGATACAATGCGTCTTAGAATGTTAAGAGGAGAGACCCTGCGTAATCCACTTATCAGAAAACAGCTTTTAGGAAAATAGTAAAAAGACAATGGAAACGGTAAATATCTTAAGCATTATCAGCATCGCATTTTTAGGCTCATTTGGACACTGTATAGGTATGTGCGGTGGTATAGTTTTAGCGTATTCAACTATAAAAATTGATCCAAAAAGCTCCAAAGTTTCGCAGAGTAGAGCGCATCTGCTCTACTCGTTTGGAAGAGTGTTTACCTATTCGATTTTAGGAGCTATTTTTGGGACGCTTGGCGGTGTTGTTACTTTTAGCAATACTGCAAACGGGGTAATGCTTTTAGTCGCAGGTATAGCGATGGTTCTTGCAGGACTTTCTCTTATGGGTAAAATAAAATTTTTAACCCTTATAGAGCATTCGTTTTCATCATCATCGTTGTATAAAGATTTATTTAAAAAAGTGTTAAACTCAAAATCTAACTTTAGCTTTTTTATTCTTGGTATGTTAAACGGCCTTTTGCCATGCGGGTTTGTCTATTTTTTTGCAATAACAGCGGCAAGTACGGCAAGTCCTATTTATGGCGCTTTGGTTATGGCAATATTTGGACTAAGTACAATTCCCGCAATGTTTTCTCTGGGTTTTTTAGCATCTCTCTCAAGCGCGACAAACTTTAGAAATATGATGGTAAGCCTCTCCTCTTTTGCCGTCATTGTTTATGGCATCTATACGATTTATAACGGCTATGATTATATTGCTAGAGATGAAAAAACATTAACCGAGTGCCATAGTAACTGATTTTTTTATTTTTACTTGCTATAATAAGCACTAAAAAAGGTATCAACC
>NZ_JALNZY010000089.1 GCF_023229105.1 Sulfurimonas sp.
TAGGTTTTGCAATGGTTGCTTGCTCCTCCCGCTTGTTATCTGGCGCTGTGCGACAGATGACTAGTGGGTGTTCAACCCGCGCCCCCGTTATCCGGTCACGCAGTGAGCGGATAACTATTTATTCAAACACATTATATACTGAGTAACTTAAAAAAACAAAAATAACTTGTATATTAAATGTGTGTTAATAATTAAAAATATGACAAATTGCAATATTTTTTACTTTTTAGAAAAAAATTGCATATTATTCTTAAATATATAGTGTGTGTTAAGTGTCTTACAGAGAAATAACACACACAAATGTTTGTTAATTGTTAAAAAAACTACATAACGGACATAATGTAGCTTAAACAAAGGGGGATAATATGCAAGTGAAAAAGAAACTTTTAGATTTAGTTCGTGATAAAATTAGGTTTAAACACTATAGTTATTCAACTGAGAGAACATATGTCCATTGGATAAAGCATTATATATTTTTTCACAACAAGAAGCATCCAGTTGAGATGGGTAAAGTTGAGATAGAGACTTATCTAACAAAATTAGCCACAAAAGACAGAGTTTCACCTACTACTCAAAATCAAGCTTTTAGTGCCTTGTTATTTTTATATAAAGAAGTTTTAGGTATTGATATGAGTGAGTGGAACATCCAAGCACTGAGAGCACAAGAGAGAAAACATATACCAGTTGTTTTAACAAAAGATGAAGTTAGAAGTGTTTTGCAAAATATACCTATGGAGTACAGTTTGCTCGTGCATTTGATGTATGGTTGTGGGCTTAGAATGAATGAGGCTTTAAGTCTGAGAATAAAAGATATAGATTTTGGATTTGATAAAATTTATATTTGGGATTCTAAATCATTAAAAGATAGAACTGTTCCACTGCCTTTAAAATTAAAGCAGCAACTACTTAGTCAAGTTGAGTTGGTTACAAATCTTCATAAGCAAGATCTAGATAATGGTTACGGGAGTGTTTATATACCTTATGCATTAGAAAAAAAGTATCCAAAATCTAAGCTTGAAACAAAGTGGCAATTTTTATTTCCCATGAAAAATATTTCAACTGACCCTAGAACTAAAGAGAAAAGACGCCACCATGTTCATCCGCAAACTTTAGGACGAAACATAAAAATAGCATCTCAAAAAGCAAAGCTAAACAAGCGCGTAACCTCACATATTTTTAGACACTCTTATGCTACGCATCTACTACAAGCTGGTATAGATTTGCGAAGCATACAAGAACTTTTAGGTCATAAAAGTGTTGAGACAACTATGATATACACTCATGTAGTTAGTGAAATGAACAAAGCTAAACTTATAAGCCCTCTGGATTTCTAGACTTTTTCCCTAGCTTGACAAGTGCTATTCCGATGCCTATTATGACAAATATCACAGCTATGGTCGCTGCGATAAATGTAAAAGATACAGGCTCAGTGAAGTTAGGCATTTAACACCCTTGTACATCTTTGGCATGTTGACTCTTCATCGGCTGATTGGTACTTCCAGCATCTTGGACATTTTGCTTTTGTCGCTTTTGCTATGATGAAAGTATCGCCCTCTACGCTGAATGTTTCAAGATTTTCGGATGTTTCGCCGCTTGAAATGCCTGAAACAACAAACCAGTCCTCAGCTTCTGTTTTGTTCATCTTAAGAACACTCTGCGACTCCGTATAGAGTACCAACTCTAGTGTGTTTTTTATGATTTTCTCTTTTTTAAGAGCATCAACTTTTTCATAAAAACTCTCTCTAGCAGTAAACATATATTCAACATTAAATGTTGAGTGGACATCTTCAATGCTCTCATAAACAAAATCAAAAATATCCTCTTTGTTACCTTTTATAATAGCAGGAGCATTCTCTACAATCTCATCTGCCGTATAAGTAAGTATCGGAGCGATTAATCCAAGAAGTGACTTTGTCATGATAGCCATAGCGCTTTGGCTTGCGTTTCTTTTTGCATCATCTTTGCCATCACAATATAGACTATCTTTTGTAATGTCGATGTAGATTCCGCTTAATTCGTTTACTATGAAGTTATTCAGTAGGCTCATGCCATGTACAAAGTTATAGCCGCTAAATGACTTATGAACTGCATCAAAAACAGTTTTTGCTTCACTAAGTATCCATTTATCCAGTTCGCCCATTTGTTCATAAGGAGTTATTGCTTTTAAATCATTAATATTTGCAAGCATAATTCTAAAAGTGTTTCTTAGTTTACGGTAGTTTTCTGCCGTCTGTTTTAGTATGCCTTGAGAGATTTTCAAGTCTCCTTGATAGTCACTAGAAGCTACCCAAAGACGTAAAATCTCACTGCCGTACTCCTTTAAAACTTTATCAGGTGCAACAACATTGCCTTTGGACTTTGACATCTTCTCGCCCTTTTCATCAACCGTGAAACCGTGGGTAAGAACTCCTTTGTATGGTGCTTTATGCTCAACTGCAGCGCTTAAAAACATAGATGACTGAAACCAACCACGATGCTGATCACTTCCCTCTACATAGAGGTCTGCCGGATATTCGCCTGCATCATAGTTGCGAGATTTTAAAACTGAGTACCATGTAGAACCGCTGTCAAACCAAACATCTAAAATGTCTGTTACTTTTTCAAGTTCATCTGCACTATATCCTGCACCCGGATAGAGTAGCTGTTCTGTCGGCATCGAGTACCACGCGTCACTTCCGTGCATCTCAAAAATCATCGCCGTAAAGTTTAAAACCTTCTCATCTAGCAAAACTTCATCCGTTGCTTTTACTCTAAAAAATGCGATAGGAACTCCCCAATCTCTTTGGCGTGAGATACACCAGTCAGGCCTGTTTTCAACCATTGACTTGAGTCTGTTTTTGCCACTTTGAGGGTAAAAGAGAGTCTTCTGGACTTCATCAAGAGCGATTTGTCTTAATGTTCTATCTTCACCTTCGGGTGTGCCATCTACGCTGATAAACCACTGCTTGGTCGCACGAAAAATCAGAGGGGTGTGGCTTCTCCAACAGTGTGGGTAGGAGTGTTTAAATTTGGAGACGCTTATAACACTATCTCCCATCAGCTCAATAATGTCTTCGTTAGATTTAAAGATATGACGTCCTACAAACTCCTCTGCATTTGGAATTAAGCCATCGCGCACAACGCTCTCATCATAACATCCCGTCTCATCGACTGGCATAATAACTTCTAAATCATAAACAAGTCCGATGCGGTAGTCATCCTCCCCGTGTCCCGGAGCCGTGTGAACACATCCAGTTCCGTTGTCTATAAGAACATGTTCTCCTAAAACTATGCGTGATGTTTTGCCGTTTAGCGGATTAATTGCCAAAAGATTTTCAAACTCTTTAGCTTTGAATGTTTTAGCAATATCGCCACTTAAAACACCACTCTCTTTAAGTGAAGGAAGAAGCTCTTTAGCAACGATGTAGCCCGTTGAAGTTAGAACATACTCCTCATGAGGATTTAAAGAGATAGCAGTGTTTGCGGGAATTGTCCATGGAGTTGTTGTCCAGATAACTAAAGCAGTTTTTGAGTCGATGGAGAGTTTTGTTTTTGCTTCCTCGCTTAATTTAAATGCTATAAAGATAGAGTAATCCTCTTTATCTTCATACTCAACTTCAGCTTCGGCAAGTGCCGTTCTCTCAGCCCATGACCAAAAAACAGGCTTGCTCCTCTCGATTAAAAGTCCTTTTTTTGCAACATTACAAAGAGTACGGTAGATGTTTGCTTCAAACTTATAGTCCATCGTTACATATGGGTTTTCCCAGTCGGCGATGATGCCGAGTTGTTTAAACTCAGCTCTTTGAATATCTACAAACTCAGCTGCATGAGCGCGGCAAAGTTCTCTTATTTTTGCAGTAGGGAGAAGCTCTTTTTTCTGCTTGCCGCCGAGTTTTTTCTCAACCTGTTGCTCAATCGGAAGACCATGACAATCCCAGCCCGGAGTAAAACGGACTGACTTGCCGTTAAAATAGTTATGTTTAATGATTATGTCTTTTAAAATTTTGTTGAGTGCATGTCCGATGTGGGTATGCCCGTTTGCGTATGGAGGACCGTCATGAAGAGTAAAACTTTTTGCATCTTTGCGATTTATTTTCATCTTCTCATATATTTTCTTCTCATCCCAAGAAGCGTATCTTTTTGGTTCATTATTAATGAGATTGCCTCTCATTTCAAATTTTGTAGTTGGTAAAAGTAGCGTATCTTTGTAATCCATAGTATGTCCCAAATTGTATAAAATTTTTGCATTGTATCCTTAGAGGCTTTAAAAGCTACTTTAATATATATAATTGGTGTTATAATGGAGTAAAATTATTTTTGTAAAAGGCTATTTATACGATGAAACTGCACCTTTTGTTAATCGGCAATAAATTTATATACAACTTGTCTTTAAGAGAGTATATTATTAGAAAAATTGAGCAAAAAACAGATTTTATAGACTCAATAACTTTTTTTAAAGAGAGTGATAATTCACTTTTTTTATATTTAGAAAAAGAGCTTCACTCAGCAAATAGATATATTATAGTAACAAGTAAACAGCATTTTTCTACTATTGGAAAACTCATATGCACCGTTACAAGTGATAATCAAATTTTAAAAGATGACATGCTGATACCCTCAAACAGTGCTGTTTTTGAAGATGGAAGTTATCTTTTAGAGTATAAAAATTCGCTAACAAATGTTTTGCATGTAGATGAGATGCAAAGAGTTCCCGAGATACTTCTTGATTTTGAAGAATCAAGCGCTACTATGCATCTTTTTGAAGAAGATAGGGAGAGTGCGTTAGCCATACTTGCTCCGATTGCGCAGATGTATGACTTGAAAATAGATGCAATAAACCTTATAGACGGGTGGCTCAAAGTAAATATAAGAAGTAAGAAATATGGAAATATATCTAAGTTTATATCTTCAGCAAAGCAGCTTTTGCCAAACAAAATTATTGCCGCTACAAATGTTATAGCTTATATTATAGAAAAATTATCAGCTAAGAGTAAAAAGATTGCTTTTGCAGAGAGCTGCAGCGGGGGGCTTTTAAGCTACTATTTTACAAAAAATAACGGCTCTTCAAAAATCTTTGATGGCTCTTTGGTAACTTACTCAAATACTATTAAAGAGAATTGGCTTGGAGTAAGCTCAAAAACATTGCAGGAGTACGGAGCCGTAAGCAATGAGGTAGTCTTAGAGATGAGCGAGGGCGTGCTTAATGTCAGCAACGCTGATTACGCTATATCTATAAGCGGGATAGCAGGTGATGGCGGCGGCACTGCACTAAAACCAGTTGGAACTGTATATATAAGTGTAAGAAGCAAAACTAAACATATAGAAAATCGTTTAAATTTAAGTGGAGATAGAAACTATATTCAGCATCAGAGCGTGCTTTTTGCCATTAAAATGTTGCTATTAATGGACAAAGAGATGTTTTTTTAAATTTGAGGCTTTTTATCTTGACAATTAAAACCTATTTGCATATAATTTCGACCTCTTAAGCAATTAGGGGAAAATGTCTTGTTAGCTCAGCTGGTAGAGCACGTCACTTTTAATGATGTGGCCGATGGTTCGAATCCATCACAGGACACCATTTTATCAAATGCGCGGTGGTAGTTCAGTTGGTTAGAATACCTGCCTGTCACGCAGGGGGTCACGGGTTCGAGCCCCGTTCACCGCGCCATTATTTTATTAGTACACAAAATGAGCAAAGTTTATCGAACTAGTTTGATTTTTGTATTAATTTATATGTTTTTAGTAAAAATGGGCGTTTAGCTCAGTTGGTAGAGCGCTACCCTTACAAGGTAGATGTCACTGGTTCGAGTCCAGTAATGCCCACCATTTTGTTTTATATGCACGAAGCTTTTGACTCACGTACTTTAGTACGCTTCGCCAAAACCTTAAGCACATCTAAAATTAAAAACAATTTTGTTTTATAAGCAACAAAGCTTGAAACTCACGTACTTTAGTACGCTTCGCTTCAATCTTTAGCACTTCTAAAATCAAAAACAAGTTTTATACCAAAGCCTTTTGTTTAAATGAAAGTGACCCTTTCGTCTAGTGGCCAAGGACACTATCACTTCATGGTAGGGACAGAGGTTCAAATCCTTTAGGGGTCGCCACAAAATGGTGTAACAAAGTCATAAAATGGGCGTTTAGCTCAGTTGGTAGAGCGCTACCCTTACAAGGTAGATGTCACTGGTTCGAGTCCAGTAATGCCCACCATTTTTTGTTTTATATGCACGAAGCTTTTGACTCACGTACTTTAGTACGCTTCGCCAAAACCTTAAGCACATCTAAAATCAAAAAAATTTAGTAACAATTATTTAATGCGCGGTGGTAGTTCAGTTGGTTAGAATACCTGCCTGTCACGCAGGGGGTCACGGGTTCGAGCCCCGTTCACCGCGCCACACCCCTTTTTTTTAAATCTTCTTTTATTAATCTAACTTCATAAATCACAAACTTAAACTATGCTAATTCTATAAAAAGCTCTTAGTTCCCCGTCCGTCATACATGTCTTTATATCTGAACGTTATAAGATTTTGCATAATAGCAATGAGTATTATAAAGTTTATAAAACTGCTGCCCCCATAACTAAACATTGGTAGAGGAACTCCGACAACAGGAGCGTATCCGATTGTCATAGCGATATTTATGCCCATGTAGATAAAAATCATAAACGAAATTGAGATGGTTACAACTTTTATATAATAGTCATTATAAAAGAGGCTTAAGCTAAATAGATGCAAGATAAGTGTCACGTAGATAAGTATAATTCCAAGTGCCCCTAAAAATCCACTTCTCTCTACAAGAAAGGCAAAAATAAAGTCACTTGTTGATATTGGAAGAAATCGCATTTGCGTCTGGGTTGCTTCATCTTTTGATTTGCCTGTAAGCCCCCCTGATCCTATAGCGATTATGGATTGCTGCACATGGTAAGAGGGTTTTTCACTGAGAAAATCTTTAATTCTTGTCTTTTGATAGTCATGCAACAAAAATTTATATGCAACAGGAGAAAGAAGTAGAATTGCACCGAGAATAACTGCCCATATTTTCCAATAAACACCTATGAAAAAGAGCACCCCGTAACCGATGAGAAGAAGAACCATGGCTGTTCCCAAATCAGGCTCATTAGCTATTAGGAAAAAGGGCAAAAGAATATAAAAACTGATTCTAAGAAACTCTTTTATTTTATAGCCTTGCATTGGCGGAGGGTTTCTGTGAATAAGATAAGCAAGCATTAAAATAAGTGCCGGTTTTACAAACTCAGATGGTTGGATGGTTGCATCAATAAAGGGTATATCTATCCATCTCTGCGCCCCAAGTCTGGCGTGTCCGAAAAATTCAACTGCTATAAGAAGTGCTATATTTATCCAGTAAATAAGCGGAATTACCCAAATCATTCTACGAATCGGAAGAAAAAATACACCCAAAAAGACTAAAAAAGAGACACCGACATAAGCCGTTTGTTTTTGTGCAAGGGCAGGTACGACTTCATCAATCAGCCAGTGTGAAGTAATTATAAGCGGAATTATTAAGATAATTGAAATGAAATCAAATTGTGCTAAAATGCGCTTATCAATTCTCCACAAATTTAAAACTCCATAAAATTTTAGAAATTGTATCATAAAGGTTAATAATATGAATAAAACACAGAGTTATATTTGCGAAAATCCAGAACGCTTAGATACATTTCTAACGTCACAAATTGGGCATAGTCGTTCACAAATTGCCAGTTTAATCAAAAAAGAGTACGTAGAAGTTGACGATAAAATAGTTTCGCGCAGCGGTGTTAAATTAAAAGAGAATCAAATAGTTAGAGTTACGTTTCCAGAAGCAGAGCCAAAACCTGCACTTGAGATTGATTTTGATGTAGAGATACTTTATGAAGATGAAGATGTTTTAGTTATAAACAAGCCAAGCGGACTTACAGTGCATCCAGCACCTAGCGTGAGGGAGGCAACGCTTGTTGATTGGCTCAAGCACAAAGGTATTAGACTCTCTACAATAAGTGCGCAGGAGCGTCATGGAATAGTTCACAGACTTGATAAAGGCACAAGCGGAACTATGGTTATAGCAAAAAACAACGCTTCTCATGAGTTTTTATCCGAGCAGCTTCAAGATAAAAGTATGGGAAGATACTATTTGGCGGTCATAAATCCTCCTCTAAAAGAGGATATAACGCAGATAGAACTTCCTATCGCAAGAAGTGCTCACAACAGACTTAAGATGGCATGTCTTGAGCATGGAAAATATGCAAAGACGTTTTTTAAAAATCTAGCTCTTAGCATTGATGAAAAAAATCAGTTTGTCGCATGTAA
>NZ_JALNZY010000006.1 GCF_023229105.1 Sulfurimonas sp.
AGAATCTATAATGGATATAGATTTGTCTACCCTGTTTTAGATGGAGATAAACACTATGGAAGTGTTGAAATCTCAGTCTCTATGCAAGAGATAGTTAAACAGCTAAAAGATGAGGCTGCTGCTGATGTGGAGTTTATCATCAAAAAAGACATAGTTGAGAAAAAGGTTTTTGCTAATGAGAAACACAACTATACTCAAAGCAATATTAGCCATGAATATCTCTATGAAAAGAGCATATCTCAAGAGGGAAATAAGCTTATTGAAAAATTAACCGCAAATTACTCAAAACTAAAAGAGAGCATCTCACTAGGTTACGGATTTAGTTTCTTTTCATGCCTTGATGATAAGTTTTATATGACTACATTTATCCCTATTATAAACAAATACTCAAACCAACAAGTAGCATATATAATGGTTAGTCGTCCAAATTCATCGCTTGAATTTATGTTTAAAAAAAATAGGTTTATAAATGTAATTGTTATCTTTTTTCTTGCTCTGCTTACATTTTTTTACTATAAAATTCAAAAAAAGCATGAAATACTGAAAAAAAATAATATTTTACTCAAGGAGGTAGAGCATATTGCAAAGCTTGGTTCTTGGGAACTTGATGTAAAAATAAATAGGTTGACATGGAGTGATGAAACCTATGCTATTTTACATCAAAAGCCGCACTCTTTTGAGCCGACTTATGAGATTTTTTTAAGTTATGTCCACCCAGATGATAAAGAAGAACTAAAAAAAGCCTTTATTGAGTCGATAGAGACAAAAAGTAACTATCATATTCAGCACAGAATAGTAAGAGCAGATAGCTCGATTGCTTATTTAAATGAGATTGGGCATCACACTTATAATGTAAAAGGTGAACATATTCACACTATGGGAACGGTTCAAGATATAACAAATCTTATTGCTTATGAAGAGAAGATATCTCATATAAAAAATGAACTCCAATCCATAGTTGACAATATTCCGGATATTATATTTAGATGTAAAACTAATACTGAAATGACGATGCTTTTTATAAACAGAGCCGTCTATAAAATAACCGGCTACAAAGCACAAAGTTTTATACTAAATAAAATCAAAAATTATAGAGATATAATTCACCCGAGTGATAAACAAACTGTTATCTCAAAAATCAAAGAAGCTCTAAAAAATGAGAGTGAATATACTATGGAGTATAGGATTTTAAACTCTATTGGGGATACTGTATGGGTTCGCGAAAGCGGCAAAAGAAGAACAAGCGAGGATGGGTTGCAAACTCTAGAGGGCATCATCTCAGATATTACTTACCAAAAGAACAGTTTGGACAAACTACGCAAATTTATAGACCTGCAAGATAGCATTGTTATTTTGTCGGATGAAACTAAAATGCTCTTTGCAAATCAGAAGTTTTTTGATTTTTTTGGGTATGAGGATTTAGAGTCGTTTTCAAAAGAACACACCTGCATATGCGCCATGTTTATGCAAGATAATGCTTTCTTCCATATGGGAAAAATGCTGCCCAAAGAGGATCACTGGGTAAGAAGTTTGCTAAATCTCCCCGGCAGAGAGAGAATTGTCTCCATGCAAAACAAAAATAAAACAGCACATGCATTTTCAGTCTCTATTAACAACTATGACCCGCAAACATATATCATCAACTTTAGTGATATAAGTGATACTATGTTTGAAAAGTTGCAACTAGAGATAAAGGCTGTTAAAGATCAACTTACAAACGCCTACAACAGGACATTTTTCGACTCCTCAATAAAAAGCATAATCCACAACAACGAAAAACAAAACGGCAAAACCGGAATCATGATTTTTGATATTGATCTCTTTAAAATTGTAAATGACAGCTATGGTCACGATGTTGGAGATATGGTTCTAAAAAATTTAGTCAATACTGTCAGCCGTTTCATAAGAAAAGATGACAAGCTAATAAGATGGGGAGGCGAAGAGTTCATTATTATTATGTACGCTAAAACTATCGAAGATGTCATAAGACAAGCGGAGCATTTAAGATTTGTGATACAAAATGACAAGCCTGAAAATATACCTGCTATCACTTGTAGTTTTGGTGTTGCACTTCATGAAAATGACGAGGCAATCCAAGAGACTATAAAAAGAGCCGACGAAAAGCTTTATGAAGCAAAAAGAGGCGGCAGAAATCAAGTGAGATCATAAATAATCTCTACTTACTCAAACTCTATCTGTATAGTTACATGCCCTATGTTAAATTTATGCTCTAAGAATTTGCCGACATTAACAATAGTATCGTTATATAGCATCTGCTCTTTAGAGTCTAAAACTATATGGCATGTAAGATAGTAGTAGTTGTGCGAAATCTCCCAGCAGTGTATATCATGCAGATCGACTATATATTTAAACTCCTCTAAAATAGCGCTCTTTATCTCTTGGGGATTATGGGGAGAACCCTCTAAAAGAACATGTATGGAGTTACTAAGCAGGTCTTTTGCCCATTTTGCTATCACAAGAGCTACAAGCAGAGCCAAAATGGTATCGAGTATATAGAATTGTGTATAGTAGATAACAATAGCGCCTAAGATAATAGCCACAGAGGAGATTGTATCTGCTAGCATATGCAAAAATGCGGATTTTATGTTGATGTTGTCATGATTTGCTCTTAAAAGTATAAGCCCCGTAATTACATTTACAACCAATCCTAATGTAGCTATAAAAATAGTTGCGCTTGCGAGTATCTCCTCTGGATGCAAGAGTCGCATTATCGCTTCATAAACTATCCACAAAACTGAGAGTGCAATGGTAAGACCGTTAATAAATGCCGCTAACACCTCAGCTCTAAAGTAGCCAAACGACTTCTTATCATCAAGCTTTTTTGTAGAGATAACAAGCGCAAAAAGTGAGAGTCCAAGCGCAAAAGCATGGGTAAACATGTGAATTGCATCACTGATAAGTGCAAGAGAGTTTACATAAATCCCACCTACTATCTCAACTATCATAACCACAAAAGTTATAATAAAAGAGATTTTTAAAAGCTTTTTATCTTTAGTGGTACTATGGTCATGCGAATGTCCGTGCGCATCTTCATGCCCCTTGTTTGCTAAAGGATGATGGTGATGATTGTCGTTATGTTTACATCTCATATATCTTAATTCCTAATTTTTAAAAAACACATTATCACTTAAGCTCCCTTATTAAACAATAAACTTATTTTCAGATTAAAAAGGTTCAATTCAGTGCATAATCAATTGGCAGATTCAAGGTAATTTCTTGCTCTGGCTTTGGAAATTTTCCTGAGAGTTCCTCTATAGTCTTAACAGCCGCGCGGCTTAAAATGTCACTGCTTGAATCAACTACTTTAATATAGTAAACTTTTGCATCAACTCCTAAAGTAAATCTTATACTTACTCTGCCCGTGATATTTCTCTTACGCGCCGCAATGGGATAGTAAAGATTGTCTCTTATAAGTTCACTTATTTTTTGGGTATTTATTTTGATATACTGATCTTTACTTCCATCCTGCTCTTGCTTGACATCTTCTTTTTTAGGTTTTAAAAGAACATGGGTTAGCGCTTCTTCGTTTTTGGTAATTTCTACTTTTGATATTGGGTTAGGTTTGTCTTGTGAAATCTCCGCTATCTCTGGGGATATCTCTTTTGGAGTCTCTTGAATTTGTTTGGGTAGAGCCTGTTTTATTATCGGTTTTGGCTTTTGTTTTGGTTCTATTTTAGGTTGTGGTTTTGCTATCTGCTCTTTTACTGGCTCTATAGATTTTTGTTGATGCTCAACTCTGCATAACTCTACACAAATTTTATGTTCTAAGTGAGTTCTTTGTACTTTTGAAATGCCACTCCACGCGAAGTATAGACTAATAAATAATAACGCATGAATGCTAAGTGATATAAAAAAGGAACTTTTGTGTCTAATCATAAATGAGATAATAACAAAAAGATTGTTACTGCTTTGTTAAATGGAAAAAATCTATCTTGCATTTTTAAACTTCGGATAAAATTCAACCCCGCATTCGTTAATACTCAGCCCGATAAGTTGCGCTTCATCACTTTTAAAGTATTAAAGAAATTTATATTTTTTGATACTGCTTTTGCTGTTTTGTAACTGATTAATTTTTAATCAGTTACTTTGGAAAAAGGAAAAAAATCCTTTTTCTAGTGACTATATAGCTTCGCTGTCAGTCTCACCTGTACGAATGCGAATAATCTTCTCAATATCCGTTACAAATATTTTGCCATCACCTATCTTGCCTGTTCTAGCAGCTTCTACAATAGTATCTATAACCTGCTCTACACTATCGTCGTTAACTACCATTTCCAATTTTATCTTTGGCAGAAAATCTACAACATACTCAGCACCGCGATAAAGTTCACTATGCCCCTTTTGACGACCATAACCCTTCACTTCGCTTACCGTCATGCCTGTAATTCCTATCTCTGCCAAAGCATCCTTTATATCTTCTAGTTTAAATGGCTTTATAACCGCCTCTATTTTTTTCATCATAATATCTCCAAATCAAGTTTAAAATTGTAACCGTTTTTATGTTTTTACACAACTACTATAGATCTACTCCTTTACGGAGTTAGCTTTAGTGTCTTAGCGGCAAGCATAGCTGAGGGAATTACTTCCCTCGGCGTTCAAATTATAGGTTTAATGCCTTTTCGCCATGAAAAGTCTCATCAAGCCCTCTGCTCTCGCTATCGTCATCAACTCTGCCTCCGCCTGTAAGCGTTGAAGCAATAAAATAAACAACTGCTGTCGCAACGGCGCTGTATGCAATTGTTAGAGAGATTGCCTTAAACTGGCTTAGAAGCTGTGAAGCCATGTTGTACTCTTGCGGCACCGCATAAGGTGCTATAAATATAGCTGTAGCAATTGAGCCCCAAATACCAACTAATCCATGAATCCAAAAAGCGTCCAAAGCATCATCTACTTTAAACATATTTTTAAGTTTTGCAACAGCTAAAAAGCCCAAAATACCGCCGATTAAACCGATAATTATAGCTCCCTCGACACCAGCACTGCCTGAGGCAGGAGTTATTGCCACCAAACCGGCAACAGCACCGGATGCACCTCCAACGAGGGTAGCCTTCTTATAGACAAACCACTCGGCAATAATCCAACCAATAACACCAAGTGCAGCAGAAACATTTGTAACCAAAAATGCAGATGCAGCAACACCGTCTGCAGCTAACTCTGAGCCGGCATTAAAACCAAACCATCCAAACCACAGCAGTGCTGCACCAAGTGCTACTAGTACAGGTGAAAACGGCTTTATAGCAACTTTGCCGTAATCTCTTCTGCGCCCAAGTATTAAAGCCACAACCAATCCTGCAATACCTGCATTTAAATGAACAACCGTTCCTCCTGCAAAATCCATCTCACCGAAGTTAAGAGTCTCTCCTCCACCCCAAGTCCAATGCGTGATTGGTGCGTAAACTACAGCTATCCATAAAGAGGCAAACACTATAAAGGTTGAAAATTTAACTCTCTCTATCATAGATCCGCTAGCAATTGCAACTGCGATAGCCGCAAAAGTCCCCTGAAAAGCTACAAAAAGAAGCTCAGGAATCGTCCCGCTTAAAGTTTCTGATGTAATTCCAGATAAAAGCACCTTCCCGCTACCGATTAAATTACCTTCTCCAAAAGCAATAGAGTAACCGACAAGCACCCATACTAAAGTTCCAACTGCATAAGCACCCAAACTCATACCTATTGTGTTTAGTACATTTTTAGAGCGAGTCAAGCCACCGTAAAATAGTGCTAATCCGGCAGGTGTCATAAGCATAACAAATGCAGTGGCAACAAGCATCCATGCAGTATCGCCGCTATTTAACACATCCTCAGCAAATACAAAAGAGGGCAAATACAGCAAACTAAATAAAAATATTTTCATCACTAAATCCTTTTTTTAATCTAACAAAATTATATAGCTTCCAAAATAATTATATGATAGAAAACTGATTATTTTTTAATCAACTATTAGTTTGCAACACATTTTCACGCTATCTTAAAATTACAAAGAAACTTTTATACCTTTACGCAATTCTTAAGCGACAATGAGATATCATCCATAGAATTCATTTTTCAATTTATAAAGATTAGGTGTTATATATGGGAAACTTGCTAGACAATGATAATATACAGACTATAAACATTGAAGAGACTCTTCAAAACAGTTACCTTGACTACTCTATGAGCGTAATCGTAGGTCGTGCGCTTCCTGATGTGCGTGACGGACTTAAGCCTGTTCACAGAAGAATCTTGTACGCTATGGACAAACTTAACCTTTCATATGGCGCAAAGTTTAAAAAATCTGCGCGTATCGTAGGTGACGTTATCGGTCAGTATCACCCGCATGGGGATACTGCAGTTTATGATGCACTTGTTCGTATGGCTCAAGACTTCTCCATGAGAATGAAACTTGTTGATGGGCAAGGAAACTTTGGTTCGATTGATGGCGACAATGCAGCAGCTATGCGTTATACTGAAGCTAGAATGACAAAATATGCAGGTGAACTTCTAAAAGATTTGGAAAAAAACACTGTTAATATGATTGAAAACTATGACGGAACTACTGTTGAACCTGATGTTATGCCAACTAGAGTACCAAACATACTTATAAATGGCTCTTCGGGGATTGCTGTAGGTATGGCGACAAATATTCCTCCGCATAATCCTCAAGAGATTATGATGGGATTAAAAGCACTTTTAGCAGATCCTGATATTGAGCTTTATGATTTAATGGAACATATTAAAGCTCCGGATTTTCCTACAGGCGGGACAATATTTGGCAAAAAAGGGATTATGGATGCATATGAGACAGGTCGCGGACGCATAAAAGTTCGTGCCAAAACTCATATTGAGAAAAAAGGCAACAGAGATGTTATCGTAATTGACGAGCTTCCTTATCAGGTAAACAAAGCCCGCTTAATAGAAAATATCGCCAACTTAGTAAAAGATAAGATGATTGATGGTATTTCAGAGATTCGTGACGAATCTGACCGTGACGGTATCCGCGTTGTAATTGAGCTAAAAAAAGATGCAATGAGCGAAATAGTTCTTAACAACCTCTTCAAGCAGACAAGTATGCAGACTACTTTTGGTATCATCATGCTATCTATATTAAATCAAGAACCGAGAATTTTTGGCATTATCGATATACTAAAACACTTTATAAATCACCGTAAAACTATTATTATTCGCCGTACTATTTTTGACCTTGAAAAAGCAAAAGCTAGAGCGCATATCTTAGAGGGTCTAAAAAAAGCGCTTGATATTATTGATGAGATTATCAGAGTTATCAAGTCAAGCAAAAGTATCGAAGATGCAAGAGACAACTTGATTTCAGAGTTTGATTTTACGCCAATTCAAGCGCAAAGCATCGTAGATATGCGCCTTGGAAGACTTACAGGTTTAGAGCGTGAAAAAATCGAGAATGAGCTTCTTGAACTTCTTGCACTTATAGAGTATTTAGAATCAATTTTAAAAAGTGAAGAAGTTTTACACGGCATCATAGATCAAGAGTTTGATGAGATTCTCTCTACTTATACAGATGCTAGAAGAACCGACATTGAGGATGATTACGACGATATAGACATAGAAGATTTAATTCCAAATGAGCCTATGGTTGTAACTATCACTCACAGAGGTTACATCAAAAGAGTTCCTTTGGCGCAGTATGAAAAACAAAAAAGAGGCGGTAAAGGCAAGATAGCAGTTACTACCTACGAAGATGACTTTATTGAGAGATTCTTTACCTGTAATACACATGACACACTTCTTTTTGTAACAGACCGCGGGCAACTCCACTGGCTAAAAGTGTACAAAATCCCTGAGGGAAGCAGAACTGCAAAAGGCAAGGCGGTTGTAAACCTGCTTAACCTAGTTGCAGAGGAGCAAATTCAATCAATCAACCCTACAACAGACTTCAGTGAAGAGAAATCTCTTGTATTTTTCACTAAAAAGGGCGTTGTAAAAAGAACAAACTTAAGCGAATTCTCCAATATAAGAAGTAACGGGGTTAGAGCTATAAGTCTTGATGATGATGACTCTATCATAACGGCTAAAATTGCAGACAGAAGCATAAAATATCTATTTATCGTAACAAAACTTGCGCAGTGTATAAAATTTGACATAGAGAAAACTCGTGATCAGGGAAGAAATACAAGAGGAGTTCGAGGCATCAAGTTTAAACATACTTCTGATGAAGTAGTTGATGCAAACATAATTGCAAGCGATGAAGAGGAAATTTTAATAGTTAGCGAAAAAGGTATCGGTAAGCGTACTGATGCGGGAGAATATCGTTTGACTAACCGTGGCGGAAGCGGTGTTATTGCTATGAAAATGACTCAAAAAACAGGAAAATATGTAGTTGGATGTCTTATGGTCGATGAAAACATGGACATGATGGCACTTACAAAAGCAGGCAAGATGATAAGAGTAGATATGCAAACTATCTCCAAATCAAGCAGAAATACAAGCGGTGTTTATATAGTTAAAGGCGATGATGTGGCGAATGTTTCTCGTTGTCCGAAACAGCCGATTGAAGATGAGGAAGGCGACGACTCTCTTCTTGAATTAAACGAATTGGAATAATAGTTGCTATTGTAGCAATATAAAAACCATGTCAAGGGACAAACAATGAAATCTTTTATATTAGTTGCGATACTTTTGAGTGTTTCAACTCTAATGGGTGCAGATAAAACTAGCACAGTAGATATTGCAGTTATTGAGCAAACAAATGCTGAACTTGCTAAAGTTAAAGCTGAAGTGGCTCAAATAAAACAAGAGAACCAAAGAGTTGCAGAAGAACTCGCTGTTGCTAAGGCTCAAAAAGAAGAAGAGATAGCTTCTAAGATAGCTTCTGACATAGCCGAAGAAGAAGTTTTAGAAAAAAACAAAACTATACATATCTCTGTTGTCGGACAAGGTGTTGCACCAATGAACACCTCTTCTCCCGCTCAAGCGTACGCACTTGCAAAAAGAGCGGCTATTGCTGATGCTTATAGAGCAATCGCCGAAAAAGTAAAGGGTGTTCGCATAGATGGACAAGATACTATCAAAAATATGATGGTTCAAAGATCAACAGTTCGCACGTATGTTCAAGCGATGGTAAGAAATGCCGACATTGTTGAAACAACTTTCAAAGAGGGCTTATGCGAAGTAGAGATGGAAATCTTAATTTCTCACTCAGACTTTGTTCAATAATACTCTTTAACTCGCTTGCACTCTGTGCAGACGAGTATCTTATCTCCTACAAATATATAGTAAAAGACGCAACTCTTTACAATGAGACACTTCTAGTATCCAAAGCTATGACAAAATGCCAAGGCAAACCACAAGAAGAGTTTATTTTGCAAAATAGCGCGCAAGGGGACTTAAAAGAACTCCTCAGTAAAAACCCTGAAGAATTTATAGAGTATATTCACAAACTCGGTCTTCATGTAAATCATGATGAAAAAACTATAAATATGCAAAACAGCTTCACAACAATAATGACACTCAAAACTACTTGCTTCAAAGTCGATTTTAATGATAATTTTGCTATCATTGCACCTTTAAAATAAGGGTATTAAAATACTCAAACTCTAAGGTTTTTTAGTGAAAATTGCAATAGTCGAAGATGATATCAATATGAGAAAATCTCTTGAAATCGCTATGAGCGACTATAAAGAGTTTGAGATTCAAACATTTAAAAATGCAAAAGACGCACTAAAGGGCATTGATGAGAGTTTTAACCTAATTATTACAGATATTAATATGCCAGGAATGGACGGCATTGAGTTTATAAAAACACTTGGCGGCAAATTTGAAGTCATAATAATGACCGGAAATGCAACTCTTCAAAGAGCTATAGAGTCTATTCACCTCGGTGTAAAAGATTTTTTACTAAAACCCTTTGATGTAGATACTCTCATAGGTGCTATTAAAAGAGAAGACAAAATACAAAAGGTGCAAAAAAGCATCCCTCAAAAAAGCAGCAAAAACCCTACTAATGGTTTTTTAGGCACTTCAAAAGCGTTAGAATCTGCTCTAAAAATTGCAGATAAAGCTGCTAAGACAGATGCAAGTATTTTGCTTTTAGGCGAGAGTGGTGTCGGAAAAGAGGTCTTTGCTTCTTATATACATGAGAACTCCCCCAGAGCCAAAAAACCATTTATTGCCATCAACATGGCAGCAATTCCTGATAACCTCATAGAGAGCGAACTGTTTGGTTTTGAAAAGGGAGCCTTTACTGATGCGAGCGAGGCAAAAGCAGGGCAGTTTGAATTAGCTAACGGAGGAACGCTGTTTTTGGATGAAATTGGCGAGATGCCATACAGTGTTCAAGCTAAAATTCTTCGTGCACTTCAAGAGAAAGAGATAAGAAGACTAGGTTCCTCAAAAGAGATAAAAATTGATATCAGAGTTATCTCTGCAACTAACGCAAACTTAGGTCAAAAGATAAAAAACGGCGAATTTAGAGATGACCTCTATTTTCGTTTAAATACAATTCCCATAAATATTGCGCCTCTAAGAGAGAGAAAAGATGAGATATTGCAGATAGCGCAAAAAATTTTAGAGCAAAATTGTATAAAATATGGGTTTGATTTAAAAAGCTTCTCAAATGAGTCTCAAAAACAGCTGCTTGATTACCACTGGCCGGGAAATATAAGAGAACTTATGTCTGTTGTCGAGAGAGCGGTTATACTTAGCGAGAACGAGGAGATAACGCCCCAAGAGCTATTTTTAGAATATAGAGGATTGGCAAAAAGAAGAGATATAACAGAGATGGAAAAAGAGCTGATACAAGAGGTCTTACTCTCTTCGCAAGGCAATCTTGAAAAAGCCTCTAAAACACTCGGTATGAGCAAGGCAAGCTTAGAAAAAAAGATAAAAAATCATGAACTATAAGGAGTAGATATGTCAAAAAAATATAATGTAGCAGTTGTCGGAGCAAATGGAGCAGTAGGGGAAGAGATATTGGCAATTTTGCATGAAGTATCTTTTCCAATCAACAAGCTTGTGCCACTCGCAAGCTCTAGAAGTTTAGGCAAAAGCGTAGAATTTGGTAACAAAGAGATAGCGATTAAAGAGTTGACTGACACTGTTTTCGAGGAAGAGGATATCGAAATTGCCCTCTTTTCTGCAGGTGGAAGCATCAGCGCTCAGTTTGCAGGGGCTGCTGTAAGAGCAGGCGCAGTTGTAATAGACAACACCTCTCACTTTAGAATGGATGAAAATATTCCGCTTGTTGTTCCTGAGGTAAATCCGCAAGATATTGCAAAATGGAAAAAATCAGGAATTATCGCAAATCCAAACTGCTCAACAATCCAAATGGTTCAAGCCCTAAAGCCTCTTGATGATGCATACAAATTGACAAGAGTTGATGTAAGCACATATCAGGCAACTTCAGGTGCAGGAAAAAGTGCCATGGTAGAGCTTGTCAACCAGATGAAAGATTTCTTTTCATTTAAGTTAGACGAGAGCGAGCGCAAAGCATTTAAGCACCAAATCGCTCTAAATGTAATCCCTCAAATAGACGTTTTTTTAGAAAACGGCTACACAAAAGAGGAGATGAAGATGGTTAATGAGACTACAAAAATTATGCATAGAGAAATTCCTCTAAGTGCTACATGTGTTCGTGTTCCAACTCTTCGCGGTCATGCAGAGGCTCTGACTCTTACATTTGCAAATGAAATAAATGCAAATGAAGCCAGAGAGGTGCTTAAAAAAGCTCCAAATATCATAATTTTAGACAATCCCTCAGAGTCTATCTACCCAATGCCTGCAACATCTTTAGGAAAAAACGAGACATTTGTCGGGCGCATCAGAAATGACAGTTTCTCTAAAAACATACTTCACATGTTTATTGTTGCCGACAACTTAAGAGTCGGTGCAGCGACAAATGCCGTTAGAATTGCTCAAAAATGGATAGAAATGGAAGAAGAAAAATAAAATGTTAGAGAAACTTTTTGAAAGAAGTCTATGGGGTTCAAGATTTATCATAATTCTTGCCGTAGTTTTTGGTCTTATCGGCGCTGTTTTGCTCTTTGTTGTTGCCAGTTTTGATATTTATGAAACTGCACTTTATGTTATTAACACATATATAACACATATACATCCCGAACACTTTCATGAAGAGCTTGTTGGAGGCATCATCGGTGCCGTTGACCTTTATCTTATAGGTGTTGTTATGATTATTTTTTCATTTGGTCTTTATGAACTCTTTATCTCAGATATCGATCCAGCAAAAGATAAAGATGGGTGTGAAAATCAACTCCTAGCAGTGCACTCCCTAGATCAACTAAAAGATAAAATATCTAAAGTCATAGTTATGGTTTTGGTTGTTGGTTTTTTCCAAAAAGTCGGGCATACTACATACAGCGGTGCACTAGATTTGCTCTACCTAGCTCTTTCAATCACAGCAGTTGCTGTAGGACTTTACTTTTTAAGCAAAGTCGGAAAAAGTCACTAAAAATAAAACTATACGAAGGATTAAAATGAGTAAAATATTTGTAGATGCATGCTTTGGCAAGGAGACTCCATACACTCCTGTTTGGATGATGAGACAAGCGGGTCGCTACCTCCCAGAGTATATGGAAGTGCGTGCGCAAGCCGGAAATTTTCTAAACTTATGCCATGACCCAAAAAAAGCTTGCGAAGTAACTCTTCAACCGGTTAATATAGTTGGTGTTGATGCAGCTATACTCTTTAGTGATATATTGGTTATTCCTGATGAGATGGGAATGGATTTGGAGTTTATCAAAGGTGAGGGACCAAAATTTAACGACCCTATTAAAACAGAAGCTGACTTAAATAGACTCCTCGGCGGCGAAGAAGCTGCATCTAAACTTACTTATGTTTACGACACTATTAAACTTATCAAAGAGCAGTTAGCGGATGACAAAGCTCTTATAGGATTTTGCGGTGCTCCCTGGACACTTGCAACCTACATGATAGAAGGAGAAGGTACAAAGACATACAATATCTGTAAAAAAATGATGTACTCAGACCCTGAACTTCTGCACAAAATTTTAGCAAAAGTGACAGAGGTTGTAAAACTCTATATGGAAAAACAGATTCAAGCAGGTATAGATGTTGTTCAGATATTTGACTCATGGGCTGCTGCAATTGAGCCTTCAAAATATGATGAGTTCTCTTGGAAGTACATGGTAGAAATTGCCGATTATCTTAAAGGGAAATATCCGAATATTCCGATTATTATGTTTCCAAAAGGAGTTCCCGCATTTTTAGATAAAGTGTATGGAAATTTTGAAGTTTTTGGCGTTGACTGGTCTACTCCAATGGGACTTGCAAAAGAAAAACTAGGCGATAAGTATGTTCTTCAAGGAAATATGGAGCCATGCAGACTCTACTCAAAAGAGGCAACAACAGAGTGTGTAGAAGCGCTACAGAGCATCATGGGCGGCAAAAGACATATCTTTAACCTCGGTCACGGAATTCTTCCTGATGTTCCTGTTGAAAATGCAAAACATTTCATAGCTGAATGTCATAGAGTTAGTAAAAAATAAGTGAAGACTATTTTTGGCCCTATAAACTCAAGAAGATTTGGTTCTTCTTTGGGTATAGACCTCTCCCCTGCCCTCAAACAGTGCAATTTTGACTGCCTCTACTGTGAACTAGCTCCAAGTGCAACAACTGACATGCAAAAAAAAGTGGTAGAAGTATCCACAATAATTGCCCAACTAAAAGAGCATTTAAATGACAAGATAGATGTCATAACCATAACAGCAAACGGGGAACCGACTCTCTACCCATATCTGGATGAACTCATAGATGAAATTAACAAAATCAAAAATAGTACACAAACACTCATCCTCACAAACAGCGCAACACTTGTTGATGAAAAAGTTTTTAACTCCCTTTTAAAACTTGACCAAGTCAAACTCTCTCTTGATGCGATAAGCCAAAGTGTTTTTAAGAGAATAGACAGACCGCATGTAGGGATAGAGATAAAAGATATTGTCCAAAAAGTGATAGATTTTTCCAAAGCTTTTAAAGGAAAACTTTTCATAGAGATACTCTTTGTACATGGGCTTAATGACACAGAAGATGAGATAAAAAAATTAAACGAAGTTCTGCTGAAACTAGATGTTGCTAGGATTGATTTGGGCACGATAGACAGACCGCCTGCTTATCCAGTAAGCGGACTAAGCTACAAGGAACTTCACGATGCCTCGCTGCTCTTTGAGAGTTTCTTGCCTATTCATATAGCTTCACGAGTTCACGCAGAACCAAACAACTCTAACTATAGTGATGAAGAGATTTTAAACACGCTAGACAAAAGACCGCTAACTATAGATGACATCAACCTGCTCTTTGATGAAAAAAGCAAAATACGACTTGAAAAACTCATCTCAAGCTCCAAAATAGTTACTAAAAAAGTCGGAAATTTAGAATTTTTTATCCTAAATGAAAATGAAAAGCGAAAACGCACAAAGTAGCATAGAAAAATCTTGACTTTTTAAAACTCATTAAGTATAATTCCGACCTATCAAACATTCCGGATTAGCTCAGCGGTAGAGTAGGTGACTGTTAATCACTTGGTCACTGGTTCGAATCCAGTATCCGGAGCCATACACTTCTAACCTCCTAAAATATCATATTTTAAAATTTTAATTTTTATCGCCATTTAAACATATTTATTTTATATGACATGAATTACATACAGAGCTTCCGGTATTTGGTTTTCTTAAAAAAAGTCCATATTCAGGATTATGCACATTGTGGCATGTTGCACACTCAACTTTCCCGCCAAATAGTTTTACATCAGAATCCGGAACAGCTTTAAATTCACTTGGCTTAGCAGTTGCAGCAGCATCATAGTCTATGGAAACAGGATGGTCGTCAGAGAGGATAGGTCCTACTTGCCATACTTCAGATGGAAACATGCCCGCTTCACCTCTACTAAAAGGGTGGCAAGCCTTACAGTTTAGAGAGATAGTTCCTCCTGTGCCGGAACCTGGAGGATTAAGAACATTGTGACCATCATATGCACTAACAGCACTCACTCCTTGAGAACTTATTCCATCATGACAGCTTAGACACAACATAGATGTATGAGAAGGCGTACCCGGTGCTCCGTTATACATCTCAAAAACTGATGTATCGGTTAATTTTCTGTTCCAGAGCGGACCATCTTTTAACTCTTGGCTATTTGATGAGTGCGGAGTGTGACAAAAAACGCAAACTTCCGTATTTTCACCTCCATTAGAACCATAATAATTTGACATACTCAAATCATGTTTGGACCCCACTACGCTTGCAGCATAAAGAGAGCAACTAAAGAAAATATATAGAAATAACAACAAAATAGATTTACAATCTTTCATAACAACAAAACCTTTAGAAGTAGTATTCATTTAACAACATCTAATATTTTAACTCAATATTATAATACTATATTCTTAAAGCAATTTTTATATTTTTATATAAATTTATTTATGTAAAATTATAAAAATAGAATACACCATAGATATACATGCGAAAAATAGGCACTTTAAGGGTAATAAAGAAAATATCATCATTGTTTTAATTATAATAAAAAGTAATTAATAAATAAAAAAGATAAAGTATTATTTTGTGATAATATTATTTTTGTATCACAAAAAAGCTATTCTTATTCTAACTCAATACAGCTATTTAGTCATAAAAGAACTTTATTTTATGTATACTAAAATACTTTACTTACAATTAGAGACTAAATCCATCTTCGTTTATCCAATCAAAAGTGATTTATTGTAAAATAACACCAATAAATTGATAAAAGGCAAATATTGTGAGTATTTACAGAGAGTATGACATCAGGGGAATTTATGAAAAAGAGTTAAATGAGCAGAGTGTTGTGCGAATAGGTTACGCGCTTGCTTCAAAAATCAAAGGCGAATATGTTGCCGTCGGGTATGATGCTAGAAGCCACTCTCCTATCCTCTTTGAGTACCTTGCTCATGGACTAAATGCCGGCGGTAAAAAGGTTTTGAACATGGGGCTTGTTCCTACTCCTGTAAACTACTTTACCTCCTATCAAGAGTGGAGTGGCATCACTCCATCTGCCTCGGTTATGATTACCGGTTCTCACAACCCAAGCGAGTACAACGGCTTTAAGATAACTATCAACAAGATGCCTTTTTTTGCAGAAGATATATATGCGCTCGGTCGCGAGTGTGAGGCTATGGAGTTTCCGCATATTCCAAAGAGAGATGTAACAGAGATAGATGCCGTTACAAGATATGTGGACTACCTTATCAGCGAATTTTCTCACCTCAGAGATATGCCCACGCGAATCGTATATGACTGCGGAAACGGAGTTGCGGGAGTCGTTACCGAGAGAATTTTTGACACCCTAAGGCTCAATACAAAGGGTCTGTACATCGAGCCTGATGGCACTTTCCCAAACCATCATCCAGATCCCTCCGATGAGCACAATTTAGAAGATGTAAAAAACCTCCTAGAAACTGACGGGGACATTGCTTTTGCATACGACGGAGATGCCGATAGAATCGCAGTTCTTACTCACAAGAACAACATAAAAGGCGATATGATGGCTCTTTTATTTGCTATGAAGATGGATAAACCTACCGTTGTCGGCGAAGTAAAGTGTTCGCAAGTTATGTATGATGAGCTAGAGCGTCGTGGGGCTACTGCAATCATGTACAAAACAGGTCACTCAAATATAAAGGTAAAGATGCAGGAAGTAGATGCAGACCTTGCTTGTGAAGTGAGCGGACATATATTTTTCAAAGATCGCTACTTTGGCTATGATGATGCTATCTACGCAACCCTTAGAATGTTAGAGTTACTACATGATGGAATTGATTTAGATGCAGAGCTCGCAAAACTTCCGAAAGTTTTTTCAACAGAGGAGATAAAGGTGCATACGACCGAGAGCGAGAAGTTTAAAATCATCGATAAAGTTAAGGAGCTTCTCAAAAACCCTCCCAAGTCATTTCCTGCTATAAAAAATATTATAGATATCGATGGAGTGCGCATAAATTTTGAGCGTGGATGGGGGCTTGTGCGTGCGAGCAACACGACTCCTGTTTTAGTAACCCGCTTTGAATCAACCTCGCAAGAAGAGGTAAAACTCTACGAAAAAGTGATTAACAACCTCATACAAGATGCAAAGGATTCCCTATGAAAACTCATACACTTTTAATGCCTCTTGACATGCACCTGCATCTTCGCGATGGAGTCATGCTTGAAAATATTGCTCCTCTTAGTGCTTATAGTTTCAGTGGCGCTCTAATCATGCCAAATCTTGTTCCGCCAGTTACTACGCTTGAGGATGTAAAAGCTTATAAAGAGCGTATCATCTTAGCGGCTCCAAACGACTATTTTGAGCCTTACATGACACTTTTTTATAAAAACTATAGCAAAAAATTTCTAGCTGATGTAAAAGATTATATTACGGCTATCAAGCTCTATCCTGCGGGAATTACGACAAACTCTGAGGACGGCGTTTCATCATTTGACATAGAGGAGATGCGCGAAACACTTGAGGCGATGAGTATCCTTGGAATTCCTCTTTGCGTGCATGGCGAAACTGACGGCTTTGTGATGGACAGAGAAGCTGAGTTTATGAGCATCTATGAACTTCTTGCTACAAACTTTCCAGATTTAAAAATCATTATGGAGCATATTACAACAAAAGCGGCAGTTTTGATGCTAGATAAACATAAAAACTTATATGCTACCATAACCGTGCATCACCTTCTTTTAACACTTGATGATGTTGTAGGAGGGATGATGATGCCGCATAACTTCTGCAAGCCAATTGCAAAAAGACCAGAAGATTTAGATGCACTCTTAAGCGTCGCCCTTGAGGCGCACCCAAAAGTAATGTTTGGTTCAGACTCGGCACCTCACTCAAAAGACAAAAAAGAGTCTTCGGCATGTGCGGCAGGAGTTTTTAGCGCACCGATAGCACTTCAACTTCTATGTGAAATTTTTGAACAGTATGACAAGCTTGAGAATCTTCAAGCTTTTGTAAGCGACAATGCGCAAAATATCTATGGAATTTGTCCGGAGTTTAAAGAGGTTGTTTTGCATAAAAGAGCTTTTGTTATACCTGAAACCTATAACGGTGTTGTCCCAATGTATGCGGGCAAAGTAATAAACTGGGCGATTGAGAGCATTGAGTAAAATACTGCTACTTGAGGATGACATACTTTTTGCAGAGACGCTTATAGATCTTCTGCAAGAAGCAGAGCATCAAGTCACACACGCAACAAACGGTCAAAGTGCACTAGATATTACCTTTGGAAAAAAGTTTGACCTCTATCTATTGGATATTAATGTCCCTATTATAAACGGTATTACGTTTTTACAAGAGCTAAGAGATTCGCTTGATAAAACTCCTGCTATATTTTTAACATCCCACAAAGATAAAGAGGTGCTAAAGAGAGGTTTTCTAAGCGGTGCCGATGATTATTTGAGAAAACCCTTTGATGCCGATGAGTTGCTTTTACGCATAAATGCAATTTTAAAAAGAACAAATTGCACCATAAGCAACTCCTTTGCTCTGCTTTATCATGACATGATTCACAAGAGAATTCTTTACAAAAACATGGAGTTAGATCTCTCCAAAAAAGAGTATCAACTTCTTGCACTACTTATGAAACATATAGACTACACCGTGCCAAAAGAGATGATTTTAAATGAGTTGTGGAGTAGCAATGAAGGTGGAAGCGATGGAGCAATTAGGGTCTATATAGCACGAATAAAACAGCTTGTTCCGGAAATCGGCATTGAAAATATCAGAGGCATAGGATACAGACTTGTTTCGTAATCTTCGCATAACTGTCTTTATCTACTACATGCTTACAGTTACTGTACTAATGGCAATTTTATACTACTCTATCTCCGTTGCCGAGGTTAAAAATATCTCCTTGCTATTTTTCACACTATTTGTACTAAGCGTGTTTGCAGGTATAATTATCTCAAAACTCTCTATCGACCCGCTTTTTGAGCATGTAACAAATCTTCAAAATCTCTCGACCGAGACTCTTCATGAGTTAAATCTTCCAATAAGCACGATTAAGACAAATATGCATATGTTAAAAAAAAGCCTTACCTGTGAAAAGGATTTAAAAAGAACCTACAGAATTGAGAATGCATGCGAAATGATGCAGCAACGATACAACGAACTAGACTATATGATAAAACTTCAAAGTTCCGACATTGCATACGAAAAATTTGAACTAAGCGAACTTGTACAAAACAGGGTTACTTTTTTAAACCGCATCTATACGCACATGGAGTTTGAGCTTGATTTATCCCCCTCGCAGATAAATAATGATAAAATCGGCTTATCCAAAGTAATTGATAATCTTATAGATAATGCTGTGAAATATTCACAAAATATTCACAAAGTAAGTATAAGATTAGAAAATAATATCTTGCATATACAAGATTTTGGTTGTGGTATTGATGATGAGGAGCTTTTAAGAATTTTTGACAACTACTATCAAAGCAACAAAAATATGAGAGGTTTTGGTATCGGGCTTAGTATGGTAAAGAGATTTTGTGATGCTAATGCCATTTCGCTCAGTTTCAAATCCAAACCAAATGTAGGAACAACGGTTACATTAAAATTTAAGGAAAATTAGTGGAAAAAAATATTTTAGCATATGCGGAAGTAGCGCTTGATTATGGTGTTATAGGACTTCTTGTCGTTATGAGTATTGTTACTCTGTGGCTCTTTATTGAGAGGATGATGTTTTATGCTACTGTTGATGTACAAAAGTATGCGCATAGAGATACTCTAGAGATGGATTTAACAGACAACATAAGCACTATAAGCGCCATAGGTTCAAATGCCCCTTATGTCGGTCTTTTGGGAACTGTCATAGGAATTATGCTTACATTTTATACGATGGGAGATGCGAGCGCTATAGATGCTAAGAAGATTATGGTAGGTCTTGCTCTTGCGCTAAAAGCTACTGCAATGGGACTAATAGTCGCTATGCCGGCTATCGTTGCTTATACTATTTTACTCCGTAAAGTAGAGAAAATACTAACCGTTTTTGACGTAATGCAAGACAAAAAAATAAGTAACTAACTATGGCAAAGTGTAAAAAAATAAGAAAAAGATTTGATGATATAAATGTCATCCCTTTTATCGACATCATGCTCGTTCTTTTAGTAATGGTACTAACAACTGCAACTTTTGTAAATCAGGGCATCATCCCGATTGAGCTTCCAAGCGCAAAAACAGCAACAAAAGAGGATGTTAAAAAAGAGGTTACTGTTTACGTAAATGCCAAAGGCGAGCTCTTTATAGAGAAAGAGAAGGTTGATTTAAAGACTCTCGAAATTAGACTCTCTGCTATTTCAAAGGAGCAGACGGTAGTTCTAAGAAGCGATAAGGAGTCAAAATTTCAAGACTTTGTAAATGTCATGGATATACTAAAGCGCCTAAACCACGAGCAGCTCTATATCATTACAAAAGAGAATCAATAGGCTTTTTCTAAAAGCTTAAACTTCTCTGCTCTGCCCTGCACTTCCACAGCCTTTTGCTCTGTTTTATCAGTTTGTTTTGTACTGTTTTGCTCTGTGCTAAATATCTTCTGCTCAACACTTTTTGTATCATGAAAAAGAGAAGCAGCTATGAAAAAAAGCAGCGCAATCAAGACTGTACTTGCATAAAAAAGCAGATAATTTTTAATGTGTCCGGACTCAAAAGGGTTTTGCATTTATACTCTTACATATTTTTATTTGTATCATCTCTGATGATTATACAAAAAAAGATACTCATAAAAGATAAATTACATAATTTTTATGATAATATAATTAAAAAAAATTTAAGGAATATTTATGCAAACAACAATGTTTAAAGGAACCGCGGTAAATTTAGAGGGCGATGAGCTCGGTGTTGGAGACAAAGCACCAGTTGTACATGCAATCGGAACCGACTTAAACAACGTAGAAATAGGCGGAGCCAAAGATAAGATACAGTTAATTATAACCGTTCCCTCTTTAGACACTGACACATGTGCTGCTGAAACAAGAAGATTTAACGAGGACGTAAACAATCTTGACATCTGTGAAACTACCGTAGTTTCTATGGATTTACCGTTTGCCTCAGAGCGTTTTTGTACAACAAGCGACATTGAAAACCTCTCTGTTGCAAGTGATTATCTTGACAAAAAGGTAAGCAAAGCTTATGGTGTTTTAATGGCTGATAATAAGCTAAAAGGCTTATGTGCCAGAGCCGTTTTTGTGATTGATAGAAGCGGAACTATCGTCTATAAAGAGATTGTAAAAGAGGTTACTGCCGAGCCTGACTATGAAGCGGCACTTGATGCCATCAAAGAAGCTAGATAAAATCCTCAGATGCTAAATACTATTTTAGCATCTAAGAATATTTTTAGATGTCTTTCATTTTAACAACTCCTCAGCACTATTTTTGTATAATTCCACTAAATTTTTTAAAAGGTATCCTATGCGCGGTTATAAAATTTTTGCAGGTTCTGCTAGTGTTAATTTTGCAAAAGAAGTTTGTCAGATTTTAGATGTTCCATTGGCTAAAGCTGATGTGAAAAAGTTTAGTGACGGTGAGATTTCAATTCAAATCGCCGAGAGTGTTCGCGGTCGTGACGTATTTATTGTTCAATCAACAGGCGCACCCTCAAACGACAATCTTATGGAACTACTTATCATGACAGATGCACTTCGCCGCTCATCAGCTTCGAGCATTACTGCTGTTGTTCCATACTATGGTTATGCAAGACAAGACCGCAAAGCTGCACCGCGTGTTCCGATAACTGCAAGATTAGTAGCTGACATGTATCAAACCGCAGGCATAGATAGAGTCGTAACTATTGATCTTCATGCAGGGCAGATTCAAGGTTTTTTCAACATCCCTGTTGATAATCTTTACGGCTCTGTAACTTTTGAGAACTACATAAAAAGTAAAAACCTAAAAAATCCCATCATTGCTTCTCCTGATATCGGCGGTGTAGCACGCGCTCGCTATTTTGCTTCAAGAATGGGACTTGAGATGGTAATCGTTGACAAACGCCGTGAAAAAGCAAACGAGAGTGAAGTTATGAACATCATAGGAGATGTAAGCGGCAAAGATGTTATTATGATTGATGATATGGTTGATACGGCGGGAACTATGATAAAGGCTGCAACAGCGCTTAAAAACAAAGGTGCCTCTTCTGTTATGGCTTGTGCTACACATGCCGTTCTTAGTGGAAAAGCGTATGAAAACATACAAAATAGCGAACTTGATGAGCTTATAGTTACAAACACGCTAGAGTCAAAAGCAGATGATAAGATTGTTGTCTTAACTGTTGCGCCTCTTTTTGCAGAGGTTATTCGCAGAGTCTATCACAACGAAAGCGTAAACTCGCTGTTTGCATAATTAAGGGAATTAATTGAAAAATATTAGAAACTTTTCCATCATCGCGCATATCGACCACGGCAAAAGCACTTTAGCTGATAGAATCATCCAAGAGTGCGGCTCTGTAAGCCAGAGGGAACTCGGCAAGCAGATGATGGATACTATGGATATCGAAAAAGAGCGCGGTATTACCATAAAGGCGCAAAGTGTCAGACTTGATTATATTAAAGACGGCGAACACTATATTTTAAACCTTATTGACACTCCGGGTCATGTCGATTTCTCTTATGAGGTTAGCAAATCTTTGGCTTCAAGCGATGGGGCACTTCTTATAGTTGATGCTGCTCAAGGCGTTGAAGCTCAGACTATTGCAAACGTCTTTTTGGCTATGGAAAACAACCTCGAACTTATCCCAGTTATAAACAAGATAGATTTACCTGCTGCAGACCCTGTTAAAGTTGCCCAAGAGATTGAGACAAGCATCGGCATAGATGCAACAGATGCCGTTTTGGTATCTGCAAAAACCGGCGCAGGTATTCGTGAGCTTATTGATGCTATCGTAGATAGAATACCTGCTCCAGTTGGAGATCCAAAAGCTCCAACAAAAGCAATTATTTATGATTCATGGTTTGACCCGTATTTAGGCGCCTTAGGTCTTGTCCGCGTTTTTGACGGTGAGATAAAAGTAAATCAACTTGTAAAAATTATGAGTAATGGCGAGGAGCATCAGGTTCTTGATTTGATGTACCCGCATCCGCTTAAGCGTAAAAAGACTCCTGTTATAAAAACTGGAGAGATTGGCATAGTTGTACTAGGATTAAAAGAGATACATGTTGTAAATGTAGGGGACACTATCACTGATGCCAAAAACCCTACGCACGAACCTGTATTAGAATATGAACCGGCGAAGCCTTTTGTTTTTGCAGGAATATACCCGATAGACACAGACGAATTTGAAAATTTACGCGATGCACTTGACAAGCTCAGACTAAATGATAGTTCACTCTCTTATCAACCAGAAACCTCTTTAGCTCTGGGGTTTGGTTTTCGTGTCGGATTTTTAGGTATGCTTCATATGGAAGTTATAAAAGAGAGACTTGAGCGTGAATTTAATCTTGATTTAATCGCTTCTGCCCCATCTGTTATCTATCAAGTTTATCTAAATAACGGCGAAAAAATTCATGTTCATAACCCTTCTGAACTGCCAGAAGTAACCCGTATAGACAGAATCGAAGAGCCATATATAAGAGCTACTGTTATTACTCCAAGTGAATATCTCGGCAATATTATAACTCTGCTAATAAATAAGCGTGGCACTCAAACAAAAATGACTTATCTTAACCAAGATAGAGTTATGCTTGAGTATGAAGTGCCTATGAACGAAATAGTAATGGACTTTTACGATAAACTAAAATCAATATCTAAAGGTTATGCAAGTTTTGATTATGAGCCGATTGAATTTAGAGTTGGCGACCTAGTAAAACTTGACATAAAAGTAGCTGGAGAGGCAGTTGATGCGCTAAGTATCGTTGTTCCTCGCAATCAGGCATTATCACGCGGTCGTGTTTTAGTTAAGAACATGAAAGAGATTATACCTCGTCAACTTTTTGAAGTAGCCGTTCAGGCATCTTTGGGTTCTCAGGTTATTGCAAGAGAGACTGTAAAGAGTATGGGCAAAAATGTTACAGCCAAATGTTACGGCGGAGATATCACAAGAAAAAGAAAACTGCTTGAAAAACAAAAAGCGGGTAAAAAAAGAATGAAATCCATCGGAAAAGTACAGCTTCCTCAAGAAGCATTTATGTCTGTACTAAAGATGGACTAGGAAAATGGCTTAAAATGCGCTGCTTGATGTGTGAGAATCTATCTCTCTCACATATCTGCCATAACTGTCAAAACACCTTTTTAACTCCCTCAATCTACAGGCGAAAAATATTGGGCAACATTGATGTAATTTCATTCTACAAATACAGTGACATAAAAGAACTCCTTCATACAAAGCATACAGATTTGGGCTACTATATCTACTCAATACTTGCAAAAAACTCTTTTAAAAAATTTGCCGCAGAGTTCAACTACTCGCATACTATTACCTCGATTGCGGTAGATGATTACTCCAAATATGGCTACTCTCACACGGCGATTCTTAACAAAGCGCTAAAGAGCAGATATATAAATCCCCTTTTTAACAAACTAAGAGCAAAAAACAGAGTCTCTTACTCTGGCAAAAGCAAAGAGTTCAGACTCCTGAACCCAAGAGATTTTGAGGTTAAAAATTTTAAGCAAAAAGATCTGATTTTAATAGATGATATTATTACTACGAACTTAACTTTAACTCAAGCTGTTGGAGCTTTGCAAAAAAATACCAAAAAGGTTCTCTTTTGTTTGACACTTGCAGATGCAAGTATAAACTAAGCATTTATTAAATATACTCTTGCATTATTATTTAAGGTTTATTTATGCGCTTTTTTATACCTTTTTTATTACTTTTTACTCTTCTATTTGGTAATGAGTCATCGCTTGATTCGCTTCTAAAGGAGTATAAAAGCGCTGAGGAGCCTTACCATCACACAAAAAAAGAGAGTGCTGGACATATCAGGGTAATAACACGCTCAGAACTCGATAAAATGCAGGCTTACACGCTAAATGATGTTTTAAAAACTTTAAGATTTTTCACACTTCAGCCAAGAAAAAATGGAATGACTACGCTTGTTAGAAGCGGTGAAACACAGATGTCGTCTCATCCTGTAAAACTTTATATAAACTCTCATGAATTAAACTCCGCAACACTTGGAAATGTGCTGGTACAATATGGAAGAATGGGTCTATATTTTATCGACTATATAGAAATTTATCAGGCAGGAAATTCAGTTACATTTGGCAACGAACCCGGCACTCTGCTTATAAAACTCTTCACCAAAGAGCCCTCTCGCGAAAACAGCACATCCATTCAAGCCTCTGTTGACTCGCTTGGAAGCGCGACATTGCAGGGAGTTGATGCAAAGGTTTTTGATGGGTACTCATATTTAGCAAATGTTGATTTAAAAAAAAATAATTATAAAAACTATACGGTAAATAATTCAGAACTCTCAAGAGACGGGGCAAGGAGTCAATTCTATTTTAAATTTTCAAAAAAATATGACTACGACATTGAAGTAGGCGCAATTAAAGAGAAATACGATGTTTTTAGTGGACTGGGAATGGCTCCAGCTGATGGAGATACAAAAACCAGTGATATATACACGCATATTACCAAGTATTTTGAAAATAATCTAAAAATAATGCTTACTGCTTCTTATGAAAAATTCGAAATTTACGACAAGGACACTATTGGCATACCGTTGACAGGAGTTAGCACTCCTTTTCCAAAGCAGCTTGACTCTCAAATATATACTCAAGTGTATAGCGCAATCATAGAAAAAAGATTTATAAACGCAAATAACGAACTATTTTTAGGGGCACAATTTAAACATCAGAAATTTGGCATCAACGAATACAAAATAGATGGTGCCAATTATGCAAGAAACTGGGGTCCAAAAGATTTAGATATATATATGTTTTATGCTGAGAATCTCTATAATATAAATGAGAATCATCTGATATCCTTTAGCGCTAAAATCGATCTCTATAAAAACAGCTTCAACAAATCTTCAACCGAACATATACTAAGAGCAGGCTACGTGGCACTTCTTGATAAAGAGTGGACATTTAAACTTTTTGCTATGCAAAGCTATATGTATCCGACATTTATGCAGACTACTTATTCGCCTAACTATAATATCAACCCTGATTTGCGTAGTGCAGAGTCTCTTACAACAACTGCGGAAATTATCCATACCCTAGAAGATACTGTTTTTGGATTTGGAGTCGGCAGAAGTACAACTGATAACGCAATAATATTTGATATGAACAAAACAAACCCTTCGCAGAGCATCTACGTAAACAGTAATAAAGAGAACAGTTTTGAACTTGTTTTTGCAAATATAGAGCACAAATTCAACATAGACAACAAGATAAAAATAGAAATTTACAGACAGTTTAGAGATAATTACTATAGCCCAGAGCAAGGGGCTTCCTTCCAGCTTTTTAACACTATTGGAAGGTTCGATATTTACAATGAACTGCTTTATAAATCAGAATATACAAGCCTAGAGGGTGTAGATATTAAAGAAGGATTTGACTACTCGCTTGGAGCAATATATAAGCTAAACAAGAAAACAGAACTAAAAGTAAAGGCAGAAAATATATTCGACAGAGCGTCAGAAACTCCAATAGGTACTATTCAAGCATCAGCAACGGACAGAAGAGTTCTGCTTACAATGGAGTACACTTTTTAAATGAGGGCAACCATTATCATACTTCTTTTTATTGTTGCATTGTTTGCAAAAGAGGATAGAGTTGATATCAAGGCGCAGATTTTAGAAAAAATATTTTTAAATATTCATATTGACAAAGGCATAACACTCTGGTGCGACAATAAACATCTGCTTGAAGAGCTTAAAAAGAGCAGTTACCTGATAGTAACGGATAAGTGTGCAGCAGCAACTATTATTGTAGTAGAGAATAAAGAGAGCATAGAAAGTGATGAAAACTGTAAAAATAAACCTATTTTTGTACTCAATTATGAGTTGCTGAAAAATATTCCGGAGAGCTTTGGTGCATTTTTTTGGAAAAAAGGCAGACCAAATATAGTAATTATTGAACCGAGAGCAGTTTTTCAAAATATCAGACTCTCTAAAGAGCTAGAGACCTATAAAGAGGAAAAAGTATGGTAAAAAAGAGAGAGTTTGGAATATTTTTTCTGCTCTTTATGCTTGGTCTGTTTTTTGCATATATATATACTCACATAACAAAAACAAAAAATGATATATTTGAGCGAATTCAAAACCATCAGATAGAACAGATTTCATATATTTTGCAAAATATAGAAATAGACATGCTAGATACCTCAGAGATTATAACCACTAAAGATATGTTCTCTATGTTTAAAAAAGAGTATGTTAGAGCCGAGTATGAACATATTATCTCCCTAATGCTTACTTCAAATGTAAAATATGTGTATATTCTATATAAAGATGAGCAAAACAGATTTAGGTTTCTTCTTGATGCATCCAAAACAGACAAGGCAAATTTTAATCAGAAATTCGATGTAGATTCCCCGGAATATGAAGCTGTTTTTTCAACAAAAAAACCTCAGGTCATACAGCAAAATGATGTTGAAAATCTATATTTGACATATCTGTACCCAATAATAAGCAATGGAGATGTTATAGCAATATTTAATATTGACATTACGACTAATATTCAAAAAATCATACTAGAGTCCATTAAACCACTTGAGACATTTTTTGTGGTGTTGATTATCTTTGTTCTTCTGCTCATGGTTATGACTATCCTGCAGATATTTCACTACTTTGTCACTAGGAGAAAAATATTTACAGATCAGCTTACAAATACATTTAACAGAAACTACCTTGAGGAGACTCTGCCGCTTCTTAATCTCTCTAACTACTCCTTGGCAATACTTGATCTGGATAAATTTAAAATCATAAACGATACCTACGGTCATAGAACCGGTGATTATATATTATCGCAGACAAGCAAGGTGTTTAAAGAATCAATCAGAGACAACGATATACTAGTGAGATACGGCGGAGAGGAGTTTCTACTTCTTATAAACAACCGTGATAAAGCCAAATCTGCTTTGGATATATGTGAAAGATTAAGAAAAAATATAAACAAAGAGCGCTTTGTTTATGATGGCCATGAGATTAGAGTAGGCGTATCAATCGGTCTGCATAAGTATCCGTATTTAGAGAAGAATTTTCAAGAAGCTATAAAAATAGCCGACAAAATGCTATACATTGCTAAAAAAGGTGGAAGAAACAGAGTTATTAGTTATGACGAAAAAGAGAGTACAGAGAACTCCTCCTCATCAGGAGATATTAGCTTTGTAAAGGAGGCTATTGATGAAAACAGAGTCATCTGCCACTATCAGCCAATTTATGATTATAAACAAAGCAGAATATTTAAATACGAGGCGTTAGTCAGAATTGTTACAAAAGAGGGAATAGTAATTCCTCCATTTGCTTTTTTACCACAAATAAAAGAGACAAATATGCACTATAAATTGACTCAAAGAATTTTACTTATTGTCTTTGAGACATTTAAAAACAACAATAAGCTCGTAAGTATAAATATGAACTTCTCAGACCTTATAAACTCTGATATCGAAGAGACTATAATTAATAATCTAAAAGATAATCAACATCTCGCATCACGCGTAACGTTTGAGATACTTGAAAGTGATGAGATTAACAATATAGAACTTTTTAAGCAAAAGATAAATCTTATACATTCTCTTAAGGCAAAAGTCTCTATTGACGATTTTGGAAGCGGCTACTCAAACTTTAAAACCATTATAGACATTGAAGCAAACTTCCTAAAAATAGACGGCTCTCTTATTAAAAACATTGATATTAGCGCAAAAGATTTTAAAGTTGTAAAAAGTATCATACACTTTGCAAGACAGAGTAATATGCAAACAATTGCGGAGTATGTCCACTCAGAAGATGTTTATAATAAATTGCTACTCCTAGATATAGATTTTATGCAAGGCTACTATATATCAGAGCCAAAAGAGGCTCTGATTGGAGAGGAGGAGCTTTTTCAAGCTCTTTAGAATAACTTTTTAAAGAGCTTGTTTAGCCCTTTTTCTACCTCTTTATCTATTTTCTTTTTGACTTCTTCACCTGCTTTAGATTTCATAAATTTTTCCATATTTATACTTACTTTAGGAGCGTTTATGTCTCCTGTGATGCTTCCGCTAACCTCATCTTTTTTGATTCTTATACTAACGTCCGTATCTATCTGATTTGTTTTTGTGTTTAGCTTTGTTTTTTCTGTTTTTATAGCAGCATCTTTAGAGTGCAAATCTATGGAAGCTAAAATATTTTCTTTATCTATTTTTGCATTTACATTACCGCTAAATAGCTCTTTGTAAATATCAAACTTAATAAATTGACTTATAAGATCAAAGGTTTGATTTTTTACAAATTTTGCATCCGTAACTTTGCCCTCAAAAGCACCTCTGCTTTGTGCTAGATTATAATCTATCTTAGCATCTAAAGAGGCATCTGCTATTTCTGGATAGAGTAATATCTGGAGTATTTTATTAGTTTTTATAGCATCAACAGTAGCAAAAAAATCATCATTATGAAGTTTAGCATTGATTTTCCCCTCTGCAACTTCGGTTTGTAATGTAAAATCCAAATCTTTTGCCCTAGAAAGCTCTCCATTTGCCGTAATTCCACCTTGCATATGCTGTTGTGTAACAAAAAAGAGAGCGTCTAAGTTTGGTATAACAATCTTATAATCACTCCCTAACGAGCCATCTTCGATATTAAATTTTGCGTTTTTAATATTAAGAGATGCTATGTTGGAGTTAAAATCAACTTTAGTTTCTGCAATAGCGCTCTTTAACATAGTTGTTGTCGTGAAGTCAAATATAGTTTTAGGCATAGGAGATGCAAACTCATATGTTTTACTCAAATATTTTGAATCAAGCACTCCTTTTGATATTGCCATCACAACGCTTCCGCTTAAATTTTCTACTTTTGCATCACTAATATCTGCATTCATAGAGAACAAACCATCGCTATAGTGTGGCTGCTTTAACATATATAGCAGTTTTGCAACATCAAGATTTACTACTTTTGCTTTTATAGATGCCAAAGCAAACTCTTTTAAGACAGCTTCAAAAACCATATCTGATGAAGCTAAATCACTGACTCCTGATACCAAAAGTCTCTCTTTATCTCCCTTAACACTGCCGTTTAATTTAAATGCGCCTCTAATATCAGCCTTTGTAATGGGTTTTAGCACCTCAAGATCTTCAATATTTAGTGAATATTTTAAATCAGCTTTTAAAGGCTCTGGCACTATAAGACCTGCTGAGTTAATCTTAAAGAGATTTGAGAGTAACTCATATTTGTAATCTACATCATTACCTTTTAATTTTGCATCAAGATTCATAGAAAATAGGGTTTGAGGGATACTCACATTAAAGTCACTTAACATATATTTAGGATCTATTTTGCCGTTTTTGGTTTTTAAAACAACCTCTCCATCCATCTTGTGCGGCGTTATATCTCTAAAATTTACATCCATATCTATATCTGCCGTTGCGTAAGGATTTTGAACACCCATATAAAGAAGTGCGGCTAGTTTTGCACCCTTTATATTGGCAATAATAGATGTAGGATTCAGCTCCCTCAGTTCTACATGATAAGATGTATCGCTATTTGCTACACTACTCTTACCATCTATCTTCATAAAAGCAATGTCACCTTTTACATTTCCGTTTGTATAAAACTCTCCTCTAAGTTCGGTTCCCGAGAATGATTTTAGTGTCTTTAAATTTTTAAGACTTATATCATAAGAGAGATCAAACGACTGTGAAAAAAGAGAGTAGCTCCCTTTTATCTCAGCCTTATTGTTCTCGTTTATCTCTAAAACAATCTCAAAATCACTCATGCTTAAGGAAAATTTCGAGAGCTTACTCTCTAATTTTGTCTGCTCCTTAATCTTGCTCTCTAAAATAGGCTTAATTAATCCATTTCCTAGCGATGTAAAAGCAACCACATAAACAACAACTATCAATGTAGCCAAAATACCGAAAAACCAAGCAAAATATCTCATACTACCCACCTATATTTATTTTTGTAATGATACTACAGAAACTTATTTTTAAGCAAATAAACTAGTTGACAATAACAGACTCAACTTTTTTAACTAAATATATTCAACTATTGCTTGACATTGTTACACTCAATATGTATAATAGTGCTATCTTTTTAGAAAAGGAGTGCTTTAACAACTATGTCAAAAGAAAATAATGAAGAGATTCAAGAAGAGTCTCTCAAAAACACCCAGTTGGATGAACTAGCTCAAGAAGCTGCCGCAGAAGCGGAAGCAGTTGAGAATGAACTTGACCTCTTGCAAGAGGAGTTAACTTCTCTCAAAGATAAGTATGCTCGTGTTCATGCCGATTTTGATAACATCAAAAAAAGGCTTGAGAGAGAGAAATATGCTGCTGTAGAGTATTCAAATGAAAAATTTGCCAAAGATTTGATTCCGGTTATGGACTCACTTCAGATGGCTCTGTCTTCTACACAAAATCTCTCTGATCCACAGGAGCATTTAGAAAAACTCAAAGAGGGTATTGAGCTTACGCTTAAGCAGCTTACAACCTCCTTAGAAAAACACGGTGTGACAATAGTCTCCCATGACGAACCGTTTGATCCAAACATCCACAACGCTGTGCAGAGCGTAGATAGCGACACTGTGCAGAGTGGGCAAATTGTTCAAACATTTCAAACAGGTTATAGATACAAAGAGAGACCGTTGCGTGAAGCGATGGTAGTTGTAGCGAATTAATCTGAGGTTACTTAAGTAGCAAAGAAAAAAAAGATATAACGATATCATTTCGTTGTATTTAATAAATTATTATAAAATCTGACACAAACGTGTCAAGCTTTTCTAAAGAAACTAAAGTTTTGTGCCATAGTGGCTAGAAAAAGTGAAAGGAACTTGTTTCTTTCGCGCCAAATAAAATTAAATTAAGGAATAACAACATGTCAAAAGTAATAGGTATAGATTTAGGAACAACAAACTCTTGTGTAGCAGTTTATGAGGGCGGCGAGGCAAAGATAATCCCAAACAAAGAGGGAAAAAATACAACACCTTCAGTTGTTGCATTTACAGACAAAGGTGAGGTTTTAGTAGGAGATCCTGCTAAACGTCAAGCAATTACAAATCCAAACAAAACTATCTCTTCTATTAAGAGAATTATGGGTCTTATGATGAGCGAAGAGAATGCAAAAGCCGCTCATGATAAAGTAACATACAACATTATAGATAAAGACGGTATGGCAGCAGTTGATATTGCAGGAAAAATCTACACTCCTCAAGAGATTTCAGCAAAGATACTAAGCAAACTAAAAGAAGATGCTGAGTCTTACTTAGGTTCTAGCGTAACAGATGCGGTTATCACGGTTCCTGCATACTTCAATGATGCACAAAGAAAAGCGACAAAAGACGCGGGAACTATTGCAGGACTAAACGTTCTTCGTATCATCAACGAGCCAACAGCTTCTGCGCTTGCGTATGGGCTAGATAGTAAAGGCGATGAGAATGTACTTGTTTACGATTTAGGCGGCGGAACATTTGACGTTACTGTTTTAGAGATTAGCGAGGGTACTTTTGAGGTTCTCTCAACTGATGGTAATGCATTTTTAGGTGGAGATGACTTTGACAATAAAATCGTTGATTACCTAAATGGCGAGTTCAAAAATGCACATGGCATAGATCTTAAAAATGACAAAATGGCGCTACAACGTCTAAAAGATGCTGCGGAAAATGCTAAAAAGGAGCTTTCAAGCTCAACCGAAACAGAAATTAACCTGCCGTTTATCACTATGACAGAAGCTGGACCACAGCATCTTGTTATCAAACTTACTCGTGCAAAATTTGAGAGCATGATTGAAAAACTTGTTGAAGAGACAATAGATCACATCAAAACAGCTATGAAAGAGTCTGGTTTAGATAACAATGCTATCAAAGAGATTATTATGGTTGGAGGCTCAACTCGTGTTCCTCTTGCACAAGAGATGGTATCTAAGTTCTTTGGCGGTAAAAAACTAAACAAAAGTGTAAACCCTGATGAAGTTGTAGCAGCCGGTGCAGCGATTCAAGGTGGTGTTTTACGTGGAGATGTTAAAGATGTACTTCTTTTAGATGTTACTCCACTTTCACTAGGAATTGAAACTCTTGGCGGTGTCGCTACTAAAATCATTGAAAAAGGTACGACAATACCTGTTAAAAAATCTCAAATCTTCTCAACTGCTGAAGATAATCAGCCAGCAGTTAGTATCTCGGTTGTTCAAGGTGAGAGAGAGTTCGCAAAAGATAATAAATCTCTAGGTCTTTTTGAACTAGGCAACATTCCTGCGGCTCCAAGAGGCGTGCCTCAAATCGAGGTTACTTTTGACATCGATGCAAACGGAATACTTACTGTTAGCTCAACAGACAAGGGAACAGGCAAATCTCAGTCAATCACAATCTCTGGAAGTTCTGGACTAAGTGAAGAAGAGATTAACAAAATGGTTCAAGATGCAGAGGCTCATAAAGCAGAAGACTCTAAAAGAAAAGAGCTAGTTGAGCTTAAAAATCAAGCTGATGCACTTATTGCTCAGAGTGAAAAATCTCTAGGCGAGATGGGCGATAAAATCGAAGCTGAAGAAAAAACAAAAATCGAGTCTGCTATAACTGAGCTAAAAGATCTTCTTAAAGATACAAACGCAACAAAAGAGCAAATCGAAGCAAAAGTAAAAACTCTAACAGAAGCAAGTCATAAAATGGCTGAGCAGATGTACAAAAAAGAGCAAGGCGGCGAAGCAGGTGCGGCTGATGCTAAAAAGAAAAAAGATGATGATGATGTAATAGACGCTGAAATAGAGTAATGTCCATATGGGTTTCCACGCTATCTGTGGAAACCCAATCTAAAAATGATTTTTTAGTCTGCTTTTTTTACACAGTTTCTTCCGGAAGATTTTGCCAAATACAACGCCATATCCGCTCTATTTACAACACTACTTATATCATCATCTCTCTTAACCCTTGAGACTCCAAAGCTTGCAGTTACTTTGCTAGCACCCTCTACTCTAAGCTCCTCTATACTGCATCTTAACTTTTCTGCAATCAAAAGAGTATTTTCTATATTTACAGCAGGCAGAAGAATGACAAACTCCTCCCCGCCCCATCTGCATACCATGTCTATATTTCTTAAGCCCTTTAACAGCGCTTTTGACACTTCTACTATAACACTATCGCCGACATTGTGCCCATATGTATCATTTATCTTTTTAAAATAGTCTATATCAACCATTATTAAAGACATCTCATTTTCTCTCTCAAGCATTGTTTTGTGGGATGATTCATAAAGTTTTAAAAATTTGTATCTATTATAGAGGTTTGTTAAAGAGTCTCTAGATGCCATCTCCTCATATTTTATATTCTTACTCACAAGTGCACTGTTTATATCATCTAGCTCTTTTTGATACTCTTTTGTTAAAGCTGCCCATCTTGAGTATGTAGTGGCAATAAGCTCTTTTTGCGAAACAACACCAGACATTTTTCCATCATCATCAACAACTATTACTCTTTTATAATGTTTCTTTTTTAAAAACTCTATAGCCTCTTTAACGGAAGAGTTCTTTGCTATGGTCTCAACAGGTGAGGACATGTATTTGCTAATGGGCACATTCAAATCTTTGTTTTTCTCAATAACCCCAATAACATCTTTGGTAGTAAATATGCCTATAGGTTTTAAATCTTCTACAATTATTACGCTCTCAAATGAATTTTTTGCCATTTCGCAAAGTAGCTCTGATGTTTTTAAATCTTTATTTACCCATTTAGATCTTTTTCCAAGTTTTAAAAAATCGACAAGACAAAAGTTGTCCATCAAGGTGTCTGGATCTATACTGCTTATAATATCTGTATGAGAGATTAATCCGTATAGTGAGCCGTCGTCATTTACAGCACACACATACTCTGTTTCAGAATTTAAATACTCCAATGTATATAAAATCGTTTTTTCTTTATTTACTACGGGAATTATCGGTAAATCTCTATTTTTTAAAGAGCTCTCAAGTTCTACGCCTCTTGCTTTCATATTTAAAATATCAGCTACTCTCATTATGCGAAAAATATTGCCCTCGGTAACTACTATATTTCTATGCTCATTGCTAAACATCTTTTTTATAGCATCAGAAATTAAACTGTTTATATCTATTGTAACAACCGAAGTCGTCGCTATGTTTCCTACTTTTGGAAATACCATATTTATTACCCGCCTTTTTATATCGTGTTTAATGCCGCTTGTACCCTTAATGCCTGCACATGTTCTTTGACGTCATGCACGCGGATGATTGAGGCTCCATTTTTTGCAGCTTCCAGATTTAGTGCCAGTGTTGCACCTAGCCTCTCATGAGGCAAAGATGGAGAGATTTTATCTATCATGGACTTTCTTGAAACACCTACAAGCAGAGGTTTTTTAAGAGTTAAAAAGTGTTCAAGATGTTTTATGAGCATCAAGTTGTGCTCTAGTGTCTTGCCAAATCCTATTCCGACATCCAAAGTTATCTTTTTTACACCAAGAGATTCAGCCTTGGCTACTCTTTGCTCAAAAAAGGAGTATATATCACTTAAAATATTTTCATACTGTGGCTGATTTTGCATCGTCTGCGGAGTTCCCTGCATATGCATAATAACAGCTGTTGCATTGTTGCTCGCGCAGAGGCTAGAAACTTCATTATTAGCAAGCCCTGTAATGTCATTTACGATTTCAAATCCGCTTTTTAGAGCACATGCTATCACCTCAGGCTCATAACTGTCTATGCTAAACTTTATCTTATTGTAGAGTTTTGCTTTTTTTATAGCTTCAAAAATGGGTCTTACTCTTGCAAGCTCTTCATCCTTACTTACATGCAAAGAGTTTGGAGCAGATGAAACCGCGCCTATATCTATAATATCAGCACCATCATCTATCATCTGCTCTATTGCTTGGAGTGCATTAGTGCCGTTAAATCTTGAAGCTGAGAAAAAGCTGTCGTCATTTGCGTTTATTATTCCCATGACTTCTACTTTGCAAGGTCTCCTAACTTTTAAAATCTCTTGAAGATTTTTTGCCACTTCTTTTAGTCCAAACGGCTGAGCTAGCTCCTTTGTACTAAGGGTTTTGAGTTGTCTTGCAGTAGCTATGAGGATGCAGTTTACATGCGGAATCCTCGCCATTACCGTCCCGCGCGGCACCGCCAAATCGGCTCCGACACTCAAAGCATCCTGCTTTAAGATATTTGCTCCGCCGACATGCAAATCTCTGATATAAATAGTATAGTATGTTGCCTTTGCTGCCATAATAGCGATACCTCCGCTATCTACGCCCAGCTCCTTTAAATATTTATGCTTATCTATACTGTTTGACAAAAGTTCAATTTGCATTTTTTTCTCCTGTAAAACTCATGATAAGCTGTGCTAAAACACTCTGTGGTCTTGAGTTTAACTCTAAAAGCCTATATGCTTTGTCAAAATTTTGAAGCTGCTGGGTGCTTAGTATAAGTTTCTCTACAACAGTCGCTCTATGGTAAAGTGCTTCAACAAGAGCCTTAGCCTCGCTCTTTTTCACTCTTGCATTTGCTTTTAAAAAATCAAAAACTTCTCCATAATTTACTCGTGAGAGATTTAGCTTCATCTCTTGAAGTATGCGAATTTTATTGCCTTTTACTATAGGCATTCTTGAGCGAACCGTGGGAAGAAGATTTGATTTTGTAGGAGATATAATGATGAGTTCTATATTTCTAGGAGGCTCTTCGAGGATTTTAAGAAGTGCATTTTGAGATATGTTGTTGAAGTTATTAGCTCCGATAACTATATATTTTGTCTCTGATTCGCTAATGTAGGCTTCTGCAATTACGGCTTTTGCATGTTCAATTTTAAACTCATCCTCTAAAAAAGCAACAACCCTGTTTGGTTTTAACTCTTCTCTTATTCTATCAAGCTGTGATTCTTTTTCTGTAGATATTAAGATGTAGCCTTTTTTAGAGTCATGAACCAACATCAACTTCTCCAAACATCGTTGCATTTAAAGATGCGTTAAAAAGGCGAAAGAGTTGAAGCAGCTTGATATCAAGCTGTTTGTCGTAAGATTTCAAGGTAAAAGCGTTAATATAATCTTCATCAAAAATCCAGAAGTAACTCGTATCTTTTCTTTTTGCAATATCAGCTCTTTTATCTTCGCCCCTGCCGATATACCAAAAAAAGTATTCATCTTTGTGCGCCAAAGATATCATATCCTCTACAACCTCAAGCATCTCGCCGCCGCTGACAGAGTTAAAATGTTTATACATGCTATCTATACTGAAAATAGGAAGCAGCGGGCGATCCATCTTGACATCATTTAAAAATTCAAGTATATAGGTCTCAAGCCACTTTCTCTTATCGTCGGTTATTAAAATAATTGTCTTGCCGCTAAGTATCTGCTCAAGCGCTTGTGAAGTGGTAGTTGTCCAGTCAAAACGCTGCTCCTCAAGCCAGCTAAAACAACCACCCTCTTCCCTTATAGCATCTAAGCTCCACTGTGCAAAATCAGACATTTGATTATTTATCTAACTCGTATGCGGCATGTAGGCTTCTTACCGCCAATTCTGCATACTTTTCATCTATAACCATAGAGATTTTTATCTCTGAAGTTGAGATCATATTAATGTTTATATTCTCTTTAGCCATTATAGAAAATGCTTTTGCTGCCACGCCCGTATGCGACTTCATGCCAACACCGACTATTGAGACTTTGCAGATGTTTTCATCATAAGAAGCTTCATTAATTTCAACCTCTTCTACAAACGCCTCCACCACTCTTTTAGCATCAGCTAGGTCACTAACAGGAACGGTAAAGTCAATATTTGCCTTGCCGTCATATCCGACATTTTGGATTATCATGTCAATATTTACATTGTTATTTGATAGTTTTGTAAATATATCAGATGCTATTCCCGGTCTATCTTTTACGCCTACTAAAGAGATGCGAGCTTGATTTTTATCGAGTGCAATTCCACTTACTAACGGTTTTTCCATAATATTTTCTTCCTTAGTTATTAATGTTCCCTCTTCGTCTGAGAAACTTGTTCTTGTTACTAGATTTACGTTTAATTTTTTAGCCAGCTCTACTGAACGGTTTTGAAGCACTTTTGCACCCAAAGAGGCAAGTTCTAGCATCTCATCGTATGAAATTTTATCAAGCTTTTTTGCTTTTGGCTCAATCCTTGGATCAGTCGTAAAGATTCCGCTAACATCTGTATATATCTCACAAAGGTCAGCCTTTAGAGCTCCTGCAATTGCTACAGCGCTCAAGTCACTTCCGCCGCGACCGAGTGTGGTAACATTGCCATCATGAGAGACTCCTTGAAAACCTGCTACTATCACGATTTTACCCTCTGATATAGCTTTTTTCATAGCTGTTGGATCTACTACCTCGATGCGTGCTTTTGTATGAATATTATCAGTAACAATACCAGCCTTTCTTCCCGTCATAGATACTGCAGGAAACCCCATCTCACTTAAAGCTATCGCTAAAAGCGAAGCCGTTACTCTCTCCCCGGAACTCAAAAGCATATCCATCTCAGCCCTTGCAGGAGCTTTTGAGAAATGCTCTGCATAGGAGACAAGCTTATTTGTCTCGCCGCTCATTGCAGAGACAACAACAACAATATCATTTCCTGCTTTTTTTGTAATACTTACACGATTTGCCACATTTTGGATGCGATCTAAGTCACCAACACTTGTTCCGCCAAATTTTTGAACTATCAACATCTACAGTAATCCCTCTTTTTTGAAATAACCCAATACACTCTCATAAACATTTTTTTTAAAACTAGCACTCATATTTAAAGCCTCCTCAACGGTTACAAACTTAAAGTCGCTAAATTCAGGTTGATGTGTATGAATATTTATTGTTGCGCTCTCATGGAGTTTAACTAAAAAATATTTCTGCTTTTGCCCAATGAACGGCTTCATGTTCTCGGCAATCCTAGAAGGAAAATCATAAGAAATCCACTCAGGAAACTCAGCAATAATCTCTACGCTATCAGTACCTATCTCCTCTAAAAGCTCACGAAAAAGTGCTTCTTCAACCGCTTCTCCTTCGTCTATACCGCCTTGAGGAAACTGCCAAACGTCATTCAAATCATTTCTTTGTGCCAAAAAAATCTCTTTTACCCGAGGGTAAGAACTAGAGACAACAATCATAGCAACGTTAGGACGATATAAATCTTTTTTTATCATTACTTCACTTAGCAAAAAGCTTCAAAAAGCTCTTATTATTATATTGGTGCGATTATACAAAAGATGCTATTAAAATAAACTAATTTTCTTGTATGATTCTCTATACCAAAATCAAGAAAATTTTTGATAAAACAATTTTTTACATAAATGTATTATAACTAGGCATAAAAAGAATTATAATTCCTTTACCGGCTATTAACTTATACTTTGTTAAAATCATGCCAACTTTATGACAAAAACGAAAAAAAGGCAAACCATGAAAGAGTACGTCTTAAAAAATGATGATTTTTTAGTTTCTCAAACCGATTCAAAAGGCACTATAATTTTTGCAAATGATGATTTTTGCGCAATTGCCGGCTATAGCATTGATGAACTGGTAGGAAAACCACACAATATCGTCCGTCACAAAGATATGCCTAAGGCTGCATTTAAAGATCTTTGGGATACCGTAAAAAACGATAAAATATGGTCCGGATATGTAAAAAACAGAACTAAAGATGGAGGATACTACTGGGTATATGCTACAATCTACCCAATATATGATGAGACCAGAAAAGAAAAAACCTACCTCTCTTGCAGAAGAAAACCTTCACAAAAAGAGATAGATGAAGCTCAAATGCTCTACAAAACATTTAAATAGGAAAGATAAAATGAACAATACAATAAAAAATGCAATCCTTGCTACAGCTTTTCTCATCCTTGTTGTCTCTTTATTTATGATAGATTCAAATATTATCCACGCTGCTTTAACAATAGTAGTATTTGGCGTTATAATCATACTTAATATGCAAAACAGTTCTAAAAGTTCTAATGAGTTAAATCAAAAAAGATTAGAACTTATCGAGATGATGGATTTTGAAAGAAACAAAATTACTATCAATGAAAATACAACAGATCAGGCGGAAATTAACTTCAATCAAATTATCACAAAATATCAAAATTCTATGCTTGCTGATACAAAAGTTGCCGGAGAGATGGTTCTACTTACCGACAAAGTCTCAAAAGGACACTACTCATGCAGAATCTCATCTGACTCCAAAACGCCGTATGTCCACGTTCTTAGAAATAGCCTTAACAATATGCTTGTCGCATCTGAGAAAAATATAGACAACGCTATAGCAACGCTACAGAAATTTTCTGAAGGCTCTTTTTCTACAAGAAGCAAGATAGACGTAGAGGCAAAAATGGCAGATTTGCTAAATAACATAAACGCTCTTGGAGAGTCTCTTGAGGGCATGGAGCAAAAAAACAAAGAGAATCAAGAAGCCATAGTTGATTCTTCAAACAGACTTAATGAAACTATTTCAACGATTACAAACACTACAATCAAAGACTTAAAAGAGATGATAAATAGTGCTGTTGAGAGAATCCACAATGTGGCACATAAAGAAAATGATATGGTTGAAAATCTACAAACACTTGTTGCTAATGCAAATGAGACAAAAACTATTTTAGCAACCATCGGTGATATTGCAGAGCAGACAAATCTTTTGGCACTAAACGCTGCTATCGAAGCAGCACGCGCGGGTGAGCATGGAAGAGGGTTCGCCGTTGTTGCCGACGAAGTACGTAAGCTTGCAGAGAGAACGCAAAAAAGTCTTGCCGAGACCTCAGCAACCACAAATGTTCTTATTCAGTCTATCTCTGAGAGTTCTGATGCCCTTAATAAAAATGCAAATGAAGTTAATAATATCTCAAGCGAAATTAGTTTAATAAATGACAAGATGGATGAGATAATAAATACACTAAGCAACCTCTCAAAGTAGAAGATGTTACTCTATATACATATTCCTTTTTGTGATTCCAAATGTTATTACTGCGCATTTAACTCTTATGTAGATAAGTTTCATCTAAAAGAGCGCTACATGCTCTCTCTTGAAAAACAGCTTGCGTTTGAACTAGAGAGATTTCAAGTAGCCCCAAAAGAGATAGAGTCGATTTTTATCGGAGGGGGTACTCCCTCAACTATTGAACCAAAACTTTATGAAAAAATCTTTGAGAGTTTGCGCCCATATCTAAAAGAGAATATTGAGATAACCAGCGAAGCTAATCCAAACAGCGCAACACAAACATGGCTTGAGGGGATGCATCAGCTAGGCATCAACCGAATAAGCTTTGGGGTACAGAGTTTTGATGATGCAAAACTGAAACTTCTAAATCGTGCGCACAACGCTACTCAAGCAAAAGAAGCGGTTTTAAATGCAAAAAAGGCAGGATTCAAAAACATCTCACTTGACCTCATTTACGCTACGCTAGGCGACTCAAAAGAGCTTTTGCAAAATGATTTAAAAACTGCTTTTTCCCTACCAATCAACCATCTAAGCGCCTACGCTCTAACTATTGAAGAGGGCACACTGTTTGAAAAAAAGCCCCATATGTCAAAAGAGAGGCTCAATCTTACATCATGGCTGTTTAAGAAGATTGCTAATTTTGGATTTGGGCAGTATGAGATAAGCAACTTCGGCTCATATAAAAGCACGCACAATCTTGGCTACTGGGAATATAAGGATTATATAGGCTTAGGAAGCGGAGCTGTCGGCAAATTCGGCATGCAAAGGTACTATCCCTCAACTGATATAGAAGAGTATATAAAAAATCCTCTAAGCATAAAAACAGAGCAACTAGATTTAAACGACAAAAAAACAGAACAGATATTTTTAGGGCTTCGCTCATGTGTCGGGGTTGATAAAAATATCTTAAATGCGCAGGAGCTAAAAAGAGCTGAGTTTTTAGTTCAAGAGAAAAAATTACTACTAAAAGATGATACCTTTTACAACACACAGTACCTCTTAGCTGATGAGATTGCGCTCTTTATATCGTAATTTAATTATTCTTTAGATAGAATCATTGCCTTAATAATAACTTTGAGGATTTTTTATGTTTGGTATGGGTTTTACGGAAATACTTATTATTGCTGTTATAGCTATCTTGTTCCTTGGTCCTGATAAACTTCCAAGTACCATGGTTGAAATAGCTAAATTTTTTAGAAATACAAAAAACACTATTGGCAGCATGAAGCAGTCATTTGAAGAAGAGATAAATATGAAGAGCATGAAAGATGAAGCCCTTGCATATAAAAAAGAGCTTCAAAATGCGTCAAATCAGGTAAAGAGTGCGACTGATATTAAAAAAATGGCAGCAAAATTAACAACACTTGAAGATGATAGTTTTAGTGATGAAGGTTTATTTGATAAACCAAAAGATGAGAGTACCTCTAAGCCTCAAGAAGCAACTCTTACTAAGAAAAAAAAGAGCCCAGCTATAGATAAAACAGAAGAAGATAATAAAAATGTTTGATGAGATAAAACCACATTTAGTTGAGCTTAGAAAAAGGCTGGCAATTTCAGTTGCCTCCTTGCTTGTTATGTTTTTTGTAATGTTCTACTTTCATGAGGCGCTTTTAGAGTGGATTGTTGAGCCGTTAAATGTAGCACTTATAGAAGTCGGCAAAAAATCGCTTCATGCAGCCGATGGAATGGTTACGACAAATCAGGTCGGTGGAGCATTTTTTGTAGCCCTCAAAGTCTCCTTTTTTGCAGCAATTGTAGGAGCACTTCCTATAATACTTGCCCAAATATGGGCTTTTGTCGCACCGGCTCTTTATGCAAATGAAAAGAAGATGGTCATCCCTTTTATCCTCGGCGGAACTACAATGTTTACAGTAGGGGTTTTATTTGCCTACTATATTGTTACCCCTTTTGGTTTTGACTTTCTTATTACGTTTGGTAGCTTCAAGTTTACTCCGCTTATAAATATCGAAGATTATGTAGGATTTTTCACAAAAATTATGTTTGGTTTTGGTATCGCTTTTGAGCTTCCTGTTTTTGCCTACTTTTTAGCACTCCTTGGAATGGTTGACGACAGACAGATGCGAGAATTTTTCAAATATGCGGTTGTACTTATCTTTATAGTAGCGGCACTTCTTACCCCTCCGGATGTTTTGACACAGCTTCTAATGGCAGGACCGCTTGTCTTACTATATGGAATCTCCATCTTGATTGTAAAAATGGTCAACCCTGCACCTCCGCTAGAAGAAGAGAGTGAGGATAGTGAAGATATAAACCTTCTTGATGAGTTAAAAGCGATAAATAAAGATAGTGAATAATAAAGAACTTTTAACCTCTAGCTATGACTTCTTCCTTGAAAAAGAGCTCATAGCAACCTGCCCTGCAAGTCCAAGAGATAGCGCAAAGCTACTTATTTATGATAGAGCTACGGATGAAATATCACATGTAAGATTTTCTGACTTAGAAACATTTATCCCCAAAGAGTGTGCAGTTATTTTTAATGACACCAAAGTTATTAAAGCAAGACTCTTTGGCAAAAAAGAGAGTGGAGGAAAAATTGAACTGCTAATAAACAGAGCTATTAACGCAAACGATATCAATGTTTATATTAGAGCAAAGGTAAAAGAAGGAACAAAAGTTTTCTTTGCCAAAGATTTGGTAGCAGAGGTAAAAGAGCTTCGAGATGACGGAAGCAGAATAGTAAACTTTTATTTAGCCGAGAAGCCTTTGCGTTTTGAAGAGCTTCTTCCAATCATAGATAAAATCGGTCATATCCCACTTCCTCCATATATAAAAAGAGAAGATAACAAAGAAGATGAGAGTGAGTACCAGAGCGTATTTGCTAAAGAAGAGGGAGCAGTTGCGGCTCCGACTGCATCTCTGCATTTTACAAAGGAGCAGCACGAGAGAGTCTGCAAAAACTTTGCACATGCATATGTTACGCTGCATGTAGGAAGTGGGACATTTAAGCCCGTCGAGTGCGACACCATTACAGAACACCCGATGCACTCAGAGTATTATGCCATCTCGGATGAAGCAAAGGAACTTTTGGATTCAGATAGAAAAATCTTAAGTGTAGGAACTACATCTACTAGAACAATAGAGTTTTATGCAAGAAGCAGAGTTCAAAAAGGGGAAGCAAATCTCTTCTTGCATCCAAACAACAGACCTCTAAGAGTCAATCATCTACTTACCAATTTTCATCTGCCCAAATCGACTTTGCTAATGCTTGTTGCCTCTTTTACGGGTTTAGAAAAGGCACAGAAGCTCTACAAAATAGCTATTGAACAAAGATACAGATTCTACTCTTATGGTGATGCTATGCTTATCTTATAGCATCAAAACTTTGGTGTTAATAACTCTCAAATAGGCTTTGAATCTGACTAACATCATGAGTTAAAGTATGAAGTGGCTTAGCATCTTTGCCTCTTATAGCCTCTTCAAATGATACTCTACTATTTTTATTTTTGTAAAGAACACCTATGGGCATAGGAATAGTCTCATAGGACTTTTTTACAGCTTGCTCAAAATCACTCGCATCATAAGAGTCATCTAAAACATAGCTATTTTCGCTAAACCAATCATAGGTATTTACCTTGTTAAAGGTGACACAAGGCTGTAAGATATCGACAAGTGCGTAACCCTTATGTAAAAATGCCTCTTTTAAAACCTCTTTTGCATGTTTTATA
>NZ_JALNZY010000007.1 GCF_023229105.1 Sulfurimonas sp.
GGTTTTCATCCATGTTACAGGAGTTCAATTCTCCTCGGGGTCACCACTTCAAAATACTCAAAACAATCAAAAATAAATTATCTCCTCAGCTAAAATTTGGTAACATTTCAAAAAACTATTTTTAGGAATTTTAATGTTAAGATTTGCGCCTAGCCCTACCGGTGATATGCATATAGGCAACCTTAGAGTTGCGCTATTTAACTACATCGTATCAAAACAGAGAAAAGAAGATCTTATTATCAGAATTGAAGATACTGATAAAGATAGAAATATAGAGGGAAAAGATCAAGAAATATTGGATATTTTGGGCGTTTTTGGCATCGAATACTCACAAGTTATGTACCAAAGCCAAAATATGCGTTTTCACTCTGCTATGGCGCTACAACTCCTGCACGAACTAAAAGCTTTTAACTGCTTTTGCTCCACGGATTGGCTGGATAAAAAACGACAAGATGCTAAAGAGAGTAAAACTGCATATAGATATGATGATGCATGCGCATCTCTGCCGGATGAGCTTGTTATTGACAATGAGAATCCTTTTACGGTTAGAATAAGAAAACCCATGGAAGCTATCACTGTAAAAGATTATATCAAAGGCGAGATGAAATTTGAAGCAAATGAGATAGACAGTTTCATAATCATGAGACAAGATAAGACGCCTATGTATAATTTTGCGTGCGCCGTTGATGATATGTTAAGTGATGTTTCGTTGATAATCCGAGGGGAAGACCATGTGAGCAATACACCAAAGCAGATTCTTATCAGAGAAGCGCTAGGCTACGACAAAAATATAGAGTACGCCCACCTGCCGATAATACTAAACGACAGCGGCAAAAAGATGAGTAAAAGAGATGATGCTTCAAGTGTTAAATGGCTTCTTGAAGAGGGTTTCTTGCCATCGGCTATTGCAAACTATCTTATACTGATGGGGAATAAACCTCCAAAAGAGATTTTTCATCTAACAGAGACCATAGAGTGGTTTGATTTGAAAAACATATCAAAATCCCCTGCCCGTTTTGATATAAATATGCTCAAGCATATAAATAGGGAGCATATAAAAATGCTTGAGCCAAAAGAGCTTTCTCGTTATGTCGGTTTTGCCGATGAAGAGATTGGGGAACTTGCAAAAATTTACCTAGAAGAGTCAAATACGACTAGAGATTTAAAAGCAAAAATAGCTTCTATTTTCGCAGAAAAAGAGATACCCGAGGAGCTTAAAGAGTCTGCCCAAATCATAGTAGAAACTATCAAAAATGCTCCCTACTTTGAGGAGTATGATGAGTTTAAAAACTATGTCATGAAAGAGTCCGAACTTAAGGGCAAAAACTTTTTTAGACCGCTTCGTTTAATTTTAACAGGAGCTGAACATGGTCCTGATATTTCTTTGGTCTATAAATATATTAAAAACTACCTAGGGGAGATTGTAAAATGAGTATATTAATAGAGATAATTCAAGGCATCGGAGCAATAGCTCTTACTCTTATCAATATTTATATGTGGGTTGTTATTATAGCTGCTCTTCTTAGTTTTGTAAATCCTGATCCGTTTAATCCGATTGTTCAATTTTTATATAGAATAACAAATCCTGCATACTCTCTTGTTAAAAGATATATAAGGACAAATTTCAATGGTTTGGATTTGGCACCGCTGATAATTATAATAGGATTACAGATAATTAGCGTTTTGCTAAGTGCTGTTTTGCGCGCCCTTTAGGAGTGTGTTAAAAAACTTCTACTCTTTTTTGTATTTTATAACCCTAGAAGATGTTGTATTATCTTCTAGAGTAAGATTTATAGTATCTGCTTGCTCAAATGTGACAAGGTAGTATTGGTTCCAGTCATTTTTTGTATTGGCTAGATGAGAAAATTGATTTTCTTCGGGCAATTTTTCTACATTAAGAGGCGGTTTTGAGTTTAGTGTAAGTCTCATGTCTGTATCTTTGGGATTTTTCGAATCATAAAGCACTTTGGACTCTTTTGTAAACATAAATACATAAAAATACTCATTTTGATTGTATGATTTTGGATAGACTTCATTTAAGTATATTACGGAAAAAATACCACTTATATTGCCATCTTTTGATATTATTTTTGAACTCTGCAAGCTAGATGCGCTTAGTTCTTGAGCTCTATTCATATCAAATCCAAAAAAGGCATTTTTTGTTGAGCATCCGCTAAAAAGTGTTAAAAAAGATAAAACAGTAATGAAAATTTTCATTCAAAATCCTCTAAATAATCGCAGAATTATATCTTATTAAACAAGCTTTTAACGACTATTTTGTATAATCTCCTAAAATTAACTAAAGTATTTAAATTGAAAAAAAGATTAGCAGTTGCATTTACAGGTCCTTCCAACAGCGGTAAAACTACTCTCATACTAAAAGTTGCCAGAAAACTTATACATGACTACAAAAAAGAGGTCGCTATTATTAAGCATGACCCAAAAGATAAGGCACGCTTTGATGTTGAGGGAAAGGACAGTTATAAGTTCTCAGATACCGGGGCGGAGGTTATAGTAACCTCGCCAAAACGTACTACCTATTTTTCCAACAAACACAAAGAGCTTAATGAGATGATTAGACTCTTTAATGACTTTGACATCTTACTTGTAGAGGGATTAAAGAATCTGCCTCTTCCTAGAATAAGCATCTTTAGAGATGTTTTGGATGAAGATTATTTTCCATACATGGATGCGCTAGCAACTGATGGCAGTATAGATTTAAGTAACTATAAATTACCTCAAAACATTGACATTCTCGACATTAACAACTGTGAAAGTGTAATTTCATGGATACTTAAAAACGCAAAGGAAGTATAGATAAATGACTGATATATTTAGTGCCATACAAAGAACAGCCATCAGAATTAAAAGTGCGATAGACACCAAAGATATAGGCTATTCGCAACAGGAAAACAGCTCTGGAGAAACACAGCTTCAGCTTGATATCAAATGCGATATGATTATCGAGGAGGAGTTCTCACATGTAGCCTCTATCCATACAATAGCTAGTGAAGAGAAGGAGAAAGAGGTTGTACTTCATAAAAATGGCAAATATTTTATTGCTTATGACCCGCTTGATGGCTCCTCTTTGATAGATGTAAATCTTAGCGTCGGTTCCATATTTGGCATCTATGAAAACAGCTTTGAGGCAAAAAATATGGTTGCTTCATGTTATGTTGTTTTTGGACCTCGTGTTGAGATGGTTTTTGCCCACAACAAAACAAAACTTCATCTGCTTCAAGGAAAAGAGTTTGAGTTTGTAAAAGAGATTCGCCTAAATGAAAAAGGAAATCTTAATGCGCCAGGCGGAACACAACAAAACTGGAAACCTTTTCACAAAGAGCTTGTAGATAGCTTTTTTGCCGAGGGTTACCGTCTGCGATACTCTGGGGGTATGGTTCCGGATTTGCATCAGATTCTTCTAAAGGGCGGCGGACTTTTTAGCTACCCCTGCACTTCTGATAAGCCTGAAGGAAAACTTCGTAGGCTTTTTGAAGTGTTTCCTTTTGCTTTTATATTTAAAACTGCCGGAGGAGAAGCAATTGACGGAAAAAAAGATTTGATGGAGCTAGGATGCGCACATATACATGATACTTCCCCTTGTTTTTTTGGCTCTAAGTACGAGATAAAAAGAGTAAAAGAAGTTTATGCAAACAACTAATGTGCAAGCAATGGATAAGTTTGAACTTTATCTTGATGAGATGATAGAAAAAATTCAAACTTGTCAAAAAGAGAGAGGCTTAAAAAGTTGCAGTAATTGCGAGCTCTACTTAAATTGCGTTCTTCGAAGCGATTATGTAAAAGCGGTTTACAACAGTATGTCTAAGGGCGATACTGGTGGATTTGAATTTTAAGGAGATAAAATTGAGTAAATATATAACAACACCTATCTATTATGTAAACGGCGAGGCGCATATCGGACATGCTTACACCACTTTTATAGCAGACACTATGGCTAGATATGAAAAACTAAAAGGGGAGGACACCTACTTTTTAACCGGCACAGACGAGCATGGTCAAAAGATTGAGGAGTCGGCTCAAAAGAGTGGCAAGCCTACACAGGAGTTTGCAGATGAGATAAGTGCGGGCTTTAAAAATTTATGGGATGAATTTGAGATAAATTACGACAAGTTTATCCGTACGACTGATGAAGATCATAAAAAAGGCGTGCAAAAAGCTTTTGAAGCCATGCATAACAAAGGCGATATTTACAAAGATTTCTATGAGGGGCACTACTGTGTAAGCTGTGAGACATTTTTTACGGAAATGCAGCTAGTAGATGGCGAATTTTGCCCAGATTGTGGTAGAGGTACAAATATTATCAAAGAGGAGAGCTACTTTTTTAGACTCTCAAAATATGAGGATGCACTTTTAAAACATTATAGTGATAATCCTGATTTTATCATGCCTCGCTCTCGTGCTAATGAAGTTATTAACTTTGTAAAAGGCGGTCTGCGTGACCTTTCCGTGACAAGAACATCTTTTACATGGGGCGTAGGGATGCCAGAGTCAATCAAAGATGACAAGCATGTCATGTATGTATGGCTTGATGCACTTTTAAACTATATAACTGCTCTTGGATATGGAACAACTGAAGAAAATATGAGATACTGGCCGGCATCAGTTCAGTTTGTCGGTAAAGACATTCTTCGTTTTCATGCTATCTACTGGCCTGCATTTTTAATGAGTTTAGACCTCCCTCTGCCAAAACATATCGGTGCACATGGATGGTGGACTAGAGATGGCGAGAAGATGAGCAAATCAAAAGGGAATGTTGTTTCTCCTAGAGAGGTTGCAAACGCTTATGGAGTTGAGAATTTAAGATATTTTATGCTCAGAGAAGTTCCTTTTGGGCAGGACGGTGATTTTTCTCAAAGAGCATTTATTGATAGAATTAACTCTGAACTCAGTAATGATTTAGGTAATCTTTTAAACCGAATTATCGGCATGAGCGGTAAATACTCTGACTTTGAGATAGACAGCAAAGATGTATTAAAGTACCATAAAAGAGAGCTTGATGCTATGAATCTCGTTTTAGATTCACTTGATTCATATATGGAAAATCTACAGACGCATAGATATCTTGAGGAGCTATGGAAGCTCTTTTCAATCGCAAACAAATCCATAGAAGAGCATGCTCCATGGGTTAAAATGAAAGAAAATAAAAAAAATGAAGCACTAGCTACTGTTGCGCTCGTAGCAAATATCTTAGCTAAAGCCTCTATCATGCTCTTCCCTGTTATGCCTAAGACTACAAACACTATTGCGGATGCTCTAAATTTTAAGATAGACAACGCAAGCTACAGAGAACTTGTAATAGAGAAAAAGTTATTGAAATTATTTAATATCAAGGTAGTTCCGCCTCTTTTTCCACGTGTTGAAGAGCCTTTGATGGCAGAAGCTCCTTTGGCTCAGCCAAATATTGATAGCGCTAAAGAGTCGCAAGATAGCTTAAAAGAGCAAGACAACCTTATAGAAATAGGACAGTTTTTTGAGACCTCGCTAAAAGTAGGTGTAGTTGTAGAGGCGAAGGAGGTTCCAAAGAGTAAAAAGCTCCTTAAGCTTCAAGTTGATTTAGGCGAAGATAAGCCTAGACAAGTTGTTGCAGGAATAAGAGAATTTTATACCCCCGAATCTCTGATAAACACACAGGTTTGCGTTGTTGCGAACTTAAAACCTGCAAAACTCATGGGAATGATCTCAGAGGGAATGCTTCTTGCTGCTAAGGATGAAGATGGTCTATGTTTAGTTAGACCGGAAAAACCTAAAAAAGCAGGCACGCCTATTGGATGAGACTTGAAAACTTTCTAGCGCTTACACAAGCTACCCTTGTTAATGAACCATGCATACATGGTTTTGAAAATATTATTTTTGAAGCCTCAAAAGTAAAAAGAGGCGACCTTTTTTTTGCTTATGAGAATGAAAGCATCTCTTTAGCAGTAGCAAACGGTGCTTATGGCATTGTGTTTGAGGGAGAAAACAGGATTAGCGACACAGAGATAGCCTGGATTAAAGTTCAAAGCCTAGATACTGCTCTGAAAAAACTGCTTCGGTTTAAGATGATTGAAAAAGAGGTTGTAGCATATGAGTGTAATGAGATTGTTTTAAAGCTCTCCTTGCAGATAATTACTCAGGAAAATTTTCTCTCACTTGTTGGGGATTTAAAAACAGTTTTTAGAACTCTTTGGGGTATACAGAGCAGGACAACAGTGCTATTTTGCCCTGCTCTAACAGACAGCGGGATATTTGCAAGTGTAAAAACGATGCCAAAAAGACCATTTGCGCTTATTGAGATTATGGAGCAGACTCTCTTTGAAACATCGTTTATTTATGATGATATATTTTATGAAAGACAGTTAATATCTCCATTTTTTATCTCCTATCTAGAGGAGCTTTTGAACTTTTTTAAAACATTAAAGATAAACTATAAGCTTAAAAAATTCACTCCAATAGATCATTTTGAAGCTGTTTTTGTAAATAAAAAATTTGAGATAAAAAACTTCGGTACGAGCGAAAAAGTGCTTATTTTTGAGCCTAATAGCGAGTTGATAGATTCGCAAATCCTCTTTTTAGAGCGCCATGCATCTTGGGCTAATATTATTTTTATTGCTCCGCAATATATTAAGCCAAATAGGAGTGATAATATTTTTAGCTATAAAAATGAGAAAGATATTACCGATATACTCAAAAATAACAGCTTTCACTTTGCTTTGATTGTAGGAGTTGACAAATCAATACTAAACAAGCCGTTGGTAAAGCAGACTCAACTCACAATGGATTTTTAAACAAAGGTAAAATAATGAACAGAAGAGACTTTTTAACAACTGCTACAACAGCATCTGCTTCTATTATTTTAGTCGGGTGCAATGATGGCGCCCGAGAAGCTATAGACTACTCAAAACATCCTACCAAAAAAGAGAGTGATGCAAAAAGAGTAAATATAAACAGAAATAAAAAGACTACAATAAAGCTTGCAACAAGCTGGCCTGCAAGCTTTCCGATTATGGGAGTCGGCGTAGAGAGGTTGGCAAAGAGACTAAGTGATATTAGCGGTGGTTCTTTGGATGTAAAGATTTATCCTAAAAATGTTCTTATCCCTGATTTGGCGGTATTTGATGCCTGTTCTAGTGGTCAGATTGATGCTTTTCACTCAGGACCATACTACTGGAAGGGAAAGAACAGTACATTTTCACTCTTTAGCGGTATTCCATTTGGTTTTACCGCGGAGGAGATAAACTCTTGGATGCTCTTTGGCGGCGGAATGGAGCTATGGAGAGAGCAGTATGCTAAATACAATCTTCATCCCTTAATGGGAGGCAATACAAATATTCAGATGGGCGGATGGTTTAGAGAAGAGATAAAATCACTCTCAGATATGCAGGGACTAAAGATGAGAATCCCGGGTCTAGGCGGGGAAGTTTTTTCTAAGATGGGAGTAAATTCAGTTTTACTTCCTGCGGGGGAGATATATACTTCCCTAGAGCGCGGAGTTATAGATGCAACCGAATGGGTTGGGCCCGCGCTCGATATCAAGATGGGATTTTACAAAGTAGCGCCTCACTACTATTCAGGCTGGCATGAACCAGGTTCAATCCTAGAGCTTACCTTTAACAAGCAGTTTTGGAGTAAGCTAGCTTATGAGCATCAGTCGATGATAGAGGTTGCTTCAAGTGAGATGAACTCAAATATGACATATGAGTTTCATAGTGAAAATATTAAAGCTTTTAAAAACTTAAAAGAGTTAAACATCTCTTTGCATCAGTTTCCTAAAGATGTCATAGATGCAGGAAAAAGGGCTTTAAAAGAGGTAATTTTAGAGCTTAGTGAAAAAAACAGCGATTTTAGGCGAGTTTATGACTCTATAGACAACTATCTTGCACTTTCAAAAGAGTGGAGCAGTGCAAGTTTAGGATATTTTTTAAATGAAAGATAAGCAAAACAACATGATTTTCAGATATATATTAATTCCATTTTTTCTTTATAAGTCCATTTTATGGGGCTCTTTTGGCGCAACGATTATCGATAAAACTACATCTTTGCCTATTGCACACGCTACTGCTAGCGACTCTAAATTGAGCGTAAAGAGTGATGAAAATGGCACCTTTATACATAAGAGTGAAGAAAATTGCCTTTATATAAAAGCGTATGGATATAGACCTTACAAACTAAACCTAGAAGATAATAAAACCGTTGTTGAGCTAGAGCCAATAACCGTAAAAGCTCTTTATCTAAGTTTTTGGCGCGCAAGCAATAACTCCCCGAGATTAAAAGAGATTTTAAAGATTATTAAACAGACGGAAGTTAATACGATTGTCGTAGATGTGAAAAATGAGTATGGTTCAACCTCTTACAAAACCTCTTTTGAAAAAGCAAACGGTTATGGCGCACATGAGGATAGAACAAACAGAAATATTGAACAGTTTATAAAGTTAATGAAATCCAAAAATATCTATACAATAGCCAGAATCGTAACATTTAAAGATGAACTTCAAGCCACGAACAACTATGATTATGCCATAAAAAAAGATGACGGTACTCTATGGAGAAACCATGATAATATGGCTTGGGTTGACCCATTTGACAAAAGAGCACATGAGTACACCATCTCAATAGCCGAAGATGCTGCAAAAGTAGGTTTTGATGAGATAAATTTTGATTATATTCGTTTTCCGGCAAAAACAGGATTGATACTCTCAAAAGAGAATACGCAAGCAAATCGCATACAAGCAATAAGCGAGTTTTTGGAGTTGGCACAAAACAGACTTAGAAAATACGGTGTTTTTATCTCTGTAGATACCTATGGAAACATCTGCTGGGTAGAAGATGATATAGGAATAGGACAAAAGATAGAATCGCTCTCTAAGTATGCAGATTATATCTCTCCTATGCTCTACCCTTCAGGCTTTTCAAGTGGATCTTTTGGACTTAAAAATCCTGCCGAACACCCGCATGCAGTTATTTATAAAAGTTTAAAAAATATAGAGCACAAGATTGACTCAAAGAGAGTCAGACCTTGGCTACAATCTTTTAAAGATTATGCTCATACAAAAATTGCGTATGACTACTTTGAAATAAATGAGCAGATAAGAGCGGCTATGGATACAAATTCTGGTGGATGGATGCTTTGGTCACCCTCTAGCAAATATGAAGCAAGTTACTTTAAGTCCCAAGACAAAAATATTTTAACTCTTGAATTAATCCGCGAGAATCAGGAATATATTGACTAACAAGGTCATGAAATTTTTTAGAGTGGTTCATATGCACCAGATGAGCCAGTTCATGCACTACGACATAATCAATGAGTCTTCTGTCTATCTTTATAAGCTCTGTATTAAAAGTTATAGTACCTCTTGAACTGCAACTCCCCCATCTGCTTCTCATCTTTCTAAACTTTATAGTGTTGTAGCTCAAAGCCATCTCTTTTGCATAGTGTTGGGCTCTTTGGGTAAGATAATTTTTTGCATAATTTTTATAGTATTTATCATAACAACTTAAAATTGTGTCGATTTTTGAGATATCTATTTTTTTTAAATACTCTCTTAGTTTGCTCGCTTCCTCGCTGTCTATGCTAAATAGCTCCCCAAAAAGCAGAACTTCATCTTGTAGATTGTGCACCTTTGGTGGATTTTCTTCTATGATTTTCAACTGCTTTCTTATCCACGGCTCTTTTTTTAAAAGAAGATTTTCAATATATCTGTTTGAGACTTTTGGAGTTTTGAGCGTTATATCACCATTTTTTTTCACGCTTATATAGCTGTTTTTTAGATTTGTTTTACATAGATGCAAAATCTCTAAGTTGTTAAATCTTATTTTATTGATACTCAATTGGATCTTTTACTCCGGCTATCTTAAAACCGTTTAGTCGTAAACGGCAGCTGTCACAGACTCCACATGCTTTATCTTCATTTTTATAACAGCTCCATGTAAGATGCAATGCAACATTGAGCTTTAGAGCACTTTTTACTATTTGAGACTTCATAAGATGCACTAATGGCATATGAATAACTATATTTGTTCCCTCTTTTGTACCGAGATTTATGCTGTGCTGCATACTTTGTATAAAAGAGTCCCGACAATCAGGGTATCCACTGCCATCCTCCTCCACAACGCCAATAGCTATAGCCTCAGCGCCCTCTTTTTCCGCTATGGCTGCAGCCATACTTAAAAATATCCCGTTTCTAAAAGGTACATATGTAACCGGAACACCCTCTTGTAGGCCGCTTGTTGGAACCTCTATCTTCGCATCAGTCAAAGCAGAAGCACCGATTTGAGCAAAAAAATCCAAATCTAAAACATATCTGTTTAAAACTTTTAACTCATCGCAAATAGCATGAAAGCACGCCAACTCTTTAGCTTGTGTTCTTTGTGCATAGTTAAAGTGCAAAGCCACAATTTCATAACCCATCTCTCTCATCATATAGGCGCTAAGTGTCGAATCCATACCGCCGCTCATGATGCATATCGCTCTTTTATTTTTCATTATCATAAAAATATTTTAACATAATTTGCTTTATATTCGCTATAATTCGCCCATGATTGAATTAGACAACAGAACTTCCCTACAGATTGACACTACTACAATAGAGGCGATAGCAGACTCTCTTACAAAAAAAGAGATAGAGCTAATTATTACAAACGCCAAAGAGATGCAAGAGATAAACAAGACGCATCGCAATATAGACAAAGATACTGACGTTCTTAGTTTTCCCTACGAAGAGATGCCCATGTGTCCACTTGGAAGCATTGTTATCTCATCTTCATACCTACTTTTGAGTTCAAAGGAGTTTGGACATAGTGTAGATGATGAACTTGCACTTCTCTTTATTCACGGGATGCTGCATCTTTTAGGATACGACCATGAGACTGATAGCGGTGAAATGAGAGAAAGAGAGTTCAAGTTAATAGAGAAATTTAATTTGCCAAAAAGTTTAATAATAAGAACGGAGGGATAGAATCGTATGGATTTTGTAATTTTTACAGTTGCCATGACAGCACTTATTTACGGAGCTGACTTCGTCATAAAAGAGTCTGAGAGAATAGCCCTGCAATTTGACATATCTCACTATGTTATAGGTGCCACTCTTATAGCTTTTGGAACATCTCTGCCAGAGATGGCAGCTTCTATGATGGCTTCATATGCCGGCAAAAGTGAAATGGCTATTGCAAATGTAGTTGGAAGCGTTATTTTCAACATTACCCTTGTACTTGGAATCGTCTTTTTTATCTCCAAAAAAATGGTTCCAAAAAGAGATCTTTTCTCTTTAGACAGTGCTTGGGTAGTTATTCCGGTAGTGCTCTTTTTTATAATGATTCAAGATGGCGAAATAAGCAGGACAGACGGAGTTTTATATCTACTTTTAATGATATCTTATCTTATATTTTTATTTGGAAGCGCTAAGGAGACTCTTGAGAGTGATATTGATGAAGAGCTTTTAAAAGAAAAATTCAACTGGGGTCTGACAATAGCACTTCTTCTTGTGGGCTTTGCCTTAACCATCGGCGGAGCAAACTTTGTTGTAGAGAGCGGTACAAATATAGCAAGGAACTTTGGTGTCAGCGAGTGGATTATAGGTCTTTTTCTTATAGCGTTTGGAACATCGCTTCCTGAACTTGTTGTTTCTGTAGTGGCTATAAAAAAAGGAAACGCAGAGATGAGCATAGGAAATATTATAGGTTCAAACGTTGCAAACTTCTCAATGGTACTAGGATCTGCATCACTTCTAAGTCCCTTAAGTATAGACCTCATTGCAACAAAGTTTGATCTTTTTATAATGGCGGCAGCTTCGATCACCCTTGTTTTTATCTTAGCTAACAGACTATATAACAAAGCCGGAGCAATATTTTTACTAATCATACTAGCTCTGTTTATACAAAACGCAGTATAAATTTCTTTAGAAAACACCGTTGCGTAGTAACAAGTTTCTTTAGAAAATTCTCTCTAAGGAGCAATCTTTAGAGATGTAGCCCTGCTTCTACTTTTTAATATATTCCATCTCTAAAAGCTTATTGTAAATATCTGAGACGATTTTACCCGCTGCGGCACCACCATGTCCCCCATGTTCAACCATAACTAAAACTACATACTGAGGATTATCATATGGCCCATAAGTTGTAAACCAAGCATGAGAGCGAGTGTAGTATTCCATCTCGTGCTCTAGCTCTCTCTCTTTTATATCTTGTAAAATACCGATAACCTGTGCTGTTCCTGTCTTTCCTGCAATCTTCACTTTTGAACTCAAATAACTTGTTGCTGTTCCACTGGGATAATTACAAACTTCATACATAGCTTTTTGGATAATTGGAAGTTTTTTTAACTCATCTTCATTAAGCACCTCTTCAAATTCAGGCCTAATCTCCTCCTCCCCTATCTTCTTTGCAAATTGCGGGCGAGGAAGCCTAGATGTTGCCATGAGTGCTGTAAATTGTGCCATCTGCATGGGTGTAGTTAAAAAATCACCCTGCCCGATTGATGTATTTACCGTCTCTCCTATATACCAAGGTTTGTTATATTTATTTCTTTTCCACTCCCTTGAGGGTACTGTGCCGACAAATTCGTTTGGCAAGTCAACACCCGTCTTTCTGCCAAGACCATATCTAATGAGCCCATCACTCATCTTTTTAATGCCAAGCTGAATACTTCCTTTGTAAAAATAGTCATCGCAGCTCTCTCGTATAGCCTTTGTTATGCTAGTGCTTCCATGCCCATCTTTTTTCCAGCATCTAAAGACTCTTTTGCCAAGTGGTAACGATGCTGTGCAGTGAACACTCCAGTTAGGACCAATTTCAGGTGCGCTAATATACAAGAGTCCAAGTCCTGTTTTTATAACTGATCCCGGAGGATAAAGTCCATGAATCAATTTGTTTGTAAATGGTTTTTCAAGGCTATTTGAAAGCCTGTCCCAATCTTCATACGTAATTCCTGCTACAAATGTATTTAAGTTATATTCAGGAAAGCTGCCGGCTGATAAAATAGCACCATCAACGCCCATAACAATAACTGCACCGGACTTTTTTACAAACAAAGATGATATATATTTTTGAAGCTCAATATCAATATTTAGCGTTAATTTTCTATTTTCTATTGCCGCCTCGCTTGAGAGTTCCTCTATCTCTTGATTGTTTGCATTTACTTTAATCTCTCTCTTGCCTGCTTCTCCCTGAAGGTATGTGTTATAATATTTCTCTATTCCAGACTTGCCCGTATATCCTATGAGTTCTTGAAGTTTGTCATCTTTTATATCACTCTTGTTTGCGCGTGAAACGTACCCTATAGAGTGGGCAGCGACCTCACTGTATGGATAAAATCTCTTTGGAGAGGAGACGATATTTATCATGTCTCTAAGATTTAGTATAGAATATATCGGCATAATATCTTCGTAAGAGACAAATTCAACTATATCAATAAAGTTGTGATTGTAGTAAGAGTCCGCTTTTTTATAGTTTTTTATTATTTTTTCTCTATCTAAATTTGGCAAAAACCTAAGAAGAGTATCAATCTCCTCCTTGAAAATATAATTATTTTTTTTCAACCCTAGATGCGGAGCTAACTGTATCTTAAAACCAAGTTCATTTATGGCAATAGGCTTGTTATTTATGTCTAAAATTTCACCTCTTACCGGCGGAATTTGCTCAGTTTTAATAGTGTTGTCATAAGAGAGTTTTTCATAATAAGTATTTGATTCTACAGAGAGTAAAAAGACCCTTACTAAAAGAGCAAACCATGTTAGGGCGAAAATAAAAAGTATAAATTTTATTTTCATAACAGATTCAAAATTAAAAATTCAACTGCCACATAGTAAATAACATAATAGTTTATACTTGGCATAGGAAATAAAAATATATTGGATAACAGTAAGTTAAAAATAAAAAAACCAATATATACCAAAAAGACAATTGAAAATTTCACACATAAGTTACAATTAAAATTTTGCTTTATCTTTGCAACCACATATTTATGAATAAGCGAGAAATAAATAATAGTGCTAAAGAGCATATAACTGTTTTGGGCTTCGAAAAAAAGCAGACAAAAAGATACTAAAAATATAGATGCAGTATTCTCTTGTTTTAGTGCTCTTGAAAAAAGCACATATAAGATCGCAAAAAAGGGTGGTAAGAAGAGATATATCCCGCTTAATGCGGTATATAAAATAAACAGCGCAGCATAAAGAAGCGGTGTTAAAGGGTTTTGATAAGAGATACTTCGTTGCATACTGGAAAGTGCTTACATTTTATACAATCAGCCCAGATTTTATGTTCGGGCAGTGACTCTTTTGGAATTTCAACAAACCCAAGATTTTCAAAAAACTGTTGTCTGTATGTTAAACTGAGAACTTTTTGCAACCCGAGCATTCTAGCCTCTTCTATCGCTTTTAGCACCAAACTTTGCCCTATCTTCTGCCCTCTTTTGCTCTGTTTTACAACAAGAGATCTGATTTCGGCGAGTGATGGAGTATGAATGTGAAGAGCACAAAATCCAACAATCTCTGCATCTTCTTTTGCAAGTATATAAGATCTTATATTTGTCGCTATCTCATCGGAACTTCTGGCTAAAATAAGACCTAATTCAACTTCAGGAATAACTAATTTTTGCATATTTTCAATGTCGGATAATTTAGCTTTTGATAACTCAATGTTGTTCATCGAAAGCTCCTTTTAAAATATCATGTATTATTGTTACAACTTTTTGCAACCCTTTTTTTTTCGAACTTGAAACCATAATAGCCTGCGGAAACTCTTTTTTAAGCGCATTTTGCTCTTTTTGATTAAGTTTGTCTATTTTAGTAAATATTTGCAATATATGTTGCGACTCATCTGCATGTTGAAGCAAAAAATCAGTTACTGATTTATCAATCTCTAAATATGGGTGTCTGCAATCAACTAAATGTATAAAAAGTTTTATCTGTTTTCTTTGTGATATATAATCAGTTAGATTTTTTTCCCAATCACTTTTGATAGATTTCGATACTTTTGCATAACCAAAGCCGGGTAAATCAACAAATTTTGCAAAACTCTTTTTAGCATCTTCTCTATCAATAAAAGTAACGTCAAAATAATTTATAAGCCTTGTTTTACCTGGAGTTGAAGAGACTTTAGCCAATCCTTTATGGTTGCTGAGGGCATTTAAGAGGGAGCTTTTCCCTGCATTTGAGCGAGCCATAAAGACAACTTCATTCTGCTTATCTGTATCTGGAGCTCCCTCTATATTTGCCGCAGATGTGACAAACTTCGCATCAACAATCTCAATCATTTTTACTCTTATTAACATCTTTTGACATGTTAAATATCATAATAACAGGTTCTTTTTGTGCACCTTTTGCATACGCTTTGCCTTCGATTGTTTTTAAGATAACCTCTTCTCCTATAATCTCTTTTTTTTCATTAATTTGCTTAAGATGAACCTCTTTGAAAAAGTGATACTCTTTTTCAATCGGAAGATATATCACTTTTTGTGCTTTACCCTCATATAGAGCACCACCTAGAGTCTCTATATGAAAAGATGCATTCCCTTGAGCTATAAATTTTGTTGGCTCCTGTTTCTCATTTGTATAAATTGTAACTTTTGAAGCATTTAGCTCATCTTTGCCTCTGACTATATTAACATTACCTTCAAAGACAGAGATGCCCGTTTTTTGATCTGCATTAAAAAGATTTGCCTTAATCTTTAACTCTTGTGAAAATAGCGTTGCTGTTAAAAAAATTGTTAAAAAAATTGTTTTTTTCATTTATTGCTCTTTTGTAATTGATATACTGCGTTAACATTTTTTGATTCTATCTTCTCTAGAGAGTTATTATACTTTAACTTCTCTCCTGTTATCCTGTTAGAATCTCTATAGAGAACAAAATCTCCATCAGCCGTAGCTATACTTGTTTTTTTGTCATAAACTGCTTTTTGCGTCTCAAAGGTCAACCCATCTTCTCTTGTATATATTATATCCCCATCTAAGTAAACTATATCATCCTTATATATTCCGTTGTTAGCCTTCATGTTTGCCATAAATTTTTTGGAATTATCAATATATTGCATCATTTGCACAGTATATCTATTGGCATATTTAGTTGCTTCTTTACCATTCATCAAAGTAACAAGCCCATTTGAATCAAGCTCATGCATCGTAAAGGATGATATACTAAACAGCGGCACCTCTTTGGATATTTGTTGCTTAATTTCTAGGGGTTTAAACAACAATAAAATCATAAGTAAGCACAAAGATATAAATAAAAAAAAGTAGTTTATATTCATAATCTATAACCATACAGACAAAAATTGATCTCTTATATCGTTCTCATCTACTAAAATATCTATCATCTCTCTAACCGCGCCTTCTCCACCTTTTAGCGATAAAACTGTATCAACAAGTTCTCTGACCTCTTTTATGCCATCTTTAGGGGTAAAGCTTCTACCTACATAACGAAGCATTTTATAGTCATTTAAATCATCACCTATAGCCGCTACTTCATAGCTTTTTAACTCAAGCTTGTTTATAAGTTCTTTTAGTATTCTCTCTTTATTTTTAACATGTTGATACAGATGCTTAATGCCTAGCTCTTTAGCTCTTTTTTCAACTATTTTGGACTCTCTTCCTGTTATGATTGCAACATGAAAACCCATCTTTATCCATGAACTTATAGCCAACCCATCTTTTACATTAAAGTGTTTTATCTCTTCAGCGTTTGAAGTATAGATAATATCTCCATTTGTAAGACAGCCATCAACATCTAAAACAATAAGCTTTATCACAGCATATCTTTCGTACTTGGGATACCTACTCTATCATTTTTCTGTATTGCACGACGAATTGCAACTGCAAGTGATTTAAAGGCAGCCTCTACAATATGATGCCTGTTCTTTCCCCTAAGAGCTACTATATGTGCACTAATTCTAGCATTTGATATAAAAGCTTTAAAGAACTCTTCTACAAGCTCTGTATCAAACTGCCCTATTTTTCCAGTTACGTCAATGTCGTAAACAAGATACGGACGGTTGCTTAAATCTAAGTCACAACTAACACATGCTTCATCCATGACTATATTTGCACTTCCAAAACGCTCCATATTTTTAACCGGATATATCGCTTCGGACAAAAGAGAACCAAGAACAATCCCAACATCCTCTACACTATGATGGTCATCTATCTGAGTGTCACCCTTGCATGAGATTTCTAAGTCAATCAGGGAGTGCTTAGAGAAACTCTCTAGCATATGGTCTAAAAAACCAACACCAGTTTGGATTTTAGCTTTTCCCTCTCCATTTAACAGTAGTGAAATAGTTATATCCGTCTCTTTTGTTTTTCTGCTCTTACTAATCATCTTTTAGTCCTCTCTAACAATAAATGAATCTTTAAAATTTCCGAGTGATTTATAGTCTCTAGCCTCTTGCTCGCTTCTAAAGCCTTTGAGCCATACCTTAAACATTCTGCCGTTTTCCGTGTGCATATCTTTTATAATTGTTTTGTATCCATCAGTATCATCATACTTTTTTTGAGTAAAAATCGCACCCTCTATCCTAGAAAAAGATGCTATCTGAATAGCAAACCCATCTACTATCTGATCTTGTGGAGACTCTTTTAGCTCCCGATTAAGTGGAACTTTTTTCTGATCTTTTGAATGAAAACCTATGATTTCAATTTTAACAGGAGCCGTTCCGTCATTAAGCATGCCTATTTTACGTGCTGCCGTATTAGACAAATCGATAATTCTTGTTGCAATAAAAGGACCTCTATCGTTTATTCTAACAACCGTATTTAAACCATTTTTTTTATTTGTCACTTTTACAATTGTATTCATCGGCAGAGTTTTATGCGCAGCGGTCATGTCGTACATGTTGTAAGTTTCACCGTTTGATGTCAGCTTGCCGTGAAAATCAGGACCGTACCAGCTTGCATTTCCGCTAAACTCATCACCTACATTTACCACAGTCGGATAATATTTTATTCCTCTTATAACGTAAGGTTTCATCGTTGGATGCTTATAATCTTTTTTACTAATAACTGAACTATGCGCACTACTATCTTGGGAGTATGTTTTTGTCTCACCAAAATTTGTATATGTTCTTGCGCCTCTTGTACTACATCCTGTCGTTAAAATAAGAACAAAAGGAATTATAAAAAAAGATAATTTATTCATGAAGTATTAACCTCTCTCCTTCTCTAATCATATTGCCTTTGAGCTTATTTGTAAGCTGTATGCTTTTAATACTTATTTTATATGCTTTTGAAATTGACTCTAAAGTATCGCCTTTTTTAACTAAGTGATAAATTCCTTTATTTATTTTTTCAACATTTGCCTTGTTATCTATGGGAATAATTAATTTTTGATTTAGACTTATGATGCTGCTCTTTAGAGAGTTAAAGTCCATTATCATTTTATATGAAACGCCGTATCTTTTGCCTATATCATAGAGGCTATCGCCTCCTCTAACAACATGCACCTTGTAAATATTTTGAATTTCCTCCTCAAAATATTTTTGTTTAAAATCTGAAAGTTTTATATATGGAATATATATATCATAGCCGTCAAAATAAGGAGGAACAAAGTCATATTTTAGGTGTCTGTTGAGTTTTTGAAGTTCACCTAACGGAATTCCAACAAGTTTTGATACTCTTTTTAATGATTCGCCCCTTGGAACTCTAACAGTTGAGATAGAGTAAGCGTTTGCTCTGTTTAAAAGGTGCTCGTACTCGCTTTTTAGCAAAAATTGCTCATCATTTCCCATTATAGCGAGGGCTACTATTTTTCTAATATACAACCTGCTCTCTCTTGGAATATACATCTTTTTAGGATCTAGCAAAGTGTTTAAATCGTTACTTTTTGCAGCTTCTATAGCCCTACTTAGTCTTCCGCTGCCACAATTGTAAGCTATAGCTGCCAAATACCATTTACCAAATTTGTCATGAAGATCACGAAGATGTTTCGCAGCTGCTTCTGTTGATTTTATAAGATCTCTTCTCTCATCAACATACTCATCAATCTTAAGTCCATATACCTTACCTGTCTCGGGCATAAACTGCCACAATCCAGATGCACTCTTTGCCGAATACGCTTTTGCAGAAAAGTGTGATTCTGCCATTGCAAGAAAAAGAAATTCAGCTGGTATGTCATGTTTAGCCAAAATGCTCTTTACAGCCGGAATGAAAAGATATGCATCATTCATCGCCTGAAAAAAGCGTTTATCTTTGTAGATAGTCATATTGCTATTTTTCATCTCATTCATAATCGGATCATATAAAAAAGATGCTTCTATATCAAAAGACTCTAGTACGGATATCTCTTTAGTGTGGTTTGAAGTGAAATTAAGGCTTGCACTCAACAAAAACGGTAGTAAAAGTAGTAGGAAATATTTCAAAATAGCAACTCTTATTTTAAATTTAAAGTGTTGATTTTATCTAAATCAACTTTAAATATAGTTAATAGAATTTAATATTAAGAAATATCAAAGAGTTTTAGGGCATTTTGAGTGGTTATTTTTTCTATATCTTCAAATGAAATTTCCAAAATTTCAGACATTTTTTTTGCAACAAAAGTTGTATATAGCGGCTCATTTCTCTCGCCTCTATGCGGAGTCGGAGTCAAGTATGGACCATCTGTTTCTACGAGTAGTTTTTCATGGGGTATCTTTGGCAACACGTGCAGAAGCTTTTTTGCATTTTTAAAGGTTAAAACTCCTCCTATTCCAAAATAAAAGCCCTCTTTTGCAAGGCTTAAAAGCTCCTCATCGGCGTTATAACAGTGAAGCACTCCGCCTACCTCTTTTGCATTATGCGCAAGCAGTATCTCTTTTGAATCTCTTGAGGCATCTCGTATATGAACGATAAGCGGTTTTTTATACTTTTTTGCGACTTCTATCTGAGCTATAAAGACCTCTTTTTGCCTCTTTTTTTCTCTCTGCTTCTCATCTTCTGTGCCCTCAAGCCTAAAATAATCAAGTCCACATTCGCCTACGGCTACACATTTTGGATGCTCTATATATTTGTTGAACTCAAGCGTATCAAATTTATCCATATCATAAGGATGAACCCCCACGGCAAAGTAAACATCACTATTTTTTTGGGCTATCTCAACAGCTCTATCGAGGTTTGCAGGATCTGCTGCGGGAATTATAAAACGCTCTACCCCACCCTCTCTTGCTCTATTTAAAACTTCATCCAAGTCATCTTTGTATCTCTTATCATCGAGGTGTACATGTGTGTCAATTATCATCAATCTCTCTTTATTTGTGTAAACTTAGCAACTCTTTTGCAAACCCTTTAGCCTCTTGCGTAATACTTTCGCCGCTAATTATTCTAGCTATCTCATCTACTCTCTCATCAAATCCAAGCTCTCTTACATGTGACTCATCACCTTTTTTATGTACTAAAAAGTGCTGATCTCCCATGGAAGTGAGTTGCGGCTGATGCGAGATTACAAATATTTGAAAATACTCTGATAGCTCCTTTAGCACTTTTGCAACGCTCATCGACTCTTCCCCGCTTAGATTTGCATCTATCTCATCAAGCATCAATACGCCGCCGTTTTTGCTCATAAACTCTGATTTTAGAGCCAAGATGCCAAGGCGGAGCCTGTTAAACTCCCCCGTGCTTATTTTTTGCAAATCAGTAGCATTTAGTCTTATAACCATCTCGTCTTTTCCAAGAAGCTTATACTCGGCATCTTTTATCTCAACTTGTGCATCTCGAAGATAGAGCTCTTTTAGGTACCTGTTTAAGTCATCTTTGAAAAATTTTAGCTCGCCTAAGCGAAGAGCTGTGATTTTTTGCGCCAAATCTTTTACTTTTGCCTCAAGCGCTGCCTCTCTTGCTGCTAAATCACCTTTGGTTATCTCTATATTTTCATACTTTTGAAGCTCTAAAATCTTTTGTTGTTTGTACTCAAGAGTCTCTTTTATGCTTCCGTATCTTCTTTTTAAGTCGCTTAACTCTTCAATACGGTTTAAAACCTCTTCAATATCGACTTCATCAAGCGCATTAAACTTCTCTTCTGCACTCTCCATGATGGCTCTAAGTTCATTTAAGCTGTCACTAAAGAAGGAACTCTCTTTATTGAGCAGATCAAGTGCGCTAAAAATGTTGTGCTCATGCTCAAAAACAGCACTTGCTTTAGCTATAGCTTCTAACACTTTCTCTTTTTTTGAGAGCTCCTTTTTTATCTCTAAAAGCTCTTCATCCTCAGAGATTTTTGGATTTATATCTTCTATCTTTTTAATCTCATAAGCTGCAAACTCTTTTAATTCAGTAACTCTTTTTTGCTCATCCTCAATAGTTAAAAGCTCTTTTTTGACTCTTTTATGCTCTAAAAAAGCCTCCTTGTAATCGCTTTTGAGTGCATCCATATTTAGAGTTTGTTTTTTTATTCTGCTGTCTAAAATAGATAGAAGATTTTCATTTTCAAAATCACTAAAATCCCTCAAAGAGAGATGTCTTAAGTAGCTAGAAGATAAATTACCCATAGTTTTTTTAGAGATGCTCTGGTTGTTTATGAAGTATCTTGATTTCTCTTTTTTGATATGCTTAAAAATATATACATCATCACTATCTATGCCATACTCATCAGCATCTAGCTCCCAAGAAACAGTAGATTCACATAACGATGCTTCGCATGATGCGGTGCCAAATGATGATAAGATTGAGTTCATTAAAATCGACTTTCCGCTTCCACTAGGACCCGTAAAGACTATTAGTCCCGATTTTAAATCCAACTCAACTTCTTTAAAGCTAAGATACTCTTTTAAGTAAAATCTCTCTATCATTAATCAGTGCCTTACTAAAATATTTTTAAATTATACTTCTTTATTGTTAAAAATCTATGACTCTATTATTTTTACAAATCGTATAATACTTTTACTTAGTTGAGCGAACAGGAAACTCTTCTAGCATGGTAGCTACAGTTTTACTGAAGTATTCTATGCGTTCTTGCGGTGACTCTAATTCCTTTATCTTACTCTTAAGTGTAGCCTGCCAGAATATCTTCTGTGTAGATGAGTCGAGCATGTTTATAAGAAGATTTCCTTCATCACTTGAAAAGCCATGAAAAGTTCCCAGAGATAAACCGAGTCCGCTTGAAAACGTACCCAATCCAAGTCCAATCCCAACGTTTGAAGGCACATCCTCTTTTATGACACTGTGAAAAGTTATATGAAACTCAGCTTTATCTACAGATACGCTTGTGTAACCCTTTGACTCCATTTCACGATTTATAGCATCTATTATACGCTCATTGTCCAATAGATAAAGCTTATTTGTATTTTTGTTAACTACGGCAAATGTCGAAAGTGAACTTATTTGAAATAAGGAATCGTAATCTACATCTACTTTTTTCGACGAACAGCCTGACAAAATTAAAAGTAGCAAAAATGGAAGTAAATATCTATACATGTTATCTCTTTCGGAGTCTATTCTCCCCATCTTAATTTCTCTTTTAACACCTCAAAGTAATTATACTCCTCTTTATGCATCAGCTTTACCGTTTTAGTGGCGAGTTTTATATGTACGCTCTCGCCAAGTTCTAGCTCATGCACATCTTGTCCGTCTATAATCATAAGAGCCCTCTCCTCCGAGGTCTTCATCTCTATAGCATATTTTCCCGGAAGCACAACTGGTCTTTGCGTTAAGGAGTGAGGGCAGATCGGCGTTAGCGCAAACACATTTGACATCGGAAAGAGAACAGGTCCGCCTGCTGAGAGGTTGTAAGCAGTTGAGCCTGTTGGTGTTGAGACAATCACCCCATCACCATAATATGTGTTAAAGGATTGGGAATCAACAAGAGTCTCTATATGTATCATATTTGAAACACGAGTACGAGTTAGGACAATGTCGTTAAAAGCGTAGTATTTAACCTCTTTCGTATTTTTTATAACGGTTGCTTCAAGAACCGCTCTCTCATCGACTCTATACCTGTTTTGAATTATTTTTTGCACAAAAGAGTCAAGCTCATCTACAGACAAATCCGCCAAAAATCCAAGATTACCTGCATGAACGCCGAGTATTGGAATATCAAAATCAAATGATTTTCTAACTGTAGATATGAGCGTGCCATCGCCGCCGAAGCTAACTATAAAATCACACTCCTTGCAGATATTTTTAAAACTCTCTCCAGTCATGCCAATCATTTTGGCACTCCTACTCTCTAGCAAAACTTCTATATTATAATTTTTAAAAATTTGCTCTACTCTTAGGTAAGCATCTTTTATTTCTGGTGTTGAGGGTCTTAAAACAACGCCTACCCTCTTAATATTTTTGCTTTTCAAAGTATATCTCTTTATAAACTATTTTGTTAATTATACACTTTTGACATTAAAATCCAATGGAGCGATAAACTATTGAATTTTCAATACTTTAACTATAGTACACTCTCTATCGCTTAAGATTAATTGATATATAATATTTAAAATAGCGCAAGCAAAGGAGTTTTTTATGAAGATATTAGTCGTTTACTATTCCATGTACGGACATGTCTATAAACTAGCAAAAGCAGCGGTTGAGGGAGCTCAGTTGGTCGAAAATGTTGAAGTTGTACTTCGTAGAGTTCCTGAGACTCTCCCTCAAGAAGTGCTAGAAAAAATGGGTGCTGTTGAAGCTCAAAAGCATCAAGCCCATATACCTATATGCACTGTAGAAGAGCTAGGTAATGCCGATGCGGTTATCTTTGGAACGCCGACTCGTTTTGGCAATATGTGCGCTCAGATGCGACAGTTTCTTGATGCTACCGGTGGGTTGTGGACAAAAGGCGCGTTAGTAGGAAAAGCCGGAAGCGTTTTTACAAGCTCAAACACGCAACATGGCGGTCAAGAATCTACCATTCTTAGTTTTCACACTACTCTTTTGCATCACGGCATGGTAATTGTCGGACTTCCATATACTTTTCAAGGACAGAATACTATGGATGAAATCAGCGGTTGCTCCCCATACGGGGCATCTACTATTGCCGGCTCTGACGGGAGTTTCTATCCAAGCAAAAATGAGCTTGCAGGAGCGCATTTTCAGGGAAAACATGTTGCGCAAATAGCAAAGAAACTTATGGCTTAAGAGAAAAATATCTATTAAGAACAAAATAATTGCCCGATAAGTCAAGTTTGGATATAATCGCAAAAATTATTTAGTAGGACTCTATTTTTATGAGAAGTCATTATTGTACAGATTTAAGTGAGGCAAACGTTGGACAGGATGTTGTTCTAACGGGTTGGGCAAACAGTTACCGTGATCATGGCGGGATTATTTTTATTGATTTAAGAGATAAAAGCGGTCTTATTCAGCTTACATGCGACCCTGAAGACAACGCAGCCGCGCATAAAGCAGCAGACGGTGTTCGTGATGAGTATGTTCTTATAGCTAAAGGAACTGTTCGTCATCGCGGGGAGGGACTTGTCAACCCACGTCTTAAAACAGGTACTATCGAAGTTATAGTAAAAGAGCTTATTATTGAGAACAAATCAGCTCCCGTTCCTTTTGTTATCGGCGATAAAAATGTCGGCGAGGAGACAAGACTTAAATACCGCTACTTAGAGCTTAGAGATCCTGACATGTATGAAACGTTTCGTCTTCGCTCAAAAACGGCAATCGCTGCTAGAAATATCTTAGATAAAAATGGATTTTTAGAGGTAGAAACTCCGATTTTAACAAAATCGACTCCAGAGGGTGCAAGGGATTATTTGGTTCCCTCACGTGTTCACAGCGGAGAATTTTACGCACTTCCTCAATCCCCACAGCTTTTTAAACAGCTTTTAATGGTTGGCGGCTTTGACAGATACTTCCAAATAGCAAAATGTTTTCGCGATGAAGATTTGCGTGCAGACAGACAACCGGAATTTACTCAAATAGATGTCGAGATGAGCTTCTGTAATCAAGAGGACGTTATAAAAGTAGCTGAAGATTTGCTTGAGGCTATGTTTAGTGCTTGTGGCATCAATGTCAAACCTCCATTTAACCGTATAGCTTACAAAGACGCTATAGAGTGGTACGGTTCTGACAAACCAGACTTAAGGTATAACCTTAAGATGGTTGACGTTATTGATATTTTTGAGAGATGCGACAATGAAATTTTTACAAATATCGCAAAAAAACCACATACAAACCGAATCAAGGCTCTAAAAGTTCCGGGAGCAGATTTGGTTTTCTCAAAAAGAGAGATGAAAACATTTGAAGATTATGTACGAAAGTTTGGTGCACAAGGTCTTGGGTATTTTCAGATGAAAGAAGATGGGCTTAAAGGTCCTCTTATAAAGTTTTTTAGCGAAGATGATATTGCACTTTTAGTTGAGAGACTCGGCATGGAAGTTGGCGATGTCGTATTTTTTGGCGCAGGCGATAAAAAAACCGTCTGGGACTACATGGGACGTCTTAGAATTTTTATAGCTGAGCATGAGAAGATGAATCTTGTGAATAAAGATGCCTTTGAATTTGTATGGGTTGTTGATTTTCCTATGTTTGAAGTTGAAGATGGACGCGTAAAAGCACTTCACCACCCTTTTACTATGCCTAAAGATACTGATAAAGAAGATATTGAAGAGATAGAGTCTATCGCATATGATATCGTTTTAAACGGCACGGAACTCGGTGGCGGAAGTATTCGTATCCATAAGCCTGAGGTTCAAGAAGAAGTTTTCAAACTTCTAGGGATTGACGAAGAAGAAGCTGGGGAGAAATTCGGTTTCTTGCTTGATGCTCTTAAATTTGGTGCACCTCCACATGGTGGCTTTGCAATAGGATTTGACAGACTCATGATGCTTATCACTAAAAAAGAGAGCATTCGTGATGTTATAGCCTTCCCTAAAACACAAAAGGCTTCTTGTATCCTTACTAAAGCACCAAGTGCTGTTGATGCAACGCAACTTAAAGAGCTGCATATAAGATTGCGTGAACAAGTAAAATAGTTTTGGGTATGAAAAAACTATTTTTGATTATCGGAGCACCAGGCTCCGGTAAAACTACAGATGCCCAGCTAATCGCTGAACAAAATGAGAAGATAACACACTACTCTGCCGGTGAGATGTTAAGAGCAGAAGTTGCAAGCGGCAGCAACCTCGGTTCTGAAATAAATAACTATATCTCTAAAGGTCTAATAGTTCCCATTAAAATAGCAATAGAGACTATTGTTAACGCCATAAAAAATGCTCCTACCGACATAATCATCATAGACGGCTATCCAAGAAGCATCGAGCAGTTAAATGCTCTAGATGAGTATCTAAGCCAAGATTCGTCACTTGAGCTTATCAGCGTTATAGAAGTTCGTGTTAGCGAAGATACCGCAAGAGAAAGAGTCCTCGGTCGTGCCCGCGGTGCCGATGACAACACAGAAATCTTTGACAACCGAATGAAGGTTTACGCAGAGCCTTTGGCTGACATGCAGACTTTTTACAAAGCTAAAAATCTTTTACATGTAATAAGCGGCGAGGGAAGTATCGAGACAATAGTTTCTGAGATGGAGAGTTTTATTAAGTCTAAAATATAAAAGCATCCGGATAAATTCCAGATACTTAGATATGCAAATTAGTTCTTAACCTAACTTAGAGACAATAGCCGCTTCAACGTCAGCTATATCTACCGTTCCGTCAACAGTTATGTAAGTTAAACCCTTAAGTTTAGAAGCTTGCTCTTTGTAGTAACCTATAAGCGGACTTGTAAGGTCATGGTAAACTTTTAGGCGGTCTAGCACAACTGACTCTTTATCATCATCACGCTGAACTAAATCCTCTCCCGTTATATCATCTTTTCCTTCGACTTTTGGCGGGTTGTAAACTAAATGGTAAGTTCTCCCACTTGCCAAATGCGCGCGGCGACCGGCCATACGAGTAACTATTTCTGAGTCGGGAACATCTATCTCAATGACCGCATCAATATTTATGCCTGCATTTGTAACAGCATCAGCTTGAGCAAGTGTACGAGGAAAACCATCAAGCAGGTAACCGTTCTTACAATCATCTTCGGCAATTCTATCTTTTACAAGACCGATAATAATCTCATCAGTTACAAGCTGACCCGCATCCATAGCAGCTTTTGCCATTTTACCCATCTCTGTGCCTGCTTTAATAGCAGCGCGAAGCATATCTCCTGTAGAGATTTGAGGGATGTTATATTTTTTTGTTAAAAACCCTGCTTGAGTTCCTTTTCCGGCTCCCGGAGCTCCTAATAATATTATTCTCATATTTATCCTATCTGTTTTGTTGATGCTATTATATAGAAACGAATTTAAAATTGGCTATAAGCCAATTATACAGACTACCCCTCCTCTGTAAATCCAAAATCTTCATCATGAGATTCATTTTGAGCCTCTAAAATATCATCAATAAGCTCTTTACACTCATCTTCTTCGATATCTCCGCTTTTTATATCATCTAATACATCCTGCAAATCAGCCTTGAACTCTCTTAGCTCCTCTATCTCCTCTTTTGCATCCTCGTCAGCCTCTTTACTCTCGGCAATTTCTTCAAAAATCTCATCTAGTCTCTCATCAATATCTGGAATAACATTTTTTGTTATTAACTCTTCTAGTTGCTGTGCGTATGACATCTATTTATCCTTAACTGTTTTTAGTATAATACATAAAAAAAAGTAAAGCGGAAGATAAAAATGAATTTTTATGCTTGTATAATCGGTAGTGAGATACTAAACGGACGCAGAGAAGATAAACATTTTGCATTTTTAAAAAATGAACTTCAAAAATATGGACACGAACTCTTCGCCTCTTTTATTATAAAAGATGATGAGAAACTTATAAAAAATATATATAAACTAGTAAAAGATGACTCACGGAGTGTTATGTTCTCTTTTGGCGGTATCGGCGCTACCCCTGATGACTTAACAAGAGAGATTGCGGCAGAAGTTTTTACCTCAAAACCATTGCAACGACATGAAAAATTTAAGCAAGATATTATAGAGAGATTCGGCGAGGAGGCGTACCCACATAGAATATATATGGCAGATCTGCCGCAAAATTCGCAGCTATTGTTTAATCCCATAAACAACATGTCTGGCTTCTCTTTAGAGGAGAGATATTTCTTTACTCCCGGATTTCCACAAATGGCGCATCCGATGATTGCCTCTGTTATAGAGCGTCTATTTAGCACATCACAACAAAAATATCGAGTTACTCTCCTCGCTAAAACAAGTGAAAATACACTTATTAACATTATGAAAAAGATTCCGTCTGAGATTGAGCTCTCCTCCTTGCCTATACTCAATGCAAAAGAAGATGCATCTGTTGAAATATCACTTTGTGCAGCAGATAAAAAAAGTGTAGATAAGTATTTCAAACTTTTTACTGATTTTTTAAAGAACTCAAAAATATCTTATAATTTAATATAATTTCCTTATGGTCGATTTCCTTATATAAGTAAAAATCAAGGAATTACACCATGATAATTTGGTTATTGGTACTTTTATTGCTTTGTTTATCTTTATATGTTGCTTATCGTTTCTTGCTTCTACATAAAAAAGATAGAAGTCACAAAATAGAGCATCATTACACTTTTAAAATATAAGGCAATAGTAATGGCTATTATGAGAAACAATCATGTTTTTAAAGGGCATAGGACATTGTTAGGTGTAAAGTATGTAACTTATGGCGAAGTAGAACTTCCGCTTAGGTATGATATGTTTAGCTTATCTAAAAATGGATTTGATTGGGGAAACAAAGGAAGTGCTGCTCAGCAACTCTCGTTTTCAATACTTTGTCAATTAAGCAATGAGGATTTTGCAAGAGATAATGCATCTCTATTTACAATAGATGTTGTTTCAAAGTTTAACAACAGAGATTGGATTATATCAGCTTACGAAGTATTAAAATGGGTAGAAGAACATACAGAAGAAGAAACCATTGAAGATAAAACTATCCAAAAGCAGGAAGAAAAAAAAGAAGAACCTGTAAATACTTTAATACTAAAAACACAAAAACTTTCAAAAAAACCAAAACAAAAAGATAACGTAGTTAAAGAGATATGCAAGGAGTTGCAAATAACTCAAAAAGATCTTGCTTCCATACTGGAGATTCCAGAGGGGACAGTAAGCAGCTGGGCTGTTAAAAATGAGATTCCACGGCTTGGCAAAAAGGCTATAGAATTTTATATGCAGAGTCAAAAAAGTCAACAAATAATTAAAAGCTATAAAAGCTTTGTTAAACTGCTTGATGTATCTTAAGGGTAACTTCTAGCAGCTACCTTGCGTAGCCTCTGTTTTTTGGAACATTATCATCATAATCTAAAAGAAGCAAGATACTCTTCTTGTTTGTTTTTCTTGCAAAATCTATAACACTTATTCCCTTTGCATCAACGGCATCTCTGTCTGCACCATGCTCTAAGAGTAGTTTTACAACTTCTGTGCGTCCATAGCAAGCTGCCGCCATTAGTGGAGTAAACTTACTTCTTCTTGTGGTGCTGTTTACATCAACACCTTTTGAGATTAGATACTTTACCATTTCAATATTGTTATAGGTAATTGCCATATCAAAAATGCTAACGCCCTCTTCATCAAAATCAAAAATATCAGCGCCGTTTTCAACTAGATGCATTACAAGATCAAAATCACAGCCATATCTCAAAGAAGATGCTAAAACAGACTCTCCGCTTTCATTTGCCTCATTTAGGTCAGCGCCATCAGATATATGTTTTTTAACAGCCAAAAAATCATTCTTTTTTAAAAGTTCAATCCATTTATTCATAGCAGAAGTATATACTAAATTATTATTAACAATGTTTAAGTATAATGTTTTTAGAAAATTATTTAAGTGAGACTTCATGGAAATTATTCAAACAACAGATGCTTTTCGAGCGCTGGTAGCAAACATTAAATCTTCAACCAAAAAATATAGAGATCCTTTGGCTTTTGGGATATGCAGAGTTGATTCGGGACAGTTAAATCTTAGCAAAACCCTACAAGCAACCTACCCTGTAGTTAATTGGAATGAAAACTTTGCAAGCGCAGCTATCTTTATTAACGCATTAGCAGAGCAAGGCGTTGAGCTTGACTTTAGCAAGAATGAAGTGGTTTACAATATAAACTCTTCATTTTTAAAGAGTTGTCTAAATGCTTTTACTCCTTATGCAGATGAAGCTTACGGGGATGCACATAAAAATATTCAGGTAGTCTCTGCTCTTTACAATCAAATCATGAATAGCGGTTCTTTAGAGGGTGAGTTTAAGGTCACATTTATCTTTGCAGATGAGGCTCTAGAGAGTGTTGAAGCAGCTTATCTAAAACTCTATGCTCTCTCTGAGGCAAAAGTTGAAATAAGAAGCATAAATTTAAACGGTGCTTTTAACGTCTTACCAAATGTTGCATGGTCAAACGGACAGCCTATAGAGCTCGAATATCTTCGTGAATTTGAGATAGAATTAAAGCTCTCAAATGACTACCCGCATATTGATTTTGTAGATAAATTTCCAAGATTTTTACAACACATTATTCCTGCTGATAATACTAGAATTCTAGACACATCAAAAGTGAGATTTGGTGCACAACTTGCTGCTGGAACTACAGTCATGCCGGGAGCTTCGTATGTAAATTTCAATGCAGGAACCACAGGTCCCGTAATGGTAGAGGGCAGAATTTCAAGTTCCGTTGTAGTTGGAGCCCAAAGCGATATTGGCGGCGGTGCTTCAATACTCGGTGTTCTTAGCGGAACAGATGGAACTCCTATTACTATTGGTAAAAATACACTTCTTGGAGCAAATTCTACATGCGGGATTCCTCTTGGAGATGGATGTATTATTGACGGTGGCTTGGCAGTTTTAGCAGGTATAAAAGTTGGCATTAATGATGAAGAGATAAGAGAGATTCAAGAAGTAAATCCAGATGTAAAATTATCATCTATCATGAAAGCATCAGAACTTGCAGGACTTAATGGATTGCACTTTAGACAAAATTCTTTAACAGGGCAATATGTTGTTCAAAGAAGCAAGAGAGAGATAAGGTTAAATACAGATTTGCACTAATATTAATTTTTAAAAGGACCTGTTGCTTCAGCTTTTAAAGATTAAAATTAGTATAATAACTATAAAGGAGTTTTTTATGAATATATCTAGCAATGTATCATCTATACAAGCTCATCAAACATTGATGAACACAACTGCAAACAATGTTGCAAATGTAAACAGTGAAGGATATGTGCCGACAGACACTAAAGTTGTGGGTGATGAAAACTCCATAACAACAAATGTGCGAAAAGCGGATGACAACGGCTCAAAAATAAGTCAAACCGATTTATCCAAAGAGATGACCGATCAGATTATAACTCAGGGTTCAACTGCGGTAAATGTTGCGGCTATCAGAGCACATGATGAGATGTTAGGCTCGCTTCTAGACACTAAGGCCTAACTAGAAGTCTTTAAGGTTGTCTAGTCAAAATATTCATACTAACTAGATTTTTTAGTAACTCAGCATCTTCATCATAGTTTTGCTGATATTTACCAAGTCTCAATGAACTAAAGATAGGCTTTCCTATAATAATTCTACCCTCAGCTTCATCTTTTTTAGTTTTAATGCCCCATGTGTTGTGAAATACAACAATTTCATCATTGTAAGTGCCCACATAAAGAACAACATGTCCTTTTTTATACAGAAGCGTCTCAAAAGGAACACCTCTCTCCTTTATGACTCTTATCTTCTCATCATCATATAAATTTTTTAAAGAGACGACACTGCCTATTTTACTCTGTTGATACGAGTTTCTAGGTAGCCATATACCAAACGGCACAAACATATCTCTAAGCATTGATGAGCAGTCTCTTTGCTCATACATTCCGCCCCATCCATAGTTTGTTTTTGAGACCTCCTTGACTATGGAAATAAGATTTTCTCTACCTAGTTTAAGTATCTCTTTTGTTGCTATATTTTTTGATATTTTGGATTTTAAAAAGAGTGGTTTTGAATTTTTATACGAGGAAACAGCTAAAACAGTATATGTCTCTTCATCTTCAGAGATAAGCGCAAACATCATGCCTATTTTTGATTTAAATAAAAAATGACCCTCACTGTCGTAAAGAGATTCATTCTCCTTAACGATTGCTACCTGCTTTGCTTTTTGCCACTTAGCAACTTCTTCCTCGGTTAGAACTACAAGCTCATCAGATTTTAACCATCCTGATGCATAACTGCTAAATACAAATGCCCACTCCTTATCTTTTGTATAGTGTGAGATAAAAAGAGGCTCATTCGCATGTATGGAGCTGTTTTGAAGATAGTCAAAAGGGAAACCCTCTCCTGCTGCTGTAGGATCTCTCAAGAGAGGTCTTATCGTTGGAAAAGCTCTCATGTTGCTATATTTTAGAGTTAATGCTTTTTTATTTACACTTGCATATGCCTCAAAATTTGCGTTTTTAATCATCTCATCAAAAAAACTCTTCTCTAAAAGCTGAAGATTTTCTCCATAACTTTTGTTAAATGAGAATGATGCAAAGGGCCACATTGCAGACTTTAAATCCTCTTTTGGTTTATCAATATTCCATACACTAAAATAGTTTTGTTCATATTTTTTTTGAATATCATAAATAGTTGAATTTTCATCTATATTCTTTGCAAAATAGCTTACATCTTGAGGAATATTGAGTAAGTCAAATATCTCTATATCTCTTTTTTTTGATTTTTCCACAGGCTTGTTGAGCGACTTTGTTAGTGTTATTTTATCTTCAACTTTAACTTCAACCTCCGACTCAACTCTCTTTGACGTACAGCCTGCCAACAGAAGAATTGATAACATTAAAAAAATATATCTCACAGCCAAAACCTTTTTAATCAACGCTTCCAAATCTACTGACTACTCTTCCTATTACCTCTATTTCAGATGGGTCTAGCGTCTGAGTGGAGTAAACTTGATTGTCGGATATTATATCTATTTTTCCGTCAATTCTTTTTTGTACTCTCTTTATAAACAGTCCGGCTTCTGTTCTTATAGTAAAGATTCCGCCTCTTTGCAGATCCGTCTTGCTTCTGTTTATAAAAACTATATCATTGTAACTAAAGGTAGGTTCCATGGAGTCTCCAGACACATTTATAGCCTCTATATACTTTAGCTCCCTCTCCCCTCCGAGCATTAGTGCAAACTCATGCGGAATCTCGATTCCTTGCATCTCCTCTTCCTCGGCATCTGCTCCACCGCCAGCAGACGCATTGACCCCTCCAAAGTATTTAATCATAAAAAATCTGTTTGTTGCTTCAACAAGACTCTCAGGAGATTGCCCGTAGAGCATCCAGTTTATAGATATAGATTTTGTTGCACAAAAGTCTAAAAGTTCATCGAAAGGAATTTTATTTCTTTTTTTCATAGTCGCAAAATTCATCTGAGAAACTCCCAAAATATCTGCAACATCCTTGTCGTATATCTTCTTGTTCTTAAACTCCGTAGAAACAATATTTTTTATCTCTTCTATAATTTCTAGAAAATTTTTCATCTCGCTTCCTTTATGCCAACTTTTAAAATATTATATTTGATTTTTGCAATTTAGTCAAAGTTTATATGACAAAATGCAATATTTTTTATATAAATATGAAATTATGTGTAAAATTTGGAAAAATTAAAGGATTTTTATATGACACTTGTAGTAAAAAATGTACAAAGTATGTTGGAGAAATTTGAAGAAACACTAGAGAAGTGGGCTAAAAAAGTTTTTTAAAGACCATTCTCTTTATCTTTTAGCTTTTTTTCATCAGCTTCTCTTTGTGCAAACTTATTTTTATGGTAACCGCCAAAGACAAAAACCATAAAAAGTATAAAAAGTATAGCCATAATAATATCTATATATTCCTTCATCTGTTCTCCTTAAAGATTGTATAGTTTTGTTTTATTGCTTCATAAAGCACTATTCCTGTACTTATAGCCAAATTTAGACTTCTGCCCTCTTTAGTCATAGGTATAGTTATGTTTTGCTCCTTGTGGGCATCTAAAATATCTTCGGGTATCCCTGCTGTTTCACTTCCAAAAAAAATATAATTACCCTTTTTAAACTCTGCCTCAAAGTATGGTTTATCAGTTTTTGTAGTAGCAAAATAGGCATTGTCGGATATTTTATTATTTTGGAAAAAATGCTCTAAACTCTCCCAGACATGCAGGTCTAACTTATGCCAATAGTCAAGTCCTGCACGTCTTACAGCTTTTTCATCAATATCAAAAGCAATAGGTTTGATGATATGCAAAGATGCACCGGCATTTACGCATAAACGCCCTATTGCACCGGTATTGTTTGGTATTTGTGGGTTTACTAAAACAAGGTTAAACAACACTATCCCTGAAAAATAACGGTTTTATTTGCATATACAAAAATTCTATCTTCTAGCGCAAGTTTAAGCGCTCTAGAGAGAACAACTTTTTCAACATCTTTGCCTAAACGCTGCATATCCCTCCACCCATAGGCATGATCGACATGTATAACCTCTTGAGCAATAATCGGACCTTCATCAAGGTTGTTATTCACAAAATGTGAAGTTGCACCTATGATTTTCACACCCCTTTCATGTGCCTGTTTATAGGGGTTTGCTCCAATAAAAGCCGGTAAAAATGAGTGATGGATATTAATAATTTTTTTTTCATAAACTTCTACAAACTGAGGCGTTAACACTCTCATATATTTTGCCAAAACGATATAATCTATCGCTTTAAATTTAGTTAAGTGCTCAAGTATTTTATCTTCATGCTCTTCTCTGCTTAAATCAACATGAGAGATGCAGACAAAAGGGATATTAAATCTAGACACAAGGGATTCTAAATCGCTGTAGTTTGATATTACGGCTAATATATTTGCCTCTAATTCTCCAGCCTCATGCCTGATTAAAATATCGCCTAAGGCATGCATCTCCTTTGTTGCCATTATAATTATATTTTTATCTTGAGGGGCAATTACGTCAATATTTGCATTTTCGGGCATAATATCGCTGATGAGCTTATGGAGTTTTTCTAAAGTTATATCACCTTCAACAACGCTTCTCATAAAAAATTTATTATTCTCTTTGTCAACAAATTCGCTATTTGAGAGAATATTCATATCGTTTTGATAAAAAACGGAAGAGACTTTATAAACAAGACCTTTTTCATCATTTGCATCTATCAGGACTCTGTACTGGCTCATATTTGACTACCTCTTTGTATCTCTTCAACTCTTGAGTCAATAGTAACGAGCATATACTCTAAAAAATTAAGCGTCATATCTATTTTGGCCTCTATATTTGTATTGTTTGGAGCCTGAAAACCTTCAAAAAGCACAAGCAATCTCTCTCTTGTCGATTTTAAAAAGAGTATCTCGCTGTTTACATTCCGTTCGTCTTTTGAAGCAGAGCTCTCTTCGCTTTGAACTTCTAGCTCAAGCTCTTTTTTGCTTTTCTCTTGAGCATCTTGGATATGCTTTATATTATCTATCATCTTTTTTTCAGGTTTCACATTTTCCATCTCTGCTAAAGTTGAGAGAATTACATCTTTTAGTTCCATAACTTTAATAGCCACCTTTCAAATTCATTAAACTCAATCTCTTCTTCCATCTTTACAAAATACTCTTTCATCTGAGTATTTACATTTAAAAACTTCTTTCTCATGCCAGAGAGTCTTCGTATGGCAATTTTAGCATCAATGTTAGAGGGCTCTTTTTTTAGTATCTCTTTATAGATTTCAAGCGCCTCTTCTTTTAATCCTTGCAACTCATAAATATTTGCTAAAGTTAGTGTCTTCATTTCGCCGCATAATTAGCAATTATAGAACCCATCTCACTTGTAGAACAAACTTCTTTAGCATCATATTGTGCCAAATCTTTTGTTCTGTAGCCCTCTTTTAGTGCTCTTTTTACGGCAGCATCTATCTTGTCTGCTGCATTATCTTCGCCAAGAGCGTATCTTAGCATCATCGAAGCTGAGGAGATAGTTGCAATAGGATTTGCAATTCCTTGACCTGCGATATCAGGTGCAGAACCGTGAATAGGCTCATAAACACCTATCTTAGCCCCAACGGAAGCCGAGGGAAGAAGACCTATCGAGCCTGATAGCATACTAGCCTCATCGCTTAAAATATCACCAAAAATATTTCCCGTAAGAATTACGTCAAACTGCCTAGGGTCGCGGATAAGCTGCATCGCTGCGTTATCTACATACATGTGAGAGAGTTCAATTTCTGGATACTCTTTTGAGACATCAATGACCACATCTCTCCAAAGTTGCGATACATCCAAAACATTTGCTTTGTCAACCGAGCAGACTCTTTTGCTTCTTGTCATGGCAATCTTAAATGCTTGATGCGCGATTCTGACTATCTCATCACGAGTATAGACCATAGTGTTCCAGCCTCTGTTTTCATCACGCCCTTTTGGTTCCCCAAAGTAGATTCCACCGATAAGCTCACGAACAACCATCAAGTCAACGCCCTTAACGACTTCCGCCTTAAGTGATGAAGCATTCACAAGTTCATCATATACAACTGCAGGGCGCAGGTTTGCATAAACACCAAGCTCTTTTCTAAATCGTAAAAGCCCGCTTTCAGGTCGTTTTTCACGGGGAAGATTATCCCATTTTTCTCCGCCGATTGCACCAAAGAGTACCGCATCACTGTTTAATGATATGTTGATAGTCTCTTGTGGAAGAGGATCACCGGTAATATCATAAGCGCAACCGCCCATTAAAGCCTCTTCGTAAGAGAACTCTATATCACAGCATGATGCTACGGCATCTAAAACCTTTACAGCTTCATCTATAATTTCAGGACCTATGCCATCACCTTTTATTAATGCAATTTTATACGTTTTCATTATTTACCTTTAATCTCGTTTTGTGCAAAATTCATAAGTCCGCCGGCATCTATAAGCTCTTGCATAAATGCGGGAATTGGGGTAAAACTATATGTTTTGCCTGATGTTTTGTTTATAATAGTTCCATTATTCATATCTATACTTATCTCATCGCCCTCTGCTATCTCTGCGCTCTCTTTAAGCTCAAATATAGGAAGTCCCATGTTAAACGAGTTTCTATAGAAAATTCTTGCAAAAGTAGGAGCAATAACTGCTGCAACACCGGCAGCTTTTAGAGCAATTGGAGCGTGTTCGCGAGAACTGCCGCAGCCAAAATTCTCATCCGCAACTATCACGTCGCCTCTGCTCATCTTATTTACAAATTCAGGATCAGCATCTTCCATGACATGTTTTGCCAACTCTTCGGGCACCGAGGTACTTAAATAACGAGCTGCTATGATTAAATCTGTGTCGATATCTTTGCCAAATCTCCAAACTTTTCCGTTAATATTTGCTTTTTGCATTATAGATTCCTAACTATTTGTTGTAAATTAATTTTGCGATTATACCCAAAATGAGATTTTAGTTTTATAAAGAGCTTTTTGCTACTTTTTTAATCTAAGCTCATAGAGATCTTCTCTTCTGTCTTTTAGGTTTGTAACTCCACCGAATGTATGAAGCTCTTTTAAAAGATCCAAATCAACATCAGCAACAAGAATCATCTCCGTATTTGGTGTTGATTCTGCCTTGATGCCGTTTGAAGGAAATGCAAAATCACATGGTGTAAATACTGCTGATTGCGCATACTGTATATCCATGTTGCTGACTTTTGGCAGATTTCCTACACATCCGGCAATTGCAACATAGCACTCATTTTCTATTGCTCTTGCTTGCGAGCAGATTCTGACTCTTGAGTATCCATTTTGTGTATCTGTTAAAAATGGGACAAAAAGTATCTCCATTCCCTCTTTAGCTAGCAATCTACCAAGTTCTGGAAATTCAGCATCATAGCAGATAAGCACTCCTATCTTTCCGCAATCGGTATTGAATGTTTTTATCTCATTAGAGCCTTTTAGCCCCCAGATTCTCTCCTCATCGGGAGTTACATGTATCTTAGAATACTTCTCAACCGTTCCATCACGCCTACATAAAAATCCGACATTATAAAGATGCCCATCAACCAGTTCCGGCATACTTCCAGTTATAATATTTATGTTATACGATATAGCCAGTTTTGAGAACTCATCGCTAAATCTCTGAGTATAACCTGCCAACTCTCTAATAGCTTCTGCTTCATTTAGATGATTATATTTTGACATGAGTGGCGCATTAAAAAACTCTGGAAAAAGTGCAAAATCACTTCTGTAGTTAGAGACTGCATTTATAAAATATTCTGCCTGCTCAAGCACCTCTTTTATGTCATTATACGGTCTTACTTGCCACTGAATTAGCCCAAGTCTTATAACTGTTTTTTGCGTTAGCGGATTTTTCTTTGGTTGCGTATAATAGATATTATTCCATCCCAAAATTGCTGCATATTCGCAACTCTCCATATCCCCTTCGAGATAATTTTTCACTATACGCCTGACATTAAAATCATTTGAGAGTTGAAAATTAAGCACGGGGTCATCAATCTCTTTTTCTTTAACTTTTTGTATATATTCTCTTGCAGAGAGCTCTTTTGAGTATTTTGCGTAGTTAGGCAATCTTCCTCCAAAAATTATCCCTTTTAGATTAAGCTCTTCACATAGCTCTTTTCTATAATCGTACAATCTTCTTCCAAGTCTTAATCCACGGTATTTTTTACTAACAAACACATCAACTCCGTAAAGGATGTTACCAAGCGGGTTAAATGTGTCAAAAGTATAATTTTTCGTTATCTCTTTATATGTATGCGTATCTTCAAATTTATCATAATTCACAATCATACTCAGGGCAAAACCGGCAAACTCCCCATCTATTTTTATACCTACCTGCCCTTTTGGAAATTTATTGATTAAAATAGCAAGCTCTTCCTTGCTCCATGTGGAGTCTTTAAGATGTCTATACTCATCTTTCATAAGTTCTGCTACGGCTTCATGGTCTTCTATTGCTAGATAGTTTAATTCAATTTTCTCTATATTTTTTAAATTCATAAAAATTCCTAATTTTATACTCTACTTTTTCATATTATAGTAGTAATTGTACTAAAAGTAGTTTGATGTTTTGCTAATTGGCAGACAAAGAGAAGACTACGACTTAATATCACTTAGTATCAAGCCGTATTTAAGAGTTTATTATCTTTTTAGATTATTTGTAGTTTGAAGCATTTCATCACTTGTAGTGATTACTTTTGAGTTAGAGTCATATGCACGTTGACCTGTTATTAAGTCTGTTAATTCAACAACAAGTTCGACATTACTCAGCTCAACAAAACCTTGTCTAAGCACTCCAAGACCATCAAGTCCGGGAGTCCCCTCAACTGGCTGTCCAGAGCTGTCTGTCTCTATATATAAGTTGTCTCCCATAGAGTGAAGACCTGCAGGGTTTATAAAGTTAGTCAATGTGATTTGACCTACTTGAGTTGCCTGAGTCTGCCCCGGTTGAACAACGCTGACCGTGCCATCTGTTCCTACATTGACATTTGTTGCATCAGGCGGAATAACAACTTCAGGAACCATTCTGTACCCGTCGCTGTTTACAATTGTCCCGTTTTCATCAATTTTAAAAGCACCGTTTCTTGAGTAAACCTCAGTTCCATCAGGAAGCTCTAATTTAAAAAAACCTTTTCCTGTTACAGCCAAATCAAGCTCATTATCTGTTTGCTTTAGGCTGCCCTCTGAAAATATTTTATTGATTGCAGTAGGTCTAACACCGAGTCCAACCTCGATACCGGTAGGACTTTTGGTAACATCACTCGTGGATGTTCCTGCATACTCCATAACTTTATACATTAAATCAGCAAACTCCGCACGAGATTTTTTAAATCCGATTGTATTTACGTTTGCAATATTGTTCGCTGTCGTATCTATTTGTGTCTGCATGCCTAACATTCCGGTCGAAGCAGTGTAAAGTGATTGCATCATAGTCTAAACTCCTTAAGATTTTTTGGCAATTTTTTCAATTGCATCACGGTTCATATCGTTCATTTGGGTATCCATGGCTTTTTGATACATTCCAACTAAACGATTTGTCTCTATCATCTGTGTCATCATCTTCACAGCATTTACATTACTCTTTTCAACAAAACCCTGCATTACAGCTCCGCTCTCTTGAATGCTCACAAATTCTTGTTCTTTGTCGTATCTATAAAGGTTATTTCCCTCTTTTTTCAAAAACGCAATATTTTCAGGCTGCGCTATAAAGATTTTAGAGTTAAGTGTAAAATTCGCACTGTTTGGAATATTTGTATATATTTGTCCATTTTTATCTATCTCAACTACACTATCTTCTTGGTTGAGTGTTATAGGCTGTTTTGTTTGAAAATAATCACTAGGAAGCACCTCATAGCCGCTCTTTGTAATAACTCTTCCTTGATCATCTCTCATAAATGTACCATCTCTAGTAAACCTAATTCCCTCTGGTGTTTTAACCAAAAAGAAAAGTCCCTCTTTTGAGAGAGCCATATCAAGCGGATTGTTACTTTTTTGCATATTTCCCAAAGAGTGATCAGTATATGAGTCAACTACTTGCGGAGCCTTATTCATGGCTCTGTTTAAAAACTGTGCCGCCTCTTTAGTCTGGTTTGCGTTTGGAAGCTCATCTCTTGCTTCTTTGTAAAGACGCATAAAATCACCGACTACCAAATTATCCTCTTTAAAGCCAACTGTATTTACATTAGCTAGGTTATTTGCGATAGTGTCAAGGCGATTAAACTGAGTAACCATACCTGCTGCTGAACTATAGTATCCACTTTGCATAAAGTACCTTTAAACAAATATTTTCAAATGTTAAAGCAAAGGGTGTTCCAATATTAAAAGAAGCAAGAGTTAAGAGTATTTGGGTATAATCCACCTTTGAAAAATCTTATAGACTTAAGAAGGTATATTTTATATGACAGCCAAAGAATTAAACAAAGCTATCGAATCATTCTTCGCAAATCAAAAACCTAAAGAGTGTTTGACATACGAAGCACTAGTGGAACTTTTTGACAAGCAGCCGACTGCATCACAAGCAGCAAATATATATAAACTCGCACAAAAGCATAAGGCTTGCATCTACACATCATCAGAGCATGCAAAACTTCTTAATGACAAAGAGGCAGAGGCTAGAAGAAATGCTCAAAGAAAGATGATTGAAAATAACGAAACAGATAGCTTTGATATATTAAAAGAGCATGAGCTTTTAGAGTGGTCTCGTTCTGACTCTCCTGTTCGTATGTATCTTCGTGAAATGGGGCAGATTCCGCTTTTAACTAAAGAAGAAGAGATAGAGATAAGTAAAAAAATTGAAGGCGGTGAGAGTATTATCATAGATGCAATATGCTCGGTTGCATATTTAATAGATTTTATTTTAGATTATAAAGAGCCACTTATAAACCGTGAAAGAAGAGTAAAGGAACTCTTTAAGAGTTTTGAAGATGAAAAAGATGATGATGGCGACGACTCAGAGAACGGTGATGATGATGAAGATGCTGAAGAAGAGAATGTTGAAAAAACATTGACAGTCAAAGATAAAACTAGAGTTGAGAAGGTTACCACAAGTTTTAAAGCTTTGGAAAAAGCTAAAAAAGAGTGGATAAAACTAACCGACAAAACACCTGAAAATCTTGACGGCGAGCCTACCCCTGAAACTATCTTCTACTTCTTATCAGTTACCTTTAAAAAAGGCATTTTAAAGGAGAAGTTACTAGATCTGGGTCCTACGTCTAAGCTTATCAATGAGCTTGTTAAGGCAATGGAAACAGCACTTAAAAGTGATGAAGGGTACGACAAGGAGCTAAAAAGATTGGAGTACAAACTTCCGCTGTTTAACTCAACTCTAAAAGCAAACCATAAGGTTTTAGTTGAAAAAATATGCGACTTAAATAAAGAAGATATCGCAGGTATGGTTCCCGAAGCTACCATGGTTAGTACCTACATGGAGATAAAAAAACTTGTTCAAACAAAAGAGGCATCAAAAAACAGTTTTGATATGGAACCGGAAAAATTGGCAGATATTTTAGAGCAGATTAAACGCGGTAAAAATATCTCTGAAATCTCAAAAACAAAGATGGCAAAATCAAACCTAAGACTTGTTGTATCTATTGCAAAGCGTTACACAAATCGCGGTCTTCCATTTCTTGACCTAATCCAAGAAGGAAATATTGGTCTTATGAAGGCAGTTGACAAATTTGAATACCAAAAAGGTTATAAATTCTCAACATACGCTACATGGTGGATTCGTCAGGCAATCTCTCGAGCAATTGCGGATCAAGCAAGAACTATTCGTATTCCTATCCACATGATAGAGACGATAAACCGTATAAATAAAATTATGCGCAAACATCTCCAAGAGCATGGAAAAGAGCCAGATGTTGAGATTATCGCTCAAGAAGTCGGTCTCTCTGTTGAGAAGGTTAAAAATGTCATCAAAATCACAAAAGAGCCTATAAGCCTAGAGGCTCCTATTGGAAGTGAAGATGATGGACGTTTTGGAGATTTTATAGAGGATAAATCTTCACTATCTCCATCTGATGCAATATTAAAAGATGATTTAAGAGTTCAAATAGAAAATGTTTTAGAGCAGCTTAACGAAAGAGAAAAGGCTGTTATCAAACTTCGTTTTGGAATTATGGATGATGAGAGTGACAGAACACTAGAAGAGATAGGCAAGGAGCTTAGTGTAACGCGCGAGAGAGTCCGCCAAATCGAATCAAGTGCAATTAAAAAACTAAAGCACCCTAAAGTTGGGCGAAAACTGAAAAATTATATAGAAGAGTAATCATAAGATGACATTTGAGCAGCAATGGATTGAGTATGACTACAACCCTTTTGTGCTCTTTAGCTCAAATGGAAAAATCATATCGTTAAATTCACAAGCTCAGTTTCTATTAGGCTCAATTACGACAGAAGAGCTTTTTATACTTACTACAACGTACGCAAACGTCACGTTTGGGTTTAAGACTACTTTTGTTGAGTTGGAGGTTGGGCGCTATAGATTTTTTGCACTTACCGTCGGATATGAAAATGATGATGCTATAGGTATAAAGCTCTATCAAACTCCATCTTTTAAACTAAATAACCAAAAACCTATCGGGGAGCCGGTTAATATTTATGCTTTGGTCGATTTATGCATGTTAACACACTCAATAAACTCAAAAATATTTTTTGAAAAAGATTTTGACCCTACTATTCCAGAAGTTATAGTTGACTCTAACATCTTCATAAAAATAGTAAACAAAATCTACTCTTGCTATGAAAATAATGAAAAAATTGTAACCAAAATATTTTACAGAGTCGGCGAACATATAAAATTTGAAAATAAAAAATATAGCATATTCTCTATCGAAATAAGTTCAAAGAGTATTGATAAAGAGAGAGTTAACGAACTAAAAGCGTTAGCGGTAAATACAAATTTTTATATAGATATTCAAAAAAAGATAACCCTTAATATACCGATGATTACTGCTTAGGGTTAAACTCTTTTGAGAAAATATAACCTACAATAATTCCCACAAGCAGAGATGGAAGATAGATAGAGATATCCAAAAGTGCATTATTTTTAAGAGCAATAAAACCTAAAATCAAAAACAGATACGGAATCAGTCTAAAAAGAGAAACACCTGCTTTTGAGCCCTTTTTAATATCTTTTATATTTAAAATTTTTATCTTTTTTTTCTCCTGCTTAACAATAGCTTTTAAATCTAGCTCATCAGCAGGTCTAGCATCTATCTCAAACTCTTCATAAAGCTCATAAGGATCCT
>NZ_JALNZY010000009.1 GCF_023229105.1 Sulfurimonas sp.
CTTTGTTGATTCTCGCAAAAAACTCTTGCGTCTCTCTTGAGCCTGTTCCATTGCCGATAGCTATCCCCGTTATGTTATACTTGTTTGTTAGTGTTATAACCTTGTTTCTAGAGTTCTCATAATCCCTCTGAGGCTCTGTAGGGTAGATAACGCATGATTCAAGGTAGTTTCCATTTTCATCAATAACAGCGAGTTTGCATCCTGTCCTAAAAGCAGGGTCAACGCCTAAAATCACTCTTTTTGTAACGGGAGGAGTCATTAAAAGCTGATTTAGATTTTTGCCAAAAACGGAGATTGCGGCACTATCGGCCCTCTCTTTTAGCTCAACGTGAACTTCTCTCTCAAGTGAGGGAAGCAGTAGTCGTTTTAGTCCATCTCTGTATGCTTCAAAAAGCAGCTCTTTTGATGTTGAAGCATGACGGGGGATTTTGTACTCTTTTATATTTGCTTCTATTTTTTCTATGTCGATGCTTATTTTTACACTCAGTTCTTTCTCTTTTACGCCGCGCATAATGGCAAGATAGCGGTGAGATGGAATGTAGGCTACTTTTTCACTTTTGCCTTCAAAGTTTTTAAAAGTTCCATTTTCATCAAAGTTCTTTGTTTTTTTAATTTCCAAAACGCCATGACGTAACATATTGTTTCTTATAGATTCTCGCTCTTTGGGCATGTCAGCATATCGTTCTGCTAAAATATCCTGCGCACCTTGAACTGCTTCATTAGCGCTATTAATATTCCCTTTTACAAACTCTTTTGCTTTTGATGAAAATTCACTTGTAGTAAGTCGTGCTTTTTCTAAGATGTCAGCAAGAGGAGTTAGTCCATTTTCTATGGCAGTTGCGGCACGAGAGCTTTTTTTCTCTTTATATGGACGGTAAATATCCTCTAAAATTCTTAAGCTATCAGCCTCTTCTATGCTCTTTTTTATTGCTTCACTTAAAGTTGCTCTCTCTGCAATTAGCCTTGAGATCTCCTCTTTACGCTCAAGCAGTTTTTTGGCACTCATGTAGATACTCTCGAACTCACGAAGTACTTCATCATCGGCTCCGCCTGTCATCTCTTTGCGGTAGCGGGCGATAAATGGGATGGTCGCACCCTCATCAAGAAGCTTTAGGATGTTTTCAATATGCTCACGTTTAAGAGCAGTTTTTTGAGTTAGTAAATTGATTAAATTATTAATATTTTTTCCCTACGCACTCTATAAAATCTTTTTCGCTCAAGTCTTCTATAAGTGTTTTAAAATTCTTAAGAGCAAAAAGTCTTACATCTTCGCCTTTTAGGGCTTTTAGCTCATTTGAAAAACCGCCCTTTGAGACGATTATGCTGATATCAGGTTTGAGTTTTGCAAGATGGCACTGCTCCTGAAGTTTTGTAAGAGAACTCTTTTTTGCTTTTTGGTTTGAATATCTGCACGCACCCGCAACAACTTTGCCAGACTTAGTTTTTGCCAAAATATCTATCTGCGTATTTCTATCCCAATAGCTTCCAATCTCTACAATAGGGTCATCTTTAAAGCTCTTTTTTACAAGTTCATGTGAGAGTTTTAAAAATGTAAGTTCGAAAAACTCACTCTTTCGGTTAGCAAATGACTCTTTTGCCTCTTTGAAGTCTCCCTCTTTTATAGTTTTGAAAAATGGTGATACAAAGGCAAACCAAAAACGCATAAAGGGAGTGTTAAAGTTTAGTTTTTCATCTACTTTTTCATCAGCATTTGGCGGAGATTCAAGTGAGAACTCAGTTTTTAAAATTCCCTTATCGCAAAGCGCATCAACAGCATCTTCACCCTCAGCTCTTGAGATACGCGCTCTCTTTAGGGCAGAGTGAATCCGTCCATCACCAACGGCAGCAGCACTTAGAAGTGAGTGGCTTATTTTGTCGCTGTGTGTTACTTTTGTAATGTCGCCATGAATATAGGTATAGTTTTTTAAAACTTTGTTCTCAATGAGCTCTTCAAGGCTTTTTGTCATCTCAACACTCCAGCTCATCCCGCCAAAAACCGCAAAATACTCTATAGCCTGCTCTATATCTTGAGGCTTGTTTTGAAAATAAAAAGAGCGAAATTGCTGTAGTAGGGATGGTTTTTTTGACATGTAAAGCCTTGGAATTGTTTTTGAAATTATACTTGAATAAAGATTATATTGTATAAAAAAGTGCTCTATTTGCATATTGAAAGTTTTTAATGCTAGAATTTCACTCTTTAATATTTCTCCTCATCGCTTAATAGGATAAAGCAGTCCCCTCCTAAGGGATAGCTCGAGGTTCGATTCCTCGTGGGGAGACCAGCTTTTATTTAAAATCCAGCCACATTTTTTATTTTTACTTGATAAATGATATACTTTAAACATGATTAACGTATCTATAAACAAGCATCTTGATATCATTCTTCCAAACACAAACAAAGCTCTTGGCATAGTTTTAAAAGAGGCTTCTTCCAAAGAGATAGAGACGATTTTAAAAGATAAAGATTTAAAGTCCGTCATTGGTTCGCTCTTTAAGGAGAGTGCTCAAAGCTCAGATGCTGACAAGACTCTTTTAAATCTTGCAAAGAACAATCCTACACTAAAAGATTTAGGCAATATAACAAGCACTATCAAGGAGCTTCTAAATGCACTAAAGAGCGAAAAAAACTCTCTGCCAATTGAGCATATGCTTAAGAAAAATTTTGCCGATATCAAGGAGTTAAGTGAGCCGATATTAAAACAAAAATTCCAAAATAGCGGTATTTTTTTAGAGTCCAAACTAAAAAATGTACAAAATTCTCAGCTTGAGTTAAAAAACTTGTTGATTTCGCTTGAGAAAAATATAGCAAAAAGTGATATGCCGGGATCAAAAACATTGGCTCAAAATATTAGGGAGATGCTGGGGATTCAACTGCTAAAAGAGGCGACAAACAGCGCTCTTTTTCAGAATCCCAAGGATGAAAAAGCCGCTTTGAGCGGGCTAGCAAAAGGGGTTGAGAGTATAGTCTTGAAACTCTCTGAACAACTCCGTAGCGTTGATATTATCAGCACCAAAGGTTTTGAGAAGCAGCTAGCAAGACTAGAGCATCTAACCTCTTCAAAGATGCTAGGAGTAGAGAATTTTAAACCCGCGCTACTCCTAGATGCGCTGCAGAATTTAAGCGCACAGATGCAACAAAGTACAAAATTTGAAGTAAAAGGCTTGTTTGATGCACTTGCTAAGATTGTTGAGTCTCTAAAAGTCATAGGGCAAGAGAATCCAGCACCAAAGGCTTCATTAGAGGCTCTATTGGAGAAAAAAATACCTCAAGAAGTCCGCACTGTAGTTGATGCTTTAAAGAGTGCGGTTGAAAAAGTTGATCCGATTTTTTCAAAAGAGACGGCAGCGATAAGTTCAAAACTGGCTACATTTAGTAACCCGCAAAAGCTAGAGGCACATGAGAGCGTCAAAGAGATTTTATCTCAGGATTTAAAGTCGGTTTTGTTAAATGCAAAGGAGGAGATAGTAAAGTCCTCCTACGCAAATCAGGCGGAGGTTTTAAAACATGTAGATAAACTTCTGCTTCAGATAGACTACTTTCAACTGCTCTCTCATCTCTCAAATTCGTCATCGCTCTATCTTCCTTTTTCGTGGGATAGCTTAGAGGAGGGGAGCATCAACATTAAAAAAAATAAAAACTCTATATTTTACTGCGATATAAATTTGAAACTAAAAGAGTATGGGGAGCTAACGCTCAAGCTCGCTTTGTATGAGGAAAATCAGATAAATATTCATATATACTCCCAGAATATTGAGTTTAAAGAGATGCTAAAGGAGGGGATTGCTTCTCTTCGCTCTGCTTTGATTGAGTCGCAGATTACGCCAAGAGAGATACGCATTTTTGATGTGTTGAAAAAAGATTCTCCTTATGAAAAGGTAGAAAATCAAATCGATATGGGTTTTGAGGTAAAAGTATGAAAAAAGCAGCTGCATTAAAATACGACACTACAAAAGATAAAGCGCCTCGCGTTGTTGCTAAAGGGCAGGGAAGAAGTGCCGAAAATATTATAAAAATTGCTGAGCTTCACAATCTTCCCATAAAAAAAGATGAAGACCTCATGGAACTGCTCTCAAAAGTGGAGCTGGACAAAGAGGTTCCAGAGGCTCTTTATAGAGCTGTTGCAGAGGTTTTTAGTTTTATTTATAAAGTGAGCAAGAAGAGTTAAAAATCTTGATACTCTTCTATTTGTGTTACATCTATCCCTTTTTCTTTGAGTTTATTTCCTATCTCAAGGACTATTTGGTTATATTTCTCAGTCTCTAAAAAGCCCTCATAGGCATCCATCTTTTTTTCATATACTTTTGCCGCAATGTTAGTTATTTCGTTAAGCGCTTTTTTGAGCTGCTCGTCTAAATACTCAACCGTATCCCCCAAATATTCTTTTTCTTCCATGTTTTATCCTTAAGTTTTGGTTTTAATCTTCATTTAGTTTGGTTATATGTTCAGGCAGATTTTTACTGTTTGCAGCTCCTAGTTTTTGAAGTTTTTGAAACTGATTAGTTATGCTGCCGCTTCCGGAGTGAAGTTTTGAGAATGTCTCCTCATAACTTTTTTGAACCGTCGTTATTTGATTGCCGAGTTTTTCGACACTCTGTATAAATCCTGCAAATTTATCAAATAGCAGTCCTGCTCGTTGTGCAATCTCCTGCGCATTTTTTTGTTGGCGTTCATATTTCCAGCTGTTTTCAACTGCACGAAGCGATACCATAAGAGTTGTCGGTCCGACTAAAATAACATTCTTTTTAAAGGCATGGTCAAAGAGTGCGCCGTCATACTCCATAGCCATCATTAAAGCACTCTCAATGGGGACAAACATAAAGATAAAATCAAGTGTTTTTACGCCTTTGAGATTTGCATAATCCTTTTCGCTTAGCTCTTTAATATGTTTTTTCACAGAAGCAACATGCTCTATGGCAAAGAGCTCTTTTTGCTCCTCATTTTCAGCCGATACATAGCGCTCGTAAGCAAGAAGAGAGTTCTTTGCATCTATGATAATATCTCTACTATCAGGAAGATGCACCACAACATCGGGGCGGTAGCGGCTGCCGTTGCTCTTGTGCTCTAAACTAACCTCCCGCTCATACTCTTTTCCTAGTCTCAAGCCCGAGTTCTCAAGAACACTCTGCAAAACCATCTCGCCCCAGACACCCTGCTTTTTGTTTTCGCCCTTTAGCGCTTTTGTAAGGTTTTTGGCATCTTGACTCATCTGATGATTTATCTCCTTGATGCTTCTTATCTCAGCTTGAAGCATGGAGCGATCTTTTGCCTCTTTTATATATACATCGTTAATCTGCTTTTTAAACTCGTTAAACTGCTCTCTCATAGGGTTAATCATCTTGGATATGTTTTCTTGATTTTGTATTGATAGTTTTTGGGAGTTGTTCTCTAAAATTTTCTCTGCAAGCTCTTTAAACTCAAGTCTCATCTGCTCTTTATTTTGCTCTAATAGTTCAAACTTTTCTCTGTTTTTCTCATTTATGCCCTCAATGCGCTCTTGTAAAACAGCATTTTGGCTTAGTACAGCGGCTGATTTTTCAGTCTCCTGAGCAAGCCTATTTTTTAAACTATTTACTGCACTAATCCAGACGCCAATCGCGCCAAAAAGCAGACCTATTGTTACGTAGAGGGCTTCAAGCATTGCATGTATTCTCCAAATTATTGGTGTATTGTAGCAAAAATATAATATAATCTAAAGATTTAAAAGTGAGGATTTCAAATGCAAAATATCTATTTAAAATATCAATCGGCTTTTGAAATAGCAGTAGCTTCAATTTAAGGATTAAAGAGATGGGTGGAACAAAAAGGGCAAATATTAGAAGCGGTATGAGTGTGGCAATCGTACTTAAACAAGATCAAGAAAGCGGACGCCTAACAGATGGAATAGTCCGTGATATCTTGACAAACTCTCCAACACATCCTCACGGTATTAAAGTCCGTCTGATGAGCCGTGAAGTCGGACGAGTAAAGGTAATACACTAATGAATAAAACAGATTTCTCAACTCTTGCTCTAAGTAAAGAGATGCTCCACAACCTTAGTGAGATAGGTTATAAGGAGATGACTCCCATACAAGCCCAGAGCCTGCCTTTTATACTTGAGGGCAGAGATGTAATCGCTCAGGCTAAAACAGGAAGCGGCAAGACAGCGGCTTTTGGCATAGGAGTGCTTCATAAACTCCAAGTTAAAAAGTTTAGAGTTCAAACTCTTATACTCTGCCCGACACGTGAGTTGGCTGACCAAGTTGCAAAGGAGCTTCGAATGCTTGCGAGATTTGCTCATAATGTAAAAATTTTGACTCTCTGCGGCGGAAGTGCATTTGGACCGCAACTAGGCTCACTTCACCACGGCGCACATATCGTTGTAGGAACTCCGGGGCGGATTTTAAAGCATCTTAAAAAAGAGACACTCTCTTTAGAAGATATGCAGATGCTTGTATTAGATGAAGCGGATAGAATGCTAGATATGGGTTTTAGCGAGGAGATAAACGAGGTTTTGGCGTTCACACCAAAAGATAAACAGACACTTCTTTTCTCGGCTACATACACGGATGAGATTATGGATATAAGTGCCAAAATCCAAAAAGATGCTATGAATATAAAAACTATCTCAACTGAGATAGCAAATAGTATAACGGAACGATTTTATGAGGTTCAAAACTCTCAAAAGATAAGCACGCTAATAAATATTCTAAGTAACTTCAAGCCTGAGAACGTTATAGTTTTTGCTAACACAAAAGCGGAAGTTGTAGAGATTGCCCAGACTTTGCAAAAAAACAAGATAGACGCACTCGCTATTCATGGGGATTTGGAGCAGTATGAGAGAAATGATGTGTTAGTGCAGTTTGCTAACAAAAGTTGCCCGGTGTTAGTGGCAACCGATGTTGCGGCGCGTGGACTTGATATCAAGGAGCTCTCTATGGTTGTAAATTATGATCTTCCTCACTCCCAAGAGATTTACACCCACCGCATAGGCAGAACAGCTCGTGCGGGAGAAGAGGGATTGGCTTTTACTCTTATAAGTCCATACGAGGTAGATAAGGCTGACGAGTACAAAAATGAAACTCGCCTTTTTGAAGATGCAAAAGAGCTTAAAGAGATGGTTGGGTTTGAGATGAAACCTGCATATGTAACGCTTGTAATAGAGGGCGGCAAAAAAGATAAAGTTCGAGCAGGAGATATTTTAGGTGCGCTTACGGGCGAGGCAGGACTTGAGGGGAGCTTCATCGGAAAGATAGATATCTATGATAAACAGAGTTATGTTGCTGTGGCAAGCAGTAAGGTAGATGAGGCTCACGAAAAGCTAAAAAATGGAAAAATCAAAGGTAAAAAGTTTTCGATTTGGATTCTCTAAAATATATAAACCACTACTCTGAAATTACAAAAAAGCAGGTGCTTGAGCTTATAAAACAGGAGAAGTTGACACAGCATCTAAAAAAGAAGTATCCAAATCCGCACACGATAAAGACGGACAAGGCGCTCTTTGCTTATGTAAATGAGATTAAAAACAGCAATATAAAAAATGCGCCCTCGCTTAGCAAAGTTCTTTATGATGGAAAAATAAATGTTATTCACAATGCTTTAGGAACGCATCACTTTATCTCAAGAGTCCAAGGTGCAAAGCTAAAGAGCAAAAATGAGATTCGTATATCTTCTATATTTAAAGGTGCTCCTATGGAGTTTTTAGAGATGATTGTCGTGCATGAACTCTCACACTTTAAAGCCAAGGAGCATAACAGGGCGTTTTACTCCTTATGCGAATATATGCAGCCCTCTTATCATCAGGTAGAGTTTGATTTGAGGCTCTATTTAACGCATATTGATATTTTTGGCAAGATAGATGAGTGGAATTAAATAGATTGGGCAGTTAAGATAACAAAAGGAGAAACAGATGAAAGAAGAGACAAGTTTAGCGATTATTCAGAGCATTGTTGATTCACAAAGAGATTTGATGGTACTGTTTGAAGAGAATAATCCAGTTCTTGTAAACAGAGCTTTTAAAAATTTTTTCTCTGTCTCCTCTTTAGTTGAGTACAGGGAGGAGTTTGGTCCATTTGTAAACAATTTTGTTCCGCATCCTTCCTACTTTCATGGGGATAAGATTGCAAAAGGTAGTAACTGGGTTGATGCTATTTTAGAGCTTCCAACGGAGCAGCGGATTGTCAGCATGATGACGCCTATGTACGAGCCGCATGCTTTTTTAGTATATATTCAAAAGATAGATGAGTATGTTATTGGCGTATTTGAAGATATTACGCAGACGTTGATTAAACGCATCATGATTGAGAATAATGCGAGCATCGACAAACCAAGCGGTGCTTATGCTAAAAACTACTTTTTGCAGATTGCACAGAGTTTTCAAGATGCGGCTGTTTTTAATAAAAAAACAATCAGTGCGATATTGATTAAAACGGCTGAAAAAGAGGTTATTGAGCCTTTGGAACTGGTAAAACATTTTAAAAGCATCATAAGACAAGATGATATGTTGATTCGCTGGCAAGACAACTCTTTTTTGCTTATATATCTTGTTGATAGCTTGAGCAATGCGCAAAAAATGCTAGATAAAGTTTACACAAAAGGATGCTCGTTTACCCTAATAACTCAACAAGAAAAAGAGGGTATTAAAGAGTTTATAAAGAGAGTTGAGAGTTAATTTAACTCTTTTTTACTAAAAAAACAGAATCCGTTTCGCCCACTGTTTTTTGCTTCATACATGGCTGTATCGGCATTTTTAAAGAGTGTTTTTTGGTCGAGTCCGTCTGTCGGGAAGATTGCAATACCGATTGAAGCAGTTACAAGAAGCTCATTTTTGTTAAAGATATATGGTAAGCCGATGATTTTAAGAAGTTTTTTTGCGAGTAAAGAGGCTCCCTTAGCATCACTATTTGGAAATAAAAATATAAACTCATCTCCGCCTAGACGCGATACGGTATCAACCTCGCGTAAAACAGAGATAAAACGCTTAGAGAGTTCAACCAGTAAAGCGTCGCCTGCATCATGCCCTAGAGTATCGTTAATCTCTTTGAAATGGTCAAGGTCTAGAAACATAACGCTGAGTTTTTTGTTGTTACGTTTTGCTAATTTTATTGCATAGTTGGTTCGCTCTTCTAGCTGAAATCTGTTTGGAAGTCCGGTAAGGGAGTCAAAATTTGCAAGATTATAGATGCGCTCCTCGGAGCGTTTTTTATCTGTAATATCCTCTTTTATAGCAACGTAGTGTGAAATTGTCCCATCAGATTGAAAAATAGGGGATGTCTTGACTTCCTCGACATATTCAACTCCATCTTTTGTCAGATTGACAAACTCTCCATGCCAGATTTTTCCGAGAGTTAGATTAGCCCACATATCCTCGTATGCTTTTGTTTTGGTTTTACCTGATTGTAAAAAACGTGGGTTTTTGCCAATTACCTCTTGTTTTTGATAGCCCGTTACTTGGGTAAATGCGTTGTTTGCATACTCAATATTTCCGTTTAAATCGGTAATAATTATGGTGCTTGGGCTCTGCTCGATTGCTTGAGAGAGTTTTAATAGCTTTTGAGCCTGTACTTTAAGCAGATGCCTGCTTTTTAGAAGCGTTAAGACAATATAGAGCAAAAAGAATTGCACAGCCAACCCGCCGGACGTCATCAAGAGCGGGTACAATGTATCTATGGATTCATCAAACTCTTTCGTACTTAAGAAGTGGATTTGCCACGATACGTTATTTATCTCAACTGTTTTTTTTGTGTAAAATTTTGATTTGTATGAAGATGGTTTATAGGATTCGTAGAGCAGATGCTCTTTGCAAATATTGTTGCTGTCATATATTTTAAAATTTAAGATAGACTTTTGCAGAGTGATTTTATCCATAATGTCATTCATACGAAAAGGGCTGTAAACAAAGCCCTCTAAAGCCTCTTGCCTCTCTTTTTTGCTATCTAATTTTGCATACTTTTTATAGAGAGGCAGGTACATTAAAATACCCGCTTGCACGTCATCATAAATCTCTTGAACAAGAGTGACTCTCCCCGAAATCGAAGTCTTGCCAGTATCTCTTGCTATTTGCATTGCAGCTTTGCGGGTTGCTTCTGAAAACATATCATAGCCGATTGCTGCAATATTTCGTTCGTCCATAGGTTCAAGGTATAAAATAGAACTGTAAATTTCGCGTTTGCCTGAGGGGTGTAATGAAAACGATTCAAATCCACCCTCTCTCATCTGCTGCTCAATTTTCGCCACTTCATCTGGCTGAATCATCTTTGCAAATCCAATACCCTGCATCCCGGGATAGTTTTTCTTGATGTTTATTATTTCTATAAAATCATGCCACTCTTTGCGGGTTACAAAGTCGCTTCCATACAAGAAGCCTACTCCGCTTTGGAGTACATTTTCATATTTTTGCATACGGTATTTTATTTTGTCTATGTTCTCATCTACAGAATCTTCAAATTTTTGTGCAGCAATAGCATTGTAGTAGTTTTGGGTTGTAACCCAGATAGAAGCAGCGACAAGAATTGAAAACAGCACTATGAAAAAAACCGTCACTTTATTATAGATGCAACCATTTTTTAACATCATTAAATAGTGAGGGCGTTTTGTCATCTGCTTAAACCTAGCCGTTTATTTAAATATATTTATATGTTAACATAAATCAAAAATTTGTTTACTATATTTGTTCAAATTCGGCTATTTTTTTCTCATAATCGTTTGTAATTTCATCAAATTCACTCTGTAGTATTTCAAGGAGTTCAAACATCTTCTCAACCTCTTTTTGCTCTAAAGATACGAGTTTTGAGAATTCAATGATTTTAAAGCTATCTCCGCTATTTGAGGCTTCTAGCAGTCTCTTTTGATGAGAAGCCAAAGTCTCTTCGGACTTGATGATAGAGGCTTCAAGCTTGTCAATCTTTTTTTTCATCGGCGAAGTGAGCTTGTTTTTTTCTCTAATAAGGTCAGCTTTTACTTTTTTGTTCTCTTTAAAGCTTGCTTTTGGTTTTTGCTTGATTTTATCTTCTTCCTCCTCTTCCCAGCCCATTTTTTCTAAAAAGAGGTCATATCCGCCATCAAAATACTCTGCCCCATTTTTTGTAAAGATGATAAGTCTATCACAGGTACGGCGTAGCAACTCCTCAGAGTGCGTTACGATGATTACGGAGCCTTTGAAGTTTTTAATTGCTGTTGTGAGTGCTTCTATGGAGTCCATGTCTAAGTGGTTTGTAGGCTCATCCAAAAAGAGAAGATTGACATCACGCGCTAAAATCTGCCCGAGCATTACACGACTTTTCTCGCCTCCTGAGAGTAGAGAGACTCTCTTGTCCGCATTATCTGCACTAAACATCATCGAACCGCAGATACTTCTGATAACTTGAGTAGGGAGCTTTGTGTTTGCGGAGTGAATTTCATCTATTACCGTGCTGTTAGGATGCAGTCTTGCGATATTTGTCTGTCCAAAGTGTGCAAAAGCGGTGCTCGGATGCATGTGAACTTCACCACTAAGCGCTTTTAATTCGCCAGCAATGGTGTTTAAGAGAGTTGATTTGCCTTTTCCGTTCTTACCGATAATTCCAAGACGCTCTCCCTTTTCAAGCACAAAGGAGATGTTTTTAAACAAAATATTATCAGGTGTATAACCAAAACTTAAATTTTTAACATCAAGAAGAACTTTTGCCGGCGTATCTTTGTAGTTAAAATCAAATTTCAAAGATGCGTCGTATCCCAAATCCTCAAGTAGGTCCATCTTCTCAAGCTGTTTTACCTTTGACTGGGCAAGAGCGGCTGTTGAGGCACGCGCTTTGTTTCTTGCAATAAAATCTTCAAGCTCTTTTACTTTTTTATCCTGTGAAATCTTCTGCTTCTCATGCAGCTCATCGCTTGATTTTAGCTGCTCATAATATTTATGCGTATCTCCGGCGATAATCCTTAGATTTTTGCGTACAATTCCCATTGTGTGCGTAGTGACGGCGTCCATGAAATCCCTGTCGTGAGTGATTAAAATAACTTCGCCCTCAAAAGCTTTTAGAAAATTTTTCAGCCATCTAAGCGAGAGGATGTCAAGGTAGTTTGTCGGCTCATCCAAAAGAAGCAGATTAGGCTCAGTTACAAGAAGTTTTGCAAGGTTGATGCGGATTTGATAACCGCCTGAGAAAGAGAGAGGGTCTTTTTCTAAATCCTCTTGCGTAAAACCCAAACCAAATAGAATCTTCTCAACTCTGTAGAGATCATACTTCATATCCTCCTCAAGAGCTAAAGCCGCCTCTTCTATTAGAGTGTTTTGGCTAAACTCAAGGTACTGCTTAAGCGCACCTATTTTATATCCTCGTGGTATAATTACCTCTCCCGTGTCGGGGGTGTCCTCGCCTAAAATAAGTTTAAAAAGCGTTGATTTGCCGCTTCCGTTGCGTCCTACTAATCCGACTTTGTTGCCTGAGTTAAGCTTAAAGGTAAGGTTACTAAAAAGCTCCTGTTTGCCGAAACTTTTTGAAATATTTATAAGTTGTATCATACTCTTCTTCTATTTTTATGTTTGAGACCTCTTGCTAGAGCTCTTTTGGGGTTAAATTTGCCAACTTTGCTGGCAAATCGCTGAAGCAATCTCTACTTAATGAGAGAAGCTACCTCTTCTAGCATCCATGGCCACTGTCCATAGCCGCTTTGGCTGTTTATATGCCCTGCATCTTCTAAAACTATCATTTTAATAGCAAGCATTTTTTGAAGTGTTTGTGCTTCTTGTTGCGTCATGTATGGATCGTTTGTAGAAGTGATAAGCAGGCTCTTTTTTGCATAAAGATTTACAGGAGCCTTACAAGGGAAAAAACTCTCTAACTCTTTTATGTCACACTTCAAACTTGGAGGAACAACAAGAAAAAGATTTTCTATCTCCCTAATTTTGCCCTCATTGCAAAGATGAAACCAGAGTATATTTGCCAACGAGTGGCAAATAACGATATCTGGTTTAAAATCTTCTAATTCTTTGGTTAACTGTATTATCCACTCATTTTTATTTGGAAAGTCAAAGTCACTGAATTTTAAAAAACTGACACAACCGTAATTTTTTGCTATCTCAGCTGAGAGCCAACTCTGCCAATGCGGGAAATCACTTCCGCCCCAGCCGTGTAGTATTAAAACTCTTTTCATTCTTTTAGGAGTGCTTGAGGATAACGTTTTCAATTCTAAGAATAGTCTCATCCCTGCCGATTATCGCCATTACATTATCAAGTCCCGGTCCGCTCATTTTACCTAAAAGTGCGATGCGAAGAGGCTGCCCGATTTTACCAAAACCTATTTTCATCTCATCGACTACCTCTTGCATCAGGTGATGATAATCGCTCGGAAGGTGAAGCTCACTTGCCGCAGATACTTTTGCTTTAAAAATATTTAAAATCTCCAATGCATCACCTTTTAGCGCTTTTTCTGCAGCTGCTTGGTCATAATAAGTTGGCGTGCTAATAACCTCATACACAAGAGATGCCATCTCCTTGAGAGTTTTTGCACGCTCCTTTAAGGCATCTAGCAAAATCTCTTTTTTATCATGAGAAGTTAACAGCAGACCGTACTGCTCAAGAAGTTTTGCAAGTTCGTTATTCGGAGTATTTTTGATATAGTGAGAGTTGAGCCAGTCAAGTTTTTCGGTGTTGTAAATAGATGCCGATTTGTTGATGTTTTTTGGATCAAAAAGCTCTCGCATCTCATCTAGGGAAAAAATCTCCTGATCCCCATGACTCCATCCAAGGCGCACTAAAAAGTTTAAAAGTGCTTCGGGCATATATCCCATCTCTTTGTATGCCATAACATCTGTGGCGCCATCACGTTTAGAGAGTTTTTTACCCTCTGCGTTGTGAATCATTGGAACATGATAAAAATTTGGTATATCAAATCCAAGTGCCTCATAAATTACAATCTGTTTTGGCGTATTTGAGAGGTGGTCGTCTCCGCGGATAACTTCCGTAACTCCCATAAGATGGTCATCTATCGCTACGACAAAGTTGTATGTCGGCGAGCCGTCGGCTCTAGCGATAATAAAATCATCCAAGATATCCTCATGCTTGAAAACAACGTTACCTTTTATGCCATCTCTAACAATAATCTCCCCGTTAAGAGGCGCTTTTATGCGGATGGCAGGTTCGATACCCTCGGGAGGAGTGCCGGTAAAATCACGATATTTGCCTTCATATTTTGTTCTTTGTTTGTTTGCCATCTGTGTCTCTCTAAGTTCTGATAGCTCCTCTTTTGACATGTAGCATCTGTAGGCCTTACCCTCATCAAGAAGCTGTTTTATATATTTTGCATATATTTCATCTCTTTTTGATTGGTAAGTTATCTCCCCGTCATGCTCTAAGCCGAGCCAATGAAACGCATTGACAATTGCTTCTGCTGCTTGTTTAGAATTTCTCGCTTTATCGGTGTCTTCAATTCGAAGAAGAAACTTCCCGTTATGTTTTCTAGCCCAAAGATAAGAAAAAAGAGCTGTTCTCAAACCGCCGATATGTAAATAGCCCGTAGGACTTGGAGCAAAACGAGTGACAACCATAAAAAGCCTTTAGTAAATAGTTGTGGAATTTTAGGCTATTATTTGTTAAAAGCGGGTAAAATACTTCTATAAAAATTATAATAATAGAGTATAGGATAGTAAATGTATAAGGTATTTTTATCTCTTTTTTTTAGCGCACTGCTTAGCGCGGAGCTGATTAACGGGGTTAGTGTTGTGGTCAAGGGAGAGGCAATCACTCTTTATGATATAAAAGAGGAGATGCGAATATCTAATGTCCAAGCAGATGTAGCAACCAATAATTTGATAAGAAAAAAATTAGAAACTGCAGAGATTGATGATAGACACATAAGCGTAACAAGCTCCGATGTTTATGATGATATTAAAAAGATGGCTGCTGCAAATAAAATGAGCATAGATGAGTTTTACGAAGTCATCAGAAATACAAACGGACTAAGTTCCACAGAATTTAAAGAGAAGACAAAAGAGAAGATTTTATCGCAAAAGCTCTACTCGGCGATTGCTTACTCCTCTATTGAACTTCCGGATGAGGAGGAGCTAAAAGAGTATTTTGAATTGCATAAAACAGAGTTTTTACGCCCTAGTGCTTTTAAAGTCTCAATATACAGCTCACAAAATAGAGCTGCTCTTGAAAAAAAGATAACTATTGCGATGTTTCACTCAGATGAAATACAAATACAGGGACAAAATTTAGAGTATGGCAGAATACCTCAGGAGCTCTCAAGACTTCTTGAAAATACAAAAATAAACAGCTTTACCCCTATAGTGGCTGATCCAAACGGTTCATTTGTGAGTTTTTTTCTCAAAGGGATTGATGCTCCAAGTAGTGTAGATTATGAGAGTGTGAAAAATGAGATGATAAATCTTATTATGACACAAAAAAGAGAGCAGGTTTTGAGTGATTATTTTGCAAGACTTAGAAATAGCACGGATATAAAAGTCATTAGAGAGCTGTAGCGCATGTTAAATGATGAAAATTTTATAAACATCGCACAAGAGATAGCGAGTGCTTCTAAATGTGTCTCCAAGCAGGTGGGTGCGGTAATCGTAAAAGATGGAAGAATTCTAAGTACAGGCTATAACGGTACTCCCTCAGGATATATAAACTGTTGTGAACACTGGGAAGACAAATATACTTCAAATCATCATGAGTGGTCAAAAACATACGAGATACATGCAGAGATGAATGCCATCATCTGGGCGGCACGAAAAGGAATCCCCGTTGAGGGCGCAACCATTTATGTCACGCTTGAGCCTTGCAGCGAGTGCAGTAAAAATATAATAGCAAGCGGAATCGCGCGCATTGTTTATCTCAAGCCTTATGAGCACAACCACTCCGCAATAATCTCAAAATTTATAAAAGACAACAATGTAAGCATTGAAATGTTAAGTCACAAAGGATAGATAATGAATGAAGAAAAAGAGCTACAAGCAGAGATAGGAAAACATCTTATGCAGCCCGAAAACTACGGGAAAATTGAAGATGCAGATTGTGTTGGAGTCGGAATAGACCATGCAACAAAGAGCTATGTTATTATGTATCTCAAAAGAGACAATAACTCTATAATAGATGTCAAGTTTGGTTCAAACGGAAATCAGGACACGACAACGTTAGGCTCTATATTTACCGAGATGATTCATGGCGACACGATTGAGGGCGCTTTGGAGACAGCATCAGCACTAGAGAAAGATTTACTAGAGAGTTATGCGGCAATTCCTGCTCCAAAAGTTGATACAAGTAAGCCGGAAGGCGAGCAGGTGGAGAGAGTCTCAACGGAGCATCAAGACAGCGCAAATATGGTGCTTACGGCGTTTCGTGCAGCTATGCGTCATTATGAGAGAAAAGCCGGCGGCATAGAGGAGGAGCAGTTTGAGATAAGTATAGTAAAAACTTGTCCCTACTCTACCTCGGAGTGCAACCTTGTACAGAAGCAGAGTAAAGATTCTTAAGCGTTTAAAAATTGTGCAATTCTATCCGTAGGTCTTCCTATGATTGCTCTATCGCCTTTGATTATGATGGGGCGTTCTATAAGTTTAGGGTGTTTAAACATCGCTTCAATTAGAGCGTCATCGCTATTTTCGTCTTTTAGATTTAGTTCTTTGTATAAATCCTCTTTTGTTCTCATAAGCTCTCTTGGCTTGATGCCTAGCATCTTTAAAACAGTTCTAATCTGATTTTCATCAGGAGAATTTTCTAAATATTTTATCACCTCAGCTTTACATCCGCTATGTGTAACTATTTCCATCGCTTCACGTGATTTTGAACATTTTGGGTTATGCCAAATAGTTACTGCTTGCATTTTGACCTCTTTTTTATTTGTATTTTACACTATAATTGAAAAACAAAAAATATTAAAGAGGAGAGAGTATGGTAGATACAATACTCTATATACATATATTGGCAGCAACTGCATGGATAGGCGGAGCGCTTTTGCTGTTTGCTTTAGGCATTTTGCTAAAAGGCAAGGAGGCTCAAGCGCAAACATATGAGCATCTAGGGCCGTTATATGGATATTTTGAGACCTTTTGGCTTGTAGTCTTACTTAGTACGGGAACATTTCTCTTTTTTAATTTTAATCTTATAGAAGTTTTAACGCTTGATGCTGATGAGTCAAAACTCGGCTACATGATGAGCAACAAGCTCTTTTATGTTGCTACTATTACAATTTTTACGATTGTTCACATGAGGATTGCGCTAAAGACGCATAAAAACGAGCGTTCTATCATCCAAAAGATAGTCTCACGCGCAAGCTCTATGATGATTTTCTTTTTAAACCTTATTGTGTTATGGTACGCAATGCAGCTAAGACACATACTCTCTTAGCAGATGGATGCTTTTAAAAAAGTTTTAACTTTTTTAAAAGCATATAGATTTTACAACCTATGCAGTAGTTAAAAAGTGCCTCTAATAGAGCGCATGCTGTTAGCATAGCGATAACTGCAACAGTGGCAAACATTTGATTTAACAAAAAAATAGCAACTGAGAGCAGTGCAAATAAAAAGCCTATTTTGAGTGCAAACTCTTTTGGACCTGCATCAATTTTATCTTTTTTTACCCCAAAGAGTTTTGATATCACTCTTGCCAGATTGTATAACGGGCTTACTTTTTCATAACCGAGCATACGCACAAAAAAATCGTACAACAGGAGTGCTAAAATAGCAAAGTTTGGATAAATTATAAAAAAAATCCCAAGAGCAGAGACTTCAGAAGCAACTATTCTTATTATATTTTGGTCAACGATTTTATATGTAATTGGACAAGATTTCACCTATTTTTCCTATATAGTGTAATTTAAAAATTTATTTTTGTATTTGGAGAGTTCCATTATGCTAATGTCAAAAATATCTTTTATACTCTCTCTTGAGTCGTCAAAAAAGAGATTAAGTATTGGATGCTCTACTTTTGCATCAACAATCTTCAAATCATCCTCTAGAGCAATTAAAATATCTAAAACTTTTATCTCTTTTGGATCGCACGCCAACATATAGCCACCTTTTGCACCCCTTATACTCTTTACAATTCCAGCACGTCTTAGTTTTCCAAGCAGTTGTTCAAGATAGTTTTGAGGAATATTAGCATTTGTGGCTATCTCTTTTATCTGCATAGGAGACTCCCCCTCATGTTTGCTTAATTCGCAAATTGCGGCTAAACCGTATGTTCCCTTTGTTGATATTAGTGGCATTACAACTCCAATATGTATAAATATCAGCAGAAGTATACACTTTTTTTTTAATAATGTAAAGTAATTTTGTCAGATTTAAAAAATAATTTTTAAATCTATTTAAGCCCTATAATATAGGAGTTTATAGTAATCATAACTAATTTAGTGTATATTAACATTACAATTTTGCTTGACTTTAATTTTAAAATAAATTATACTTTCGACTATTAATGAAAAATAGGAGGATAAGTTAGATGTTACATATACAAAGCAGCATACAAAATATTGTTGATGAGAATCAGACACGCGTTCATGCAGGGGTTGTATTACTGTTTATGAGTGCATATCTATTTAGTGCAAATGAGTTATTTATATATATATTGATTTATGATTTTTTAGTTAGAGTTTATGCGATGCCTTTTATGAGTCCTATATATTTAATCTCTACTGTTTTAGTAAAGTTATTTAATCAAAAAGAGAGATTGACTGATGGTTCTGCAAAGGAGTTTGCTTCACATGTCGGCTTGAGTATGCTCTTTGCGGTATTGATAGCGGATCTTTTAAATGAGACAACAGCCGCCTTTTTCTTAACCATTTTTTTGGCTCTGTGGAAAATTGCAGAGGTAGCAAAAGATTACTGTTTTGCATGTAAATTTTATGAACTATTAAAGAGTAAAAATATTGAGGTGGAGTCACTATGAATTATGCAAAAAATGTAACAGAACTTATAGGAAACACGCCTCTGGTAAAGATAAATATGGCAAGCAAGAGCGCATTGGTACTTGCAAAATGTGAGTTTATGAATCCAACTCATTCGGTCAAAGACAGAATCGGAAATCATATGATTCAAGAGGCAATAAAGCAGGGTTTTATTGATGAAAAAACTGTTGTAGTTGAGCCGACAAGCGGCAATACCGGTATAGCTTTGGCAAGCGTGTGTGCAAGTCTTGGAATAAAACTTATTCTTACCATGCCAAGTTCAATGAGCGTAGAGAGACAGCAACTTTTAAAAGCGCTTGGCGCAGAGCTTGTTTTAACGGACGCAAAAAAGGGAATGAGCGGTGCGATTGATATGGCACATGAGCTAGCAAAAGAGTTGAAAAGCAGCTTTATGCCAAGACAGTTCTCAAATATGGCAAATCCTGAAATCCACAGAAAAACAACAGCGCTTGAGATACTAAAAGATACAAACGGGAGTGTTGATATTTTGGTTTTGGGAGTAGGAACGGGCGGTTCTATTACCGGAATCGGTGAAGTCCTAAAGAGCAAAAATCCAAATATAAAGATTATTGCCGTGGAGCCTGATACCTCTGCGGTACTCTCCAAAGAGCCCGCGGGTTCACATAAGATTCAGGGGATAGGAGCGGGGTTTATACCTGAGGTGCTAAACGGCAAAATTTATGATGAAGTCATAAAGGTAAGCAGTGAAGATGCAATCAACTCCTCAAGAGAGCTGGCAAAAAAAGAGGGTCTTTTGGTGGGTATATCATCTGGGGCGAATGTTTTTGCTTCGACTCAAGTCGCTAACAGGCAAGAGAACAGAGGTAAAACCATCGTTACTATTTTGTGTGATACTGGAGAGAGGTATTTAAGCTGCGGGCTCTACGATGAGGGGTGAAAATGCAGGACAAAGCATATAGATCGGTTATTAAAACCATCTCATGGAGGAGTGTCGGGACAGTAGATACGATTGTGATTTCATACATAATAACCGGCAGCTTTGTAATGGCGGCATCAATAGGCTCCATAGAGGTTGTGACAAAAATGATTTTGTACTACTACCATGAGCGAGCGTGGAATAAGATTGAGCTTGGTAGATACAAAGCCACAGCCAATGACTACCATATATAAGAGGAAAAGTATAGTGAGAGAGAAAATAGCAAAATTAAACCCAAGGTTTAAAAATCAAGAGCCGAAAACACTTCTAAAACACTTCTTAAAGGAGTATGAAGGAAAGATAGCTTTTTCTTCAAGCTTCGGGGCCGAAGATCAGGTTTTAACCGACATGATTTTAAAGATTCAGAGCGAAGCTGAAATATTTACGCTTGATACGGGAAGGCTTCCACAACAGACATATGATGTGATGAACAGAACCAACTTAAAATATAAGACAAAAATAAAGGTTTACTTCCCACAGAGCAGAGATGTCGAAAGGCTCTACCAAAAGCAGGGTATCAACGGTTTTTACGACTCCGCAGAAAATAGAAAAGAGTGCTGTTTTGTGAGAAAAATCGCACCCCTTAAAAGAGCACTCGAGGGTGTTGATATCTGGATAACTGGTATTAGGGCGCAGCAAAGTCCAACGCGCCAAAAAGCAGAGCTGCTTGAGTGGGACGAGGCGAACATGGTTGTAAAACTAAATCCGATTGTTTCATGGAGCCAGAGTGATGTTTGGGACTACATAAAAGAAAACGATGTTCCATATAATGTTCTGCACGACAAAGGTTATCCGAGCATAGGGTGTGCGCCTTGTACAAGGGCGGTTGAAGAGGGTGCAGATATACGAAGCGGAAGATGGTGGTGGGAGAATCCCGAACATAAAGAGTGCGGACTACATATCAAGGATACAAAGTGCTAGATACAAAAAGATTGACACATTTAAAACAGCTTGAGGCTGAATCCATTCACATATTAAGAGAGGTTGTTGCGGAGTTTGAAAATCCCGTGATGATGTACTCCGTAGGAAAAGACTCCGCGGTAATGCTCCATCTCGCACTTAAGGCTTTCTTCCCTGCGAAGTTACCTTTTGCACTTTTGCATGTAGATACTAAATGGAAGTTTAAAGAGATGATTGCTTTTCGCGATAAAAGAGCAAAAGAGGAGGGGTTTGAGCTTCTGGTTTATACTAACCCAGAGGGGGTTGAAAAAGATATAAATCCTTTTGTCCATGGCTCGGCTCTGCATACCGACATCATGAAGACGCAAGGACTAAAGCAGGCACTAAATAAATATAAGTTTGATGCGGTCTTTGGCGGAGCAAGACGGGATGAAGAGAAATCCAGAGCAAAAGAGAGAATCTACTCTTTTAGGGATAAGAACCATAGATGGGACCCAAAAAACCAGAGACCTGAGTTATGGAATTTGTATAACTCAAGAGTGAACAAAGGTGAAAGCATAAGAGTTTTTCCGCTCTCAAACTGGACGGAGCTTGATATTTGGCAATATATTTACTTAGAGCAAATCCCTATAGTTCCACTCTATTTTGCAAAAAAACGACCTGTTGTTCAAAAAGATGGAGTCAAGATAATGGTAGATGATGAGAGAATGCCTATAGAAGAGGGAGAGGTTATAAAAGAGGAGATGGTTCGCTTTAGAACTCTGGGGTGCTATCCTTTAACGGGAGCGGTTGAGTCAAATGCAACGACCTTACCTGAGATTATCCAAGAGATGCTTTTGACAAAAACAAGCGAGAGGCAGGGGCGTGTGATTGATAACGATTCAACAGGTTCTATGGAGAAGAAAAAAATGGAGGGGTATTTTTAACATGTCAGCATTAGAGACAAAAATAGCAACGGATATTGAGAGTTATTTAAAAGAGCATGAGAACAAAGAGATGCTCAGGTTTATAACATGCGGAAGCGTTGATGATGGAAAAAGTACCCTTATAGGAAGACTTCTACATGACTCAAAGATGATTTTTGAAGATCAGCTAGCAGCTATAAAAAAGTATTCCAAAAGAAGCGGCACAACCGAGGGAGAGTTTGACCTTTCACTTCTTGTTGATGGCTTACAGAGTGAGCGTGAGCAGGGGATTACCATTGATGTCGCATACAGATACTTTACGACGGATAAGAGAAAATTTATCATCGCCGATACACCTGGACATGAGCAGTACACGAGAAACATGGCAACAGGTGCGAGTACTGCTGATTTGGCAATTATCCTCATCGATGCTAGATATGGTATGCAAACACAGACAAGAAGACACTCTTTTATAGCAAAATTGCTCGGTATAAAACATATAGTTGTTGCAATAAATAAGATGGATTTAGTGGAATTTAGTCAAGAGGTTTATGAAAATATATCAAAAGACTACCTCTCTTTTGCAAAAGAGCTTGGACTAAGTGATGATATTACGCTTATTCCACTCTCTGCCCTAAATGGCGACAATGTGGTTGATAAAAGTGAAAAATCTCCATGGTACAAAGGCGAGACGCTTTTGCACCTTTTGGAAAATATAGAGATAGGTAGTGACAGAGATTTAGTGCATTTTAGATTGCCTGTACAGTATGTAAACAGACCAAATCTCGATTTTAGAGGTTTTTGCGGAACTATATCTTCTGGTGTCATAAGTGTCGGCGATAACATTACCGTTTTGCCCTCAGGGGAAAGTTCAAGAGTAAAAGAGATAGTTATGTATGATGGCAATTTAAATTATGCATATGCACAGCAGGCAGTTACTCTAAGACTTGAGGATGAGATAGATATAAGTCGTGGCAATATTATCGTTAAAAGTGACGAACAGCCAGATAGTGGGGACTCTTTTGATGTAAACATTGTCTGGATGAGTGAAGGGCCGCTGTTAAAACATAAACAATATTTTATAAAAAGAGCTTCATCTTTGAGTGTTGGAAGTATAGATGAGTTTTACTACAAAACTGATGTAAATACGCTACAAGAGCAGAGTGCAAACCTACTTAATCTAAATGAGATAGGGCATGCAAAGTTAGATTTAGAGAGCACTTTGGCATATGATTCTTACAGTAAAAACAAGGCAATGGGAAGCTTTATAATAATAGACAGAATTACTAACAATACGGTAGGAGCCGGAATGATTGTACAAAAATCAGAGGAGCCTTCAAAAACAAAAACTTCAGAGTTTTCAGAATTTGAGGTGGAGTTAAACGCATTAATGAGAAAACGTTTTCCTCACTGGGAAGCAAAAGAGATTTTTTAGGGATAATAAGATGTTAAAAGAGACAAAAGCAAAGAGAGTTGAGCGGATAAAAATAGAAAAAGATGGCTTAGACGTCTTAGGAGATATACATCGCTATGCACAAACAGGTAAAGAGATTGATCCCGAAGACATAGACAGATTTAAGTGGTATGGTCTCTATACCCAAAACAGAAATCTTCAAGACAAAGATGACAACACTCTCTATTTTATGTTAAGAGTAAAACTTCTCGGCGGCAGACTTGACCTTGAGGGACTTGAGGCTGTAGCGGAGATTTCACAGAGATATGCAAGGGGAACTGCCGATTTTACATCAAGGCAGGATATTCAGTTTCACTATATAAAAGTAGAAGATTTGCCGACAATTTTTAAGCGATTAGAGCAAGCTGGACTCACTACTGTTTTTGCGGCAGGAGATGTCCCGAGAAATGTTGTAACATGCCCTATAAACGATGTTGATGTCGAGCGAATTTTTGATGTTGGCACAATTGTAAAAGAGGTAAATGAATATTTTGATGCAAATAAAGAGGTCTCAAATCTTCCTAGAAAATACAAAGTCGGAATCAGTGGCTGTTCTAAACACTGCGCATCGCATGAGATACAAGATTTGAGTTTTAATGCTACAAAATTTCAAGATGATAAAGTTCTCTTTGATGTCAGCGTAGGCGGAGGTCTGGCTTCAAACAAGCGAATAGCCTCCCATTTAGGTTATGTAGAAGCAGAGCAGGTTTTGGCAGTAGCAAAAGCGGTAACTGAGATATACAAGGAGCATGGCGGCAGAGAAAATAGAAACAGAGCAAGAGTCGGACATCTCCTTGAGACTTTTGGAGTAGATAAATTTTTGCAGACACTGCACTCAAAGTTAGATTTTAGCCTTCAAAAAAAAGGAGTTCAAATCTACACTCCATATGCACAAAGAGGGCATTTTGGCGTTCACGGTAGTGTAAAAGAGGGCAGAAGCTATATCGGTTGTGCGATTAACGGCGGTAAGATAGGCGCTGAGGGATTATATGGACTCTTGAAGATACTTCGAAAATATGAAGCTTCCGCTATAAGAGCGACAATATCTCAAAACTTTGTCATCACAGATCTGCCTAGCAAAAGTGCGCATGCTGCAGTAGAGAAGCTCTCTGCAATAGGCATAGATGCAAATCCGTCCTCTTTTAAAGCAGGAAGTCTCTCTTGTACGGGGAGGAATTTTTGCAAATACGGGGTTTCTGAAACAAAGGATTTGGCAATAGAGCTGGCAGAGTATCTAGAGAAAAAATTTCCAGATTTTAGTGAACCGCTCTCATTTAGTGTTAACGGATGTCCGCACTCATGTGCTCATCCACACATTGTAGATATCGGATTGTTGGGGTGCAAGGTTAAACATAAGGGTGAGACTGTGTCCGGATTTGAGCTTATTTTGGGCGGCAACCTTGAGGGAGACAGAAGCAACTTTGGCAGAAAAACAGGGATAAAATTTATTTCTAAGGATGCATTTAAAATTGTAGAAAGTATAATTGAGAGCTACAGAAGCACTCATTATAAAAATTTTCATGACTATGCAGCAGGGGTTTTGTATGAGTAAAGAGTTATTTAGACCGCTTCTTTTGGAGAGTAAAAAAAACTCAAAAGAGGAGATAAGAAAGAGTATTATCGGAATTCACAAGAGGCACTATTTTGACTATACGGCTTCAGGGTTGGCATATAAAGCGGTTGAGTCGCGCATAGCAGAAGTTTTAAAAACTTATGCAAACACACACTCAAGAGAGGCTTCAATGGCAGCAAAAACAGATTTTTTGTACAAGCAAGCGCGCAGACAGTTAAAAAGCTTGCTAAAGCTTGAGCTAGATTTTGCAATTTTACCAGCAGGTTGCGGGGCAACGGCAGCCATTAAGAAGTTTCAGGAGATTTTAGGAATATATATTCCGCCTGCAACTCGTAAAAGATTTAAAATTCAAAGTCAGAGCTCATCACGCCCGCTTGTTATTGTAGGACCTTATGAGCACCACTCAAACGAGGTAAGTTATCGCGAAGCGTTATGCGATACAGTGCGTATCGGGATTAATAGTGAAGGAATGATTGACCTAGAGCAGCTCGAAGATGTTTTAAAAACAAGTAAGCACACGGAAAAAATAGGTGCTTTTTGCATAGCCTCCAATGTTACAGGAATTATTACTCCGTATGAGAAAATCTCTAAATTACTACGTAAATATGGAGCAATTGTCTGTTTTGATGCTGCCGCCTCATCTCCATATATGAATGTTCCATCCTCTTTTTACGATGTAATGTTTTTGTCTCCGCATAAGCTTATAGGAGGTCCCGGTTCATGTGGGCTTTTGGTAATAAGAAAAGCTCTGATTGATGAGAGTATTGCACCTACATTTGCAGGCGGCGGAACTGTTGAATATGTAGATAGAAACAACCATCTTTTTATTGATGAAAAAGAGGCTCGTGAGGATGCCGGAACTTCCCCTATTTTACAGCTGATTCGTGCTGCACTTGCTTATCAGCTTCGCAATGAGATAGGTTTTACTTGGATTAAAAAAGAGAAGAATGAGCTGATGAAGTATCTTATTAAGGGGCTTTTAGAGATACCTGGGTGTACGATTTACGGAAGTCTAAATGAGGAGAACATCGGGATAGTCTCTTTTAATATAGAGAAGGTAGATCCGTATCAGCTCTGCTCTTATATGTCAAGCAAAAATGGTCTGCAGACTCGTGCTGGCTGCTCATGTGCAGGACCATACGGGCATGACCTTCTGGGACTTGATGATAATCATAATCTTGATGAAAAACCGGGATGGCTTCGCATAAGTATTCATTTCTCACAGGAGATTAGTGATATTGACTACCTGCTTTGCGCCTTAAACAAAAGCATTTGCGAGATAAAAAATTAAGAGCTATTGAATATTTACAATAGTACAATTTAACAAAAGCTTATCTAAGGCACACAAAATGGTTTACGAATTATCAAACCCCGTTACAAAAACGTTGATTACGCACTTAAGAGAGCAAAAGAGTGATGCAATTCGTTTTAGACATACAGTTGCAGAGCTTACAAAGCAGCTTGTTTATGAAGCACTAAAAGAGTCCCCCTTAATCCAAAGGAGTATAAAAACTTGGCAAGGTGAACAAAGTTTTGGCGCTATTGATGAAAAAAATATAATCGTAGCAACGGTTTTGCGAGCAGGTATGCCTATGCTGCAGAGCGCTATAGAACTTCTGAGCGATGCTGCGGCAGGATTTTTGGCGATTAAAAGAGATGAGATTACACATAAGAGCGTTTTGTATTATGACAGACTTCCAGATTGCAGAGGTAAAACTATACTTTTGGTTGACCCAATGGTCGCAACAGGCGGGTCAATGTGTGATGCTATAGAGCTTATTAAGGGCAGAAATCCTAAGAAAATAATTGCGCTAAATATTATCGGCTCGCCTGAGGGATTAGAGAGAGTAAGCAAGGCATATCCAGAGGTGGATATTTTTATTTCGCAAATTGATGAGCGACTAAATAGTGATAAGTTTATAATACCGGGGCTTGGAGATGCGGGTGACCGCTCTTACAATACCCCGGAATAGCCCTTTGATGAGAATTGAATTAAGAGATAAAACTTCAAGAGAGATACTTGAGTGCTTTGAGAATTTGCGTGTAAAAGATGGTGAAGTTGTAGAAGTGGAAATTTTGGAGTCTGATATAGAGAGAATAGGCTTTAAAACTTTTGTTGACTTGGCGCAACTCTTTTTTATGAAACTTTTAACTCCTGTAAAAAAAGATGAAAGAACTACGATTTTAAGATTTCAAAAGCTGCATGTTAAAAACTCTTTTCATAAAAGTCAAGAAAAAGGCAGTGAAAAGTATGGGGTAGAGAGTGAGTTTTTTAGTATCGATAAAACAGCACAGTTTAGTTTTTTATACCACTATCAAAAAGCATTAGAGTTCATAGATATAAAAAGTAAAAAGAGGGTTCTAAATCTCGGTGTTAACAGCGGCGAGGAGTTTATGGTTATAAAAGAGATGCTTACGCAAAAAGAGTTTGAAGATATAGAATTTGTAGGCATCGACTACTCTGAGTCGGCGATAGAGTATGCGAAAAAAGAGTTTTTAGCGTATAAAAATGTGACGTTTTTTTGCCATGACATAAATAGACTTAAGGAGTTGAACTTAGGAAAATTTGACCTTATCGTCTCCATTGGAACACTTCAAAGCTCTAACATAGAGTTCAATGCTACTTTTATGTCTATATATCAAAATTATTTACAAAACAGTGGGGCGATTATACTCGGTTTTCCAAACTGCAGATGGATAGACAAAGAGATGCTCTACGGTGCAAAAGCCCCAAACTACAGCTTTAGTGAGCTTAGTTTGGTTTTAAAAGATATACACTTTTGTAAGAAGTATCTGCAACAAAAGAGGTATAGAGTGGTCGTGACGGGTAAGGATTATCTCTTTTTAAGCGCTAGAAAAATATAAGATGTTTAAATAATGAGTATAAATAATAAGGCTGATTTTTTTTATTTGGATATACTTTTTTATAAAAAAATTATGAGGACTTATATATGGATAATTATAGTCTGATGCTAGGAAATGAACTGTTTCAAAAGAGCTATTTTAAAGCTCATGAAAAAGAGTTTTTGGAGCTTGCCGAAAAAGGTCAAACGCCAAAAGCTCTTTATATAGGCTGTTCAGATTCAAGAGTCATACCCGATTTGATGACAAACAGTGCTCCGGGCGATTTGTTTGTTGTTAGAAACATCGGCAACTTTGTTGCACCCTACAAACCCGATGAAGATTTTCACTCTACTGCTTCTGCTATAGAGTATGCCGTAACTATCTTAGAGGTACAAAATATCATTGTTTGCGGACACACAGATTGTGGAGCGATAAAGGCTTTACACAATAAAATATGCGAGCATAACCCTGAGCTGGTTCATACCAAAACATGGCTAACACTTGGAGAGCGTGCGAAATCTCAAGCACTTTTAGCTCTTGGACTCAGAGCTGATAAAGATGCTTTGTATCGTCTTACCGAAAAACTCTCGGTTATTTCTCAATTAGAAAATCTTTTGACATATCCGTCTGTAAAAAAAAGAGTCGATAGCGGCGAAATTGCAATTCATGGTTGGATTTATGATATTGAAAGCGGAGAGATAGAGTATTACGACCCAGAGATTTCACAGTTTGTTGCGCTTAGCGCATTAAAAAACAGGGATTAAAGAAGCCATTTTTTTATCCAGACACTCAGCACGTAAAGTCCCCAAACATGTTGTTTGAAGCCTCCTCTTGAGGCTTTTTGTATGTACTCCTCAAGCGCCTCTTTTTTAAACATGCCGCTCTGCTCATTAACCTCTTTTATCAACGCTATCTTTTTACTATTTACCAGATACTCCATGTAGGGATTTGAGAACCCTTTTTTCTTACGCGAGAGTATCTTCTCATCTAGGAACGGTTTTAGAATTTTTTTCAAAAGTGCCTTGCTAGCACCATCTTCATAGCGTAGTTTCGGGTCAATAGTAAAAACAGCAGAGGCAAGTTTATGGTCTAAAAAAGGTGTGCGTGCTTCAAGAGAGTGCGCCATACTTACACGGTCAAGTTTTGTTAAAAAATGCTCCGCCTGAAAAAGATTCAGGTCTATGTAGCTGTACCAGATGCTCTCATCTTGATGCAAAGAGTTCTCAAATCTCTCTCTGTAGCTCTTGAGATATTTCAGCGATTCGTTGTCTCGTATGTTTCTTCTCATTAGAGCATTTTTTTGAAGGTCGCTAAAACTCTCTCCTATAGTTCGAAACAGCAGAGTGCTATCAAAAACTCTTTTGTATCTCTCCCACTCTCTGTTCATGGAGAAATTTGCGTGAAAATAGTTTTTTAGCCAGTTTTTGTTTTTCAGCTTTGAAGCACTCTGCACATCAAGATACTCAAAATATTGTTTGTAACCCAAAAACAGTTCATCACTTCCCTCTCCGCTTAAAACGACTCTGATACCATCTTGTTTAATCCTCTCAAACAGCAGGTAAAGAGGAACTGCGGCAGGGTCATTTAGAGGCTCATCCATTGCCTCAAAAACTTTTTCGCTTGAGAGCATAAAATCATTTTGTGAGATAATTATTTCTTGGTTTTTAAGTCCCAAAAGCGCTGCACTCTCTTTTGCATCAGCTCTCTCGTCATACTTTGCAAACTCTTTATAACCTAAAGTATATGTTTGCAAATTTACTCCTTGTTTGAGAGCATAAGCATTTATGGCAGCACTATCAATTCCGCCTGAGAGCAGTGAAGCCATCGGCGCATCAGAGTGAAGTCTGAGTTTTATAGACTCTTCAAGGAGATTTTCCAGCATATAAATTGCTTCATCCCTATCTGTAATGAGGTTTGGCTTTGCATCTAGCAGGTCAAAATATCTTTTGACTTCGATATGCCCATCTTTGAAAGTAAGATACTCTCCGGCTGCGAGTTTTTTGATGTTTTTAAAAAAGGTAAAGGGCGGAGTCGGAGCCAAAAAAGAGAGATAACTAAGAAGTGCTTCCTCGTCCATCTCAATTTTTTGCAAAAACGGCACAAGGGCTTTTATCTCGGAGGCAAAAATAAAAGCTTTGTCATGCATATAAAAGAGCGGCTTTTTTCCAAGTCTGTCGCGAAAAAGATACAGTGTGCCATCATCTAACAAAGCTATAACAAACATACCGCGTAAGTGTGTTATAAACTCCACTCCCCACTTCAAGTAAGCGGCAATTATGACTTCGCCCTCGCTTTGTGTTTTAAAAATAAACTCACTCTTTAGCTCTTCTCTTAACTCTTTGAAGTTATAAATTTCTCCGTTAAATGAGAGCAAAAGTTTCTCATGTAGAAGCGGTTGGTTTGAGCGGGAGTGAGTGTCTGTTATACTTAATCTATGATGTGCAAAAAAAAGATTTTCTCTTTGCACCACTCCGCAGAAATCAGGACCTCTGTGAGTTAAAAGCGAGAGCGCTTTTTTTGCTTTGCTCTCATTATACTCGCCTAAGATACCAAAAACGGCGCACACTATAGAGATTCTTCACTGTTTTTTATAAATAGAACTGTTATATCGTCTTGCATGTAGTCATCTTTCATTATTAGGGCTGATGCCCCCAAATCATTTGCAATCTGCTCTATTTGCGCAGTTGTCATGTAGTTATAGGTTTCACTGATTGTATCTCCGTGAAGAACATTAAAGATAAACCCTATTTGAGAGGCAGCATAGCAATTTCGTATGAAAAGATGTGTTTCAAACTCCTCAAGCACATTCATGGCACCGCTGCAAATATAGTAATCAGCCGAGGGGAGTTTGTCTTTGCAGATGTCGGCAACAACTATCTCACAACCTGTGTTTTCGCTTGCTATAGAGTACATATCTACTAAAGAATCTATACCGACATAGTTTTTAGGCGCTTTTTTCTTCTTTAACATATAGGTGTACAAATCGCCAAACCCACACCCTGCATCTGCTATGGTGTATAAGTTTATATTTTGCGGCAGCATCTCTAGGATAACATCAAACCTGATTTTTTGAGACTCCTTTGAGTGCCAATTTACACCTCTAGCGGTGATGCCGTACTTATCTATGGCAGAGGAGTAAAATTTTTGGCTGTCAATGCGTGGCATGTTGTAAAATTAAAAAAGAGGTCATTGTTTGTTTTTTCCAAAAAAATAGATTTAATTTTTAAATTATAGTATAAAATATATTTAGATTGCTTTTTTATTATGTTAGAATGTTGACAATATGTTATAAGGAATTGTTATGAGTCATATGTATAACCTCGCTATTATAGGTGCCGGTCCGGCTGGAATTGCTACTGCTGTTGAGAGCTATCTGCAGGGGATAAGAGATATTGTTTTACTGGAAAAAGATCAAAACCATAACTCAACGATACGCAAATACTACAAAGAGAACAAAAGAGTAGATAAGGATTGGAAGGGTCAAAAAATTGAACTTGATGGCAGAATCTACTTTGTTGATGGAACAAAAGAGACAACGCTGGATTTTTTTGACGAGATTATAGCGCATCACTCCGTAAAGCTTCAAACACATGTTGAGGTTCAAAGTATAGTTAAAAAAGATGGATATTTTGAAGTTTTTATGGCAGGACAGAGCATAACTGCAAAGTATGTGGTTGTTACTATTGGAAGAATGGGAAAACCGAATAAGCCGGATTATAAGATTCCATTGGAGATTAAAAAAAGAGTGGGTTATACCCTAGATGATTGCAGCGGCGGCGAAAAGATTTTAGTAGTAGGCGGTGGCGATAGCGCAATCGAGTATGCGATTGATTTAAGCGTAGCCAATGAAGTGGCAATTTGCTACAGAAGAGAGACGTTTAGACGCGCAAATCCTACAAATCAAAGAGATATTGCAAATGCCATTATGCACAAAGAGGTTGAGCCGATTTTAGGGGTTGATATAGAGTCGCTTGAGGCAGAGGAGGGCAAAGTAAAAGTGATTTTTAACGAGATAGAGCCTTGCATTTACGATAGGGTAATCTATGCAATAGGTGGGACGACTCCGAGTGCATTTTTAGCAAATTCCGGTATAAACGAGCAAGACGGCAAGCCTGTACATGATGAGAATTATGAGACAAATATAAAGGGTCTTTTTGTCGCTGGAGATATCACGCAAGAGAGCGGCGGGAGTATTGCTCTTGGTTTAAATCATGGCTATGCCATCGCTTGCCACATTCAGGAAAAGGAAGAGTAAGATAGAGCTTTTGGCTCTACTCTAAAACGTTTAAAAGGTTTAAAAAATCTATTTTATTAGAAAATCCGATACTCTCGTGAGTTATCTTCTCCTTGTTCGGCTCCACAAAAAATGTAACTGGAACAACTGGAGCATAGAGATATTTTGGAAAATTTTCCTCTTGTCGGTTGATGATAAGAGGGATATACTTTGATTTTATTTTATCATCAACATTTTTATCCATGAGCGTTTTTTTCTCAAATTTGCTACACCACGGGCAGTAGTTTGTAATCATCAGAACCATAAGGTTTTTCTTCTCTTTTTTTGCTCTCTCAAGAGCCGTTTTGTAGTCCGTTTCATACGCCATCTCTTTGGCAAACTCTTTATATCCCTCAGCAAAAAGTATTAAGCTTAGCGTCATGACAATTACTAATTTTTTCATAAGTTGTCCTCCTTGTACTGCAGCGCAAAATTGTACAAAAGTTCTTGCGCATTATCTAGTAAGTCACTCTCTAACTCTTCCACAACTAAAATCCTACTGCTCATGTAGGAGATAACAAAAATATTTTCTTTTGTGTCGAGTCTTTTTGCACTCTCTCCTAGCATCAACTCTATTTTTAGTGCAATCGTATCTCCCACTCCTATAAAGCCAACAAGAAATGCAAGCGACCTTGTAGAGAAGTTTTGAGTATTTATCCCAAGCTCTGTAGATGTTTGTACAATCATATCAAGTAGGAGCTGTTTATATTTTTTATCAATTTTCTCACTGTTTAACTCTACTACGGGATAGTAGCTTTTTACACCGCTTAGTTCAAAGGGTGTTTGTGCATTTACAAACATAGCAAATAGCGATAAAAATATAAACACTTTAGTGAATTTCATTTTTGATTCCTATTTTCTTTATTTTGTAGTTATTTATAAGTTTAATAATAATCATGATAGAAATTGCTTGAAAAAGTGAAGCTAAAATAAGTGCATAGTAGTGAAGTTCATCTATACTGTTTGCATTATAAGCAAGGGTTGCCATAGCGATGAGTAGTGTTAGCGGCATGGAGTGGGAAAGCCCCATAAGCAAGGAGTCTATAAGCTTTAACTCTTTTATAAACACAAGAGATGCCACAACTCTCATAAGCGTCATTGCGAGTGTGATAAAGAGTGCTTTTTGTATAAGCCCATCCACAAAGAGCATCTCAAGGTTAAAAGAACTTCCTATATGGATAAAAAATATAGGCACTAAAAACCCAAAACCAAAGGAGGCGAGTTTTTCGGGCAGTTCATGTTTATGCTCAAAAAAAGTAGGAATAAATATTCCCGCTAAAAACGCGCCAAAGGCAAGCTCTAGATGCAAGTAGAGCATAGCACCTACAAGAAGAAAAAATATCCCCATGGAGAGCCTGATATCTTGCTCTTTGTTGTCATCATGAGGCATAAGAGATGTTGATACCTCCGGAAACCACCAAAAAAGAAGCTCCATTGCACGAAATAGCAAAAACATAAATAGCAAAAATAGCACAAGCGCAAATATTGTCTTAACAAGTCCCATCCCCAGGCCTGATTGCAGCGCTGCCGAGGTTAGGGTTAAAAAGCCGATGCTTACTATCTCGCCTATTGCTCCTGCTGTCATTGAGAGCGAGAGCCATGGAGTTTTGCCGTACTCTTTTGAGAGCGTTGCGATAAGCCCCACAGAGATAAGCGGCATAAGTACCATAAATATCTTTCCAAGGTTAAGGTAGAGGGAGAGGGCAATAGAAAATGCGTATAAGATAACAAGATAGAGAATGATTTTATTTATTAACTGTTTTGGCGTTTTGAGAGTGTTTTTTAGATTTATCTCAGTTCCGGCGATAAACATTAGATATAAAAATCCAAGTTCTGCCACTATTTTAAAAAGGTGCTCCTCATGTAAAAAGCCGGCATAAGCGAAAACAGCTCCAAAGATAATCTCAATCGGGGTAGTTGGAAGTTTTAAAAGCTTCGCAAAAAAAGGCGAAAATATGATTATAAGAGAAATAGTTACTACTAGTATGACATTTTCATTCATTGGTTTATCGTACCGTTTTTGCTATATTTAGATTTAGTGATTTTAGCATCTCTAAATCTTTGTTCATCTCACGCCCGTTAGTTGTAAGATAATTTCCAATAACTATGGAGTTTGCGCCATGTGAAAAAATCTCACTCTGCCTTTGCCCAAACATAAGCTCTCTACCTCCTGCTACCATTATGCGCTCGGCAGCATCAAGCATATCTCTAGTAAGCTGTATAAGAGATAGAGCCTCCTCAATACTTAGCGGATTTGGAGCGAGTTCAAGGGCTTCGTTGTGATGATAAAAATTTATAGGAACAGATGCAGGATTTAAAGATTTTAAAGACTCAAGCATATTTATTCTATCTTCATGGCTCTCCCCAAGTCCGAAAATTCCGCCACTAATAAGCACTAAACCCGCTTCATTTACATTTTGACAAGTCTCATATCTCTCATCCCAAGAGTGTGTTGTACAGACTTTTTCATAGTGCTTTCTTGAGGTTTCAAGATTGTGGTTATATGCTTTTATGCCCGCTTTTTTAAGAGTAAGAAGTTGTTCAAGTGTTGCGGTGCCGTTGCAGGCGATTAGTCTAAGATGCGGCACCTCTTTTGTCAAAATTTCAGCAATAGAGCAGACAAAAGAGAGAATTTTTTCATTTAGACCTTTATCTGCGCTTACAAGACAAAATCCCAAGGCGCCATTTGCATATGCAGTTTTTGCCTCTTTTAAAATAAGCTCCATATCTTTTTGTTTATACCGTTCTATATCTGCTTTATAGCGTACGCTTTGAGAACAAAACTTACAATCTTCATTACAGGTACCGCTGTTTATGTTGCAGATTGAGCATAAAAATATCTCTTTATTCATGGGGTTTGCCTTGTGTGTCTAAACTCTTCTTTTTTTATCTCGTCACTTTTGTTGGCTCTTGTGTACCTTGTTAGTATAAACTCACTCTCTTTTATCTCCAGCATCGCCCACTCAGAGAGGGGTTTATTTCTAGCACACACCTCCCCGGGGTTCAAAAAGAGGGTGTTGTTAACAAACTCTATAAAAAACTCGTGAGTATGAGCAAATATTATAACATCTGTGTCTGGAGTCATATAAAAAGGGAGATGCATAAGCTTGAATTTTGTATTTGCAAGCTTAAAGTAGTATGGCTCTTGAACTAGATTAAACTCGTCGTGAAACTTTGCCAAATGGGCATCATTATTCCCATAAACCGCTTCATATCTGATGCCGCTTTTATGCAGAAGATGAAGCACTTCCACATCTACTATATCGCCCGCATGGAGCATAAACTCGGCACCGTCGGCCATGAGAGAATCTATCGCTCTTCTGGCTTTTTTTACCTTTGTGTGAGTGTCTGCAATGATGCCTATTTTCATAATCTATTTTTACTCTATATCTTCAATCGGCGTTCGTGCTTTACACTTTATGCACTCATAAACCTCTTTTGCTCTATAGGTTCTTCTTGCCAAAGCGCCGCCGCAACTCTTTTCTTTGCATTTTATAGTTGTTGGTTCAAACTTTGAGATAAATGTACATTTAGGATAGTTCTCACACCCCCAAAATGGACCTCGTCTTGAGTTTTTAAGGCTTATTTTGCCGCCACAATCAGGACATGGAGTCTCGCTTATTTTCTCCTCTATGTTTATGCTTTTTGTGTTTTTGCACTCAGGGTAGCCGCTACATGCTAAAAACTGACCGTTTCTGCCGCTTTTTACAACCATCGCTTTGCCGCACTTATCGCATATCTCATCGCTTGACTCAGAGTTTGCCTGCCCTTTGTCCTCCTCACTACCTTCGACCTGTTCAGTATATTTACACTTTGGAAAGCCGCTACATGCGATAAACTCTCCAAATCTTCCTGAACGAAGAAGTAGCTCCTCTGCACATTTAGGACAAGCACGACCAAGAGGTTTTGCAACTTTTAGCGATACTATTTTATTTTTACCCTCTTCTACCTGCTCTAAAAACGGGAAGTAAAAATCGCTTAAAAGCTTCTGCCAATCATTCTGTCCCTCTGCTACTTCATCAAGCTTCTCCTCCATGTTTGCAGTAAAGGAGACATCGACTATATTTGCAAAATTTTTCTCTAAAATCTCCGTGACGGTAAATGCCATCTCTGTAGGAATAATCTGCTTTTTTTCAATAGTCACATAAGTTCTGCTGCTAAGAGTTGCAATAGTTGGAGCATAGGTTGAGGGACGACCGATTCCCTCGCTTTCTAGTTTTTTGATGAGCGCAGCTTCAGAGTAACGAGCTGGCGGTTCTGTAAAGTGCTGCTCTTGTTTTACTTTTTGTATTTCGGCTGCTTCGCCCTCTTTAAGCGTCGGAAGAAGTTTGTCTTTGTCTTCTGCTCCCGTTAGTGCATAAAAACCGTCAAAAATGAGCTTTCTTCCACTTGCTCTGTACTCGTTCTCTTTGCCGCTAAAGATAATGCTCTGTTGCTCAAAGATGGCATCATTCATCTGACATGCCATAAATCTCTCATATATTAGACGGTAGAGTTTAATCTCATCAGGCTTTAAAAAACTCTGCGCGACCTCTGGGGTAAACTGTAACATAGTCGGGCGGATTGCTTCGTGTGCTTCTTGCGCGCCTTTTGCTTTTTTTGTATAAATTTTAGGCTCATTAGGAAGATATTCTTTGCCAAATCTGCTCTCAATTACGCCGCGAACAGCGCTTAAAGACTCCTGTGCAAGGTTGAGAGAGTCCGTTCTCATGTAGGTAATAACACCGCTTGTTCCGCTTGGAGTTTTTACGCCCTCATAGAGAGCTTGCGCTACCATCATTGTTTTTTTAGGGGTAAATCCTAGTTTGCTTGATGCAGTTTGTTGAAGAGTAGATGTCATAAATGGCGGCGGAGTTGAGCTTTTTCTCTCTTTTGTCTCAATTTTTGATATAACAAAGGAGTCGGCTTTGACACTTTCTACTATTGAGTCTGCTTGTTTTTTATTTGTAATTGAGAGTTTTGAGAGTTTGTCCTGTTTATGCTCTATAAGAGTCGCTTCTATATCTTTTTTAAAAAGTGTATCTATTGTCCAATACTCTTCGGGAATAAACGCTTTTATCTCACGCTCGCGATCTACTACAAGTTTTAGTGTTGAGGATTGAACACGACCTGCTGAGAGTCCTTTTTGTATCTTTGAGCTTAGAAGTGGAGAGAGTTTGTAGCCTACGACACGGTCAAGAATACGGCGAGCTTGTTGAGCATTTACCATATCCATGTCTATTTTACGGGCATTTTGCAGGGCATTATTTATCGCAGTTTTTGTTATCTCATGAAATACTATTCTAGGAAGCGTAAGAGGGTCTCTTTTTATAGCATGAGCTATGTGCCACCCTATAGCTTCTCCCTCGCGGTCCTCATCGGTCGCGATATATATCGTATCACTCTTTTTTGCCAAAGCATTTATCTCTTTGACTGTTGCGGCATTCTCTTTTGCGACACTGTACACGGGAACGAGATGATTGTCTTCATCCACGCTAATTCCAAAACGAGATTTTGGAAGGTCTCGTATATGTCCTTTTGAAGCGATGACCTCATAATCTTTACCGAGAAAGTTTTTAATAGTCTTAGCTTTAGCGGGTGATTCGACGATAATTAAGTTCAAATAATTTTCCTGTTGCGCTATACATTATATATAGTGTAGTAATTTTTAAGTTTGCAAGTGTAGCAAAAAAAGTATAAAAAGAGAAAATAGAAAAAAAGTGACTTGCATCTAAGCTTCACAAACTAGATTTAATCTAGTTTGTAGTTTTAGCGGGGTTATTTTATTTTTGAGAAAAATTAATTTTTGTTTAACTCTTCATCTTTCCAATATTTAGTTCCTTGAATGGTAGCTTGCAGAGCTAAGCCGTTTTGCGTCATTTTATAGAGTCGTATTCCCGGTGCAACCGTAACAGCTGCATTTGCAGAACCCCCTCTCTCCTCATACTTAGCAGCAGCATCAGCCTGCGCATTTGCTTCCCAGCCAGAGTTAACAAAGGTATCATATACTTTTTTATTTTCAAATAAAAAAACTGCTCTGAAATCCTTGATGCCAAGACCAAAGCCAACACCTCCAGATGCCATATTCATATAAGTGTTTATTCCTGTTTTGTTATTGTGGGCAAGACCTTTTCCGCCTTCTGCCGATAAAAAAACAAGGTTGACCCCAACATTACTAAACGTTGCATACCCGTAAGAGCGAAGCACTATCTTTTTTGCTTCAGGTGCATATTTATATAGCAGTTGCATAGTTTGATTACTAGATACGATACGGTTTACTCTCTCAAGCCTGTTCTCTTCTCTGATTTCACGCTTACTTTTACCGGACCAAAAGCCTGAAAAGAGAACAGCAATAAGAAGAAGAGCCAGAACTAATTTTAAATGTTTCATTATGCCAACCTTAAGCGGGTACTCTTAATTTGTAAATAATAATAACATAATTTATTAAAATAGATAAACTTTAAGCTATAGACAGATTTTAATCTATAATGTTATTATTGTGAAAATATAATAACAGGCGTTTTGCCGACAAAGGATTAAATTGAAACTACGAGCAGTATTTGGCGTGATTGTTTTTGGACTAATGTTTTTAATGAGTGGCTGTGCACTTAAGAGTGTTGATGCCAAAAATAGTGGATTTTTCAAAGATTATACGCAATTAAAAAGTGTAGATAAGGTTAAGCTCTCAAAGTACAAAACTATTTTAATTGCTCCGACTCAAGTAATATCTGCAATTGCGCCTAAAGAGCAGACAGCCTCACAAAAGAGACTCTACAAAGAGATTTCAGACTATTTAGATGAGGGATATAAAAGAGAAATTAAAAACAGCTCTGTATACAAAGTAGTAGAGAAAAAAGGAGTGGATACCCTGATATTTGAGTCGGCAGTCTCGGCGGTAGAGGTGCACTTTGATGATAAAAAATGGAATCAATTTTCGCCAATAGCGATGGATATTACCGTAACATCTTACAACTCCTATATAGATGAAAATGTAAGAATGTTAGGCGAGAAGCGTATTGTCGATGCTACAACGGATGAAGTGTTGATAGAGAGCATGGATATAATAAAAGATAAAAAAATTATATTAAATGGCGATACTTTGGACCTTGAAGCTATGAAACCTGCACTTGATGCATGGATAGAGCTTGTTAAAAACTATCTTGCCAACTAGGTTGAAGTAGCGTGTCTTTGCAAGTCGGCTGGAAGCATTTTCCTTTTGAGGAGGTTGCATTAAAGAGCGATACTTTCTGCGCTTCTTTAAAGGGATTGCGTATAGTTCAGCTATCTGATCTTCACCTTGGCAGAAATGTCAAAGTTGATTATCTTAGAACTCTTGTAGAAAAGATAAACAAGATAAAACCTGATCTTCTTCTCTTTAGCGGAGATATACTTCAAACCTCCGCCTTGCTTGTAAAAGAGCATCTTGGATGCTTTAGGGAGCTTGAAGTGCCATCATATTATGTGAGCGGAAATCATGATATTTTTTATGGTCCAAAAGAGCTCAAAATTATAATGCAAGAGAGCGGAGTCGTCTGTCTTGATAATAAAATAGTAGAGCTGAAGATAAAAGGCTCTCTTTTACAGCTAGTAGGGCTTAGTGATAGATATAGTTTTGTGCGCGGAATCAAACGACCCATAAAAGAGCTTTTTTTAGAACTAAATCCTGACGTATCTACAATACTGCTAACGCATCAACCAAAAGATATCTCACATATAGATGATTTTCGCGTAGATATTCAACTCAGCGGACATACTCATGGCGGACAGATATACCCTCTTAGCATTGTTGTTAAATATTTTCAACCCTATATATCGGGAGAGTATAAGCATAAAAATACGCTTCTTTATGTCTGCAGAGGGCTTGGATACTGGGGTGTTAATGTCAGGTACAGAGTTTCATCTCAAATACCGGTTTTTACTATCAATTAACATAATGGTAGTATAATTTTATTTTATTAATTCAAGGAAAAAAATGAATAAATTTTTAGCAGCTTTAACCATAAGCGCTGCTTTATTAGGCGCAGATTCTATAAAAATAGACTCCCCATTAAACGTGTTGGACAACTTTAAGTATGAGACTCCGACAGGTCGTCAGATGAAGATACCGCAAAAAACAAAGTTGGTAATAGTTGCTTTTGATAAAGATACAGGAGCTTTAATCAACGAATATCTTGATACTCAAAATAAGTTTTATCTTTTAAAGCATAACTCTATATTTATAGCAGACATAAACAAAATGCCGTCCATTATTACGAGTATGTTTGCTTTGCCAAAACTTCAAAAATATAAACATCTTATCTACCTGCACTATGGAGATAAGTTCCAAAACAGTATTCCAAACAAAGAGGAGAAAATTACTCTGCTTCGTGTAGAGGATTCAAAAATCAAAGAGATATCTTTTATCTCTTCAAAACAAGAACTCAAAGCAGCGATTGAGAAGTGATATCGCTAAAAGCACTCAGAAAAACCCCTTTTAAAAGCCTTTTAATATTTTCATCCATTACCATCGCGGTAATGGCCATTTTTCTTATAAGTTCGGTATCTCAGGGTGTAATTGGGATGTACTCGAAGATGATAAAAACTGATGGAGATATTATCATTACTCAAAAAGGCATCTCAGACACCTTTTTTTCAAATGTTGATATCGGCTTAATTAAAAAGATAGATAAGCTAGAGAGTGTAGCATCAAGCTATGGAATGATAGTAGGGGCTTCCCCGATAGGGCATATTCCAATAGCCGGAATTTACGGTACAACAGCAAATCATTTTTCACACTATAAGCTCTCAAGGGGAGAGTATCCAAAGGATGGCGAAGTTATTTTGGGTGCAAATCTGGCTAAGCAGTTTGCATCGCAAAGTGTAAATATAGGGAACAAGCGTTTTAAAATCTCAGGCATCTTTAGTAGCGAGATAGGCTTTGAAGAGGGTGGCGTTGTTATGAATATAGAGGATGCAGGGAGACTTTTTAACCGCTCTGCTTCTTTTATTTTAGTCACTTCTGATTCGCCAAACAATACAGATAATATCGCAAAAAAAATCGCTCTGCTTGATGATGAGATAGAGGTAAAGACTACGCAGAATTTTGTAAAAGAGTATAACCAGTTTAAAATCATTGAAAACTCATCTCTTGTAATCTCGACACTCGCTTTTGCTATGGGGCTAATGGGAATTGCTTCGGTTATGAGCATGATTGTTAACTCACGAAAAGAGGAGTTTGGTATTATGCGCGCACTTGGTAAAAGTCGGTTTTTTATCATTAAAAATCTCTTTTTTGAGACGTTTATAATGAGTGTTTCTGCTTACTTGTTTGCTCTTCTTCTAAGTCTTGGCATCTTGGCTTTGCTACCGCATATAGAGATGCTTCAGGGGTATGTAAATGGTACTCTTTCGCTCTCTACTGCCATTTATGTTCTGGCTTCAACACTTTTTATGGCTCTTCTGGGCTCACTGGTACCGGCTTGGATAGCTTCTAAAACAGACCCGATACTTCTTATAAATCAAGGATGTGCATGATAAAAGCATCACATGTTTCACACTTTTACGGAGCTGAGCAGGTTCTTTTTGATCTCTCGTTTGAGATTAAGGGAGGTGAGTTTTTATTTTTAAGTGGAGAGAGCGGAAGTGGAAAATCAACACTCCTCTCTATTCTCTCAACTCTTTTAAAACCATCAAGCGGAGAGCTTTTGATAGATGGTGAGTCGGTTGATAAAATTAAAAATATAGATTATTTTCGTCAAAGCAAAGTAGGATTTGTTTTTCAGTTTCACTATCTCATAAACTATCTAAGCGTCTATGAAAACATAGTATTAGCCGCACTAGATGATAAAAAGCACAATATAAAAAAAATACTTAAGAAACTCGGTATTTTGGAACTCTCAGCGCGTTATCCAAATGAGATTTCAGGCGGGCAGAGACAGCGGGTGGCTCTTGCAAGAGCGCTTGTTAATGAGCCAAAAATCATATTTGCAGATGAGCCGACAGGCAGTTTGGATTCAAAAAACTCAACAATAGTTTATGGACTTTTAGCAGATGCTCTAAAAAATGGCACTACAGTAGTAGTTGCATCTCATGATATGCGGATAGAGAATTATGCAACTCAAATAATCAGGTTAAAAGATGGACAAATTTTATAAACTAGTAGATTTAGTTATGCCTATTTGGGCATTTATATTTTTAGGCTCTATTGTAGTAGGGGTTATCTATGGGGCTCAGATGTTGGGCTTTTCACTCTTAGACTCTACGCTTTTAAATGCTTCGACTACTCGTTCTCTGCATATTACGCTAATGCTTTATGGTCCCATAATGCTTGCTTTGTCGCTGCTTCCTTTTGCACTTTTTGCAAAAGATAAGCTTGATTTAAGCCAAGCTGTAGAGCCGCTTAAAAACTACTTTTTATTGTGGCATCTATTTCTTTTTATGGCTGTTGTCTCTATTTTACTCGGAGTTCAAAGGGGCTTGCCTTTTTATGATTTTGCTTATGAGTTAAATTTTATACTTGTGGCTTCTGGAATTTTTTATATAGTTGCCATATTTAAAACAATAAAGCATTATAAGATTACGCCGTTATGGGTAAAAGTCTCCAAAACGCTTCTGTTTGTTGCTCCTATATCGCTTCTTGTTCTAATGAACCCCACTTTCGGACAGGTTGAAAAAACATTAATCGGACCTCATGGAGACAATACTCTAGGGATGAGTTTTACGCTTATTCCGCTTTTTTATCTTATGATAAAGCTACACGCAAAAGAGAGTTTTACCCCAAAATGGCATCTTTTTTGGATAATTCCGCTTGCCGGATATGCGCTCTCTGTGGGTACTCGAATATTTAGAGGGGAACTCTCGTACGGGGAGGAGTGGGTTTATCAATGGTTGACATTTGCCTATGCTCCGCTTTTGATTAAGTGGTGCAGAGATGCAGAGATAACTTTTAAACAGACACCTTATCTTGTAATCTCCATCTGGGCGTTTTTGTTTGTAATGATTCAGGGAAATATACTGTTTATTCCCGAGATACGCTGGCCATTTCACAGAAATGATTTGATTGTCGCTCATGCTCATGTTGCCATCGGACTAGGTATATTTTTTATGTCACTTAGCATCTTGAAGTATTTTTACAAATTGCCGGATAAGTTTATGTACTTTTGGCTTTTTGTTATAGGAGTTATCTTTGTAGCGCTCTCACTTGCAGGCTTTGATGAAGCGGGAGTTTTCGCAGTTGATGTAATATCTATGTGGTGGATTCGCCTCTTTGGCGGAGTAGTGGCAGTTGGGGGTCTAATTTATTTTATTATAAAAAAGATAAAAATTCCAAAGCCTTCTTTGCTTGAGTTGTATCATATAAACGGCTTTATGTCAGATGGTTTGGGTGCACTTTTACTCTTTATCTCTGCGCCTGTGCTGTTTGAGTTTTTAGGGTTATACTTCACTCCGTACTACTACCTTGTTTTTGGTTTTATGGGTTTTGTTGGTATTTTACATCTGGCTGGAATAACCAAAGAGGCACATTTTTTGGCATACTGCACCTCTATCGCCCGCCTGATTACAGGCACCATCTTTTTCTCTCTATTTTATTTAGGGACAATAGACGCTCTGGGACTTATTGTAGGTTTTTATGATATTTTTTATGCTCTTATATACCTTGTTTTTAGAAGCCGCCTATGA
>NZ_JALNZY010000010.1 GCF_023229105.1 Sulfurimonas sp.
TAAAGTTCAACGAAGTCGACTGGACTATCGTAACAAAAAAATAAGTGGGATTTGAATTTTGAGTAAAGTATATTTTTCTACTTGGAACGGCGAGTTTATAAACAATATTAACAAGCCGCAAGAGGAGTGGGAAGAATCAGCTTATAACCTGCCTGCACAATATGATTCTCACCGAGAATCCAGAGCTTTTATAGGCTGGGACGGGGTGGCACTTTTTGATAAGGATGTAGATGTAATCCGTTTAGCGATGGAGTACGCTGCGCAGTATCAAGAGTATTCAGAAGCATGCGGAAGATGTGCACCTGGGCGCTGGGGCGGACGTATTTTATATGATCAGCTCGATAAAATCGCTAGAGGTGAGGGAAGTATAGCTGATTTGGACCATTTAAAAGAGATTGGTAAAAGTATGCAGGTCACTTCAAAATGCGAGATTGGAAAAACGGTTCCAAACCCTATTATTGATCTGATGAGGCACTTTGAGGATACATTTTTAGAGTGTATAAACGAGCAAAAGCCATCTAAGCATTATCATGAGAAGATAGGATATATTGCAAAAATAACTGCACCGTGTACTGATGCTTGCCCTTCGCATGTAGATATTCCTGCTTATATAGAGGGTGTAAGAGATCTTAGAATGGATGACTCGCTTATGGCAACTCGCCAGACAATGCCACTGGCACATGTTTGCGGTCGTGTTTGTCCTCATCCATGTGAAGATGCATGTCGCCGTACAAACCTTGATGAGCCTGTCTCTATCATGGCGCTTAAACGTCTTGGTGCTGATTGGGAAACCGACCATGGGTATGACTTTTTCCACCCGATGCAGAAGAAGCCTAGCAACGGAAAAAGAGTTGCAATCATTGGAGCAGGACCTGCCGGACTTACAACGGCTTATTATTTGGCAGCTGAGGGTATTGAGTGTGATGTTTACGAGGAACTCCCTGTTCTTGGTGGTGAAGTTGCCGTTGGTGTACCTGAATATAGAATGCCCATAGCTAAGTATAATCAAGATATTGAGTGTGTCAGAGATATGGGCGTTAACTTTATAACCAACGCTAAAATCAATGCCGATGATATGCGAAGATTTGAAAATGAGTACGATTCGGTTATGATTGCAACAGGTACTAGAATCTCAAAAAAAGTTTATTGTAACAACGAAAGAGCTGAGATAAAGGGCTACTGGGGTGCGATAGACTTTCTTGATAAAGTAAACCTTTATGAGAAGTATGGCTATACAATCTCAAAAGAGGAGCAAGAGGAGAACCTCTTAACAACTCCTTATGTTGATTTGACAGGTAAGACAGTTGTTTGTGTAGGAGGCGGTTTTACATCTATGGACGTTGTAAGATGCGCAATTCGTGCAAATGCGAAAAAGGTCTATATGATTTATCGTAGAGATGAGCAGACGATTATTCGCAATACTACATACGAAGAGTATCATGAAGCCGTAGAAGAGGGTGTTGAGTTTATCTTTCATTCGGCAGTAGCTGATTTAAGAGATGAAGACAATATAATAAAATCTCTTCTAATCGATAAGTTTGAGCTAGTTCCAAATCCTGATGGCGGTCGTGCAGAGCTTGTTAAAGTCGAGGGAGCATCTTTTGAGATAGAGGCGGATTATCTTATCCCTGCAGTTTCGCAGTCGGCTGATTTAAAACTACTTCCTCCTGAGTGGGAGATTGAGAAGACTTCCTGGGCGACTATCAAAACAAACGGTAAGGATTACATGACATCTCGTAAAGGTATCTTTGCTTCTGGGGATTGTGAATATGGTCCTATGACTATTGTAAATGCCGTGGGACAGGCAAAGCGTGCAGCATCTGTTATGGCACGCTATGTCCAGAGTGGTGAGGTTACTCTAAGTGATGATGAGATTATGGAAGATCACCTTAGAAAACTTCGTGTTTATGATAAAAAAGAGAAAGTTAAAGGTTGGCTGGCTGGAATTCCTAGAGAGCATAGTCAAGTTCTTGAAGCAGAAGATCGTAAATACAACAATAAAGAAGTTAACCTAGGCTTCACTCAAGAAGAGGCGCTAAGTGAAGCAGAGCGCTGTATGCGTTGTTACTATATAGCAATGGTACAGGCATAAAGGATGGGTGAGATGAATAAAGAAGTTAGTTTTAAAATTGACGGCATCTCGGTAGTTGCCCAAAAAGGTGAGAGCATCTTAAATGTCGCTCGCAAAAATGGCATCTATATCCCAACAATGTGCTATATTTCAAAAACATCACCTTGCGCATCGTGCCGTATGTGCGTTGTTGAAGCAAGTGGTATGGATGGCTTTGTGCTTAGCTGTAATACGCCTCCTATTGAGGGAGTAGAGATAACTACAAATTCTCAAGCTCTTAACCATGAGCGCACAAATATTATGAAACTATATGATGTAAATCATCCTCTAGAGTGCGGAGTTTGTGACAAATCAGGGGAGTGTGATTTACAAAATAAGACTTTGGAATTTGATGTTGAGCGTCAAAATTTCTCCGCTCGTGATCAACTCCGCCCCTTGAAAAAATGGGGACTTATAGATTATGAGCCTTCGCTGTGCATCATGTGTGAGAAGTGTGTTCATGTCTGTAACGAAGTTATAGGCGATGATGCTATCGAGGTTCAATTTGGCGGTTACAAATCTACCATCATTCCAAAAGGTAGCGAGCTTCTTGATTGTACATTTTGTGGCGAATGTATTGCGGTTTGTCCTGTGGGAGCGCTTACTAGCAGTGGCTTTAAATACAGAGCAAACGCGTGGGAGCTAAATCGTGTTCCTGCAACGTGTGCGCACTGTTCGGCTGGATGTCCGTTAGAGTATGAAACAAGACACAGCTCAATTAACGGTGCAGATGAGATATACAGAATTAAAAACAACTTTGAGTTTACCTCACTTTGTGGAGCAGGACGATTTGGTTTTGACTTTGAAAATAGAGTAAGTAGTAATGAGAGTGCATTTAACAGCGCTATTGAGGCTCTTAAAGAAGCAAAAGCTATAAGATTCTCTTCAATTATAACAAATGAAGAGGCGCATATCTTAGAGCTTTTAAAAGATAAACTCGGCATAAAACTATTTAATGAAGATGCGAGAGTGTTTGCAGAGTTTATGAAATCATACAGCTCTATAAGTGGCAAGCTTCATCACAGCGGCTCTCTTGATGCAATCAAGCAATCAGATGCGTGCATAATTATAGGAAGCAGAATTGCTACTGATAATCCAGGTGTTAGATATGCGCTAACTACCGCCGCAAAACATAATGGTGCAAAGATTTTATATGCGCATCCTATGGAAGATGCTCTGATGCAAAACGTAATTACTCAGATGATGAAGTATGAAGTGGGAACAGAAGAGGGCGTTATGGCGCTTTTAGCTCATGCAATACTTCAAGATGCCGACTTAGATGATAGCGAGAGAGCATTTTTTAAGGAGCTTGATTTTGGTTATTTGTGTGCAGAGACAAATATCGGGGAAGAGGAGTTCTCTTTAATGATGAAATCTTTTGCAAGAGCAAAAAAGCGAACACTTATAATAGGCAATGATTTAATTGCACATAAGCGAGCAAACAATATAGCTAAACTTGCCGCACTTATAGAGAAATACAGCGACTTCTCTTTAGTCGTTGTGCCTCGTGAGGTAAATACTCTTGGTGTGTCACTTATTAATTCGCTTGATTGTGATGAGAATATCTCAAATGTAGTTGGATACAATGCAAAAGGCTCGTTTGTAATCTCTTCATTAGAGGGTGCTAATTTGGCAGTTCCAGCGCTAAATCAACAAGAGGGAACTGTCGTAAGCATAGATAACAGAGTGCTTCCGACAAATGTTTCGCTGGAGTTTGAGGGTTATACTCTCAATGATATAGCACGCTCTTTTGGTATTGATAAAGCAGAGACAGTTGAATATACTAAAGAGTTAAATAAAAACGCTGGCTTTAAAGAGATAGCTTTTGATGATTTAGAGAACTTTTTATCATCAATGGGCGAAGATAACCGCGGGTATCTTCTTGATGAGATTATATGTAGAGCTGAAGGTAATCTTGAAGAGCTTGATGATTTGCCTGAGTTTAACGGTACGATTATCTACCAGTGCGACCCAGTTCTTCAGTTTAACAACTATACATTAAAAACAAAGCAACTTCCTAAGGAGAACTTTTTACGAGGTTCTGCTCAGTTTAGTGTAGCTGCTAGAATAAGTGATGGGGATATGGTTGAGATTAACTTTGGGGGAACAAAAATCCAGAGAAAATTTAAGTTAGATGAGGAACTTAAAGGAACTATAGCTCTAAACCCTACCTTTGATATAAGTGTAGATGCAAGCAGATACAGATTTGAAAAATCCAAAATAGCGAGAGTAATGTAATGAGTAAAATTACTATAAATATTGATGGAAAAGAGATTCAGACGCAAGAGGGCGAGTATATACTCAATGCCGCTCGTGCAAATGATATCTTTATACCGGCAATTTGCTACCTAACAAGATGCAGCCCTACTCTTGCATGTAGGTTATGTCTAGTTGAAGCAGACGGCAAGCAGGTATATGCTTGTAACGCAAAGTCAAAAGAGGGTATGAGCGTCGTAACATCAACTCAGAGTATTGTTAAAGAGCGTCGCGCAATTATGGAAGTATATGATGTAAATCATCCATTAGAGTGCGGTGTTTGTGATCAATCAGGCGAGTGTGAACTTCAAAACTATACTTTAGAGATGGGTGTTGATGCACAGCATTATGCAGTTAAAGATGTAGATAGAAGTGATGTTGATTGGGGACATATTCACTACAATCCGGGTCTGTGTATCGTTTGTGAGAGATGTGTAACTACTTGTAAAGATATGATAGGCGACAACGCTTTAAAAACAGTACCACGTGGTGCTGATGCACTCGAAGCTGAGTATAAAGAGAGCATGCCAAAAGATGCATATGCTATGTGGAATAAACTCAACAAATCTCTTATTGGGCTTACAAGTGGCGAAGAGATGCTTGATTGTACAAGCTGTGGCGAATGTGCGGCAGTTTGTCCTGTTGGCGCACTTGTTGATACTCACTTTATCTATAAATCAAATGCGTGGGAGTTAAAACAGATTCCCGCAACATGCGGACACTGTTCTGCTGGATGTCAGATAAGTTATGATGTAAAACATACCAGCATCGACAATACAGAGGAAAAAATCTATCGTGTTATGAATGAGTGGAACTATGTTTCACTCTGTGGTGCGGGAAGATATGGATTTGATTATCAAAACGAAGTCAAATCAAAGGATGCTGCGGCATTTACTAAGGCAATAGAAGTGTTTAAAAAAGCAGACACAATAAAGTTTACTTCTACTATTACAAATGAAGAGGCGTACCTGCTACAAAAACTAAAAGAAAAATTTGGTTACAGACTTGTAAATAACGAGGCAAAAGCATTTCAAACTTTCTTGAATGATTACAGCGAAATTAGTGGCACAAAACTTTATGGTTATGACCTTGAAGCAACTCACAATGCAAACTTTGTTATCTCTGTAGGAACTGCGATTAAAAGCGACAATCCAAATGCAAGATATGCACTAAACAACTCTATGACAGTAAACAAAGGTGCGGGTATTTACTTCCACCCCGTAAAAGATCCAGTTATAGAGGGGCTTGGTAAGAGCATCATGACCATGTATCACGCTCCGCTTCAAGAGGAGGTTGTTTTGTATCTGATACTTGATCTGTTTGGGGATAAAGAGAAACTCCCCTCTGAGGTAGTTGAGTATCTGGCTTCATTTCACTCGAAAAAAACAATAACTGTCGAGGAGATAATCAAAGAAGAGATTACTGAGATAGTTAAGGTTATGAAGAAAAACGAGGAGAGCGGCGAAGAGGAAGAGGTAGAAGAAGAGAAGAAAAAGATGGTTCCTAAAAAAATCTCAAAAGAGGTTGAAGTAGATGATAACCGTCTTTTAGATATTTTGGGTGCTGATGATAATTTTATGGAAGCGTTAGAGAAAAACCTTGCAAAAAAAGATACATTTGCTCTGATTGCGGGAGCAGATTTATATACACATCCAAATTCAAAAAATCTTGCTCGTCTCTTAGCGCTTATTGAAAAGTACAGTGCATTTGAGATTACAATGATACCTACGCTTACAAACTCTCTAGGTGTTGCGCTAATTTGTGAACTTGACGAGGAAGAGGGTTCTATGAGAATCGGTTATAACACTAAAGGCGATTTTACGCTATCGGCTTTAGGCGATGGCGATTTGGATATGCCCGCTATTAATCAGCAAGAGGGGACATTAACAAGCATCAACAAGAGAGTAAATCCGACAAATGCCGCTATCGGATACGGAGGCTATGAGCTAAACGATATAGCAAATGCGCTTGGTTTAAAAGCTGAATTAGTTATAAACTACACTCCTATGCTGCCTACAGACAAAGGGTTTAAAGCTAAGATGTTTGATGATTTGCCAAACCACTATGACAATGACGGCACGGAACATCGCGGTTATGTTCTTGATAATGTAGCGGTTAAAGTAAGCGGCGATGAGTCGATTGCTGCTTTTAGCGAGATAAAACTAGAGGGAACTCTTATATACATGGCAAATCCTGTAAGACAGTTCACTGATTTTACCAATAAAGCTACCAATCTTGATGAGGTAAGCGGGGTTTACATGAGTGAGGAGTTTCTTAGCAAATCTGATTTAAAAGAGGGGGATAGCGTGAGAGTTAAGAGCGATAACGGCGAGCTTGTAGCAAATATCGTAAGCGATAATAAAATTAGCGGCGATATCATACTTATGCCGACATTTGATTCTAAAATAAATTCAGGGGCACTGTTTAGTTCATACCGCTTTGCAACAGCTTCGATTGAAAAGGTGTAATATATGGAAACAGCATATTTAATTGAGACGGTTATAAAAATCGTCGCTATTTTACTTATATTTTCTGCGTTAGCGGGAATTGGAACATATTTTGAGAGAAAAGTTCTTGCATTTATGCAGCGTCGTTTAGGACCTGTATATGTCGGTCCTTTTGGACTACTGCAAGTTGCGGCTGATGGTATTAAACTCTTTACAAAAGAGGATATCGTCCCTACAAATGTAGTTGGCAGAATATTTAAAATTGCACCGGTAATTACGGCAGCAACTGCTTTTATGGCAGCTGCGGCAATTCCGTTTTTACCATCTTTTACACTATTTGGATATGAAGTTCATCCTATTGTAGCTGATATAAATATCGGTATATTATATATTCTCGGAATCATGGGAGTTGGACTCTACGGTCCTTTGCTTGCCGGTATGGCTTCGGCAAATAAATTCTCACTTCTCTCAGCAGCACGGGGAGCGGCTGTATTTATCTCTTACGAGGTTATTACGGGGTTGTCACTTCTTGCACCTATCATGATGGTAGGCTCTTTATCGCTTATAGACTTTAACGAGTATCAAGCGGGCGGCATTACGGATTGGATTGTATGGTCTCAGCCGGTAGCATTTATTCTCTTTTGGATAGCAGCTTTTGCGGAGACCGGTCGTACACCGTTTCACTTAATAGCAAATGATCATGAGATTATTGACGGATTTGGAACAGAGTATTCTGGTATGAGATGGGGACTTTTCTTTATCGGCGAGTACGCGAATATGTTCTTTATCTCTTTTGTTTTGGCCCTTATCTTCTTAGGTGGATATGGAGACGGAAGCTTCTTAGGCGCACTCGGATTACTTGTTAAGGCTGCATTTTTCTTCTTCTTTTTCTTGTGGACAAGAGCGGCTTGGCCAGATGTTAGACCGGATCAGCTGATGTGGCTGTGCTGGAAAGTTTTAATGCCCATAGCCGTGATAAATATACTTGTCACAGCTATTGTGATGATGTAAGGGGTAAATATGCATAATGAACAGATACAAGAACATTTTAATAACAGAAATGTTACGGAGGCAGATAGTAACTACTTTATGGTAGATATTGCGCCTTATCCGACAGATGGCTGGGGTAAGTTTAAGAGAGTAGTAAAAAGAAGTTTTAGAGGCGAACTTTTTGTCGGTCTTTGGGTTGTGCTTCGTGAGATGATACGATTTAACATTCACACGGTAAAGTATCCTGAGGAGAAGATGCCAATTGGTCCAAGATATAGAGCTGTGCATGAGATGAAAAGACTTTGGGAGTCAGATACTGAAAGATGTATCGGGTGTGGTCTTTGTGAGAAAATTTGTATAAGTAACTGTATTAGAATAGATACAAAACTAGATGAAGATTCTCGCAAAGAGGTAACAGAGTACAGCATCAATCTAGGGCGCTGTATCTTCTGCGGTTACTGCGCGGAAGTTTGTCCCGAACTTGCGATTACTCACGGCGGCGAGTATGAAAATGCAAGTGATCAAAGAGAGCAATTCTTGATTTTTCAAGATATGTTAACGCCACTAGAAAAGATGAAAGCCGGAACTCAAAAAGAGTTTGAAGGTTTTGGCGCAATTACACCACATGAAGATGAGCGTGTTAAAAAAACACCTCTAGCATATTAAGGAGTTTGATTATGTTTGAAGCAGTTGCATTTTATCTGTTTGCTTTTTTGACTATCTCAATGTTCTATATAGCAGTAACGACCTCGCAGGCGCTATATGCTATTAGCTCATTGGCAGCAGGAATGATTTTTATATCGGCATTTTTCTTTATTTTAGGTGCAGATTTTTTAGGTGCGATACAGATCGTCGTTTACTCCGGTGCCGTCATGGCTCTTTATGCTTTTGGTATGATGTTTTTTGATACAACAAGAGATGTAAAAGAGAAGCATGGTAATAAAGTGATAGTCATTGGACTAAGCATTATAAGTGCTGTTTTGATTGTTCTCATAGTTGGGGCTCCAATAGTTGGCAGCAATATTGAGGCACTTTATCCTATTACTGAAGGTGCAGGCAATACTCAAGAGGTCGGGATGGTTCTTTTTACAAAGTACCTTGTTCCTTTTGAAGTAGCTGCCGTAATGCTTTTGGTTGCTATGATTTCGGGAATTGTACTCGCTGGGAAAAAAATGGATCTCTCTCTTACTCTTATGAATGAACAAGAAATTTTAAAAATGAGAGAAGAAGATAAAACTAAGAAGGTGCTCTCATGATGGAAATAGGACTCAATCACTATCTCGTACTATCAACAATCCTGTTTGCAATAGGTTTGGTTGGCGTTATGAGAAGAAAGAATCTTCTTATGCTCTTTTTTGCAACAGAGATACTTCTAAACTCCGTAAATATCTCTTTTGCCGCGATTTCACACTATTACGGTGATTTGACTGGGCAGATGTTTGCATTTTTTGTAATTGCTATTGCTGCATCAGAAGTTGCAGTAGGTCTTGGTCTTTTGATTGTTTGGCATAAAAAACATAACAATATTGATTTAGACAGCATGTCAACGATGAGAGGATAAAAGATGGAACTATTTTTATATACCGCACTATTCTCGCCGCTAGTAGGCTCTTTGTTTGCAGCACTTTTTGGAGCTTCGCCAAAGACAAAAATTGCAGGGATTGTTCCAAGTATTTTGCTTGGAGTCTCATTTTTAAGCAGTTTTATACTTCTGATACTTGTTATGGTAACAGGACATACTATACATGTTGAGATGATGACATGGATGGCAACTGGAGATCTTTATATTCCGTTTGGCTTTGTTGTGGATCAGGTAAGCGTTACCATGATGATAGTTGTTACATTAGTTTCAACCGTTGTTCATGTTTATGCTATTGGCTATATGGAGCATGATAAAGGATTTAACAGATTTTTCTCTTACCTTTCTGCTTTTGTTTTCTCAATGATGATACTTGTTATGAGTGACAACTTTGCCGGCCTTTTTATCGGATGGGAAGGCGTTGGACTATGTTCTTGGCTTCTTATCGGGTTTTGGTATCATAAAGAGAGCGCATCTTGGGCAGCTAATGAAGCGTTTATTATGAACCGTATTGCTGACCTTGGAATGCTTATCGGTATCTTTATGATTTACTGGAATACAGGCACTCTTCAATATAAAGAGGCTTTTGCTGTGATGCCATCACTAGAACATGACGTATTGACATGGATGGGTATCTTCTTATTTATCGGTGCTATGGGTAAATCGGCTCAGTTTCCGCTACATACTTGGCTAGCTGATGCGATGGAGGGTCCAACTCCTGTTTCGGCTCTTATCCACGCAGCTACAATGGTTACAGCGGGTGTTTATCTTGTTGTTCGCGCACATCCGCTTTATGATTTGATTCCAAACGTTGGGTTATTCATTGCATCCTTAGGCGCGTTTGTGGCACTCTTTGCCGCATCAATGGCACTGGTAAACCGTGATATGAAGAGGGTTATCGCATATTCAACTCTTTCACAACTAGGCTATATGTTTGCAGCTGCAGGTCTGGGCGCTTACTGGGTTGCTCTTTTTCATCTTATGGCTCACGCATTTTTTAAAGCGCTTCTATTTTTGGGTGCAGGAAATGTTATGCATGCTATGCATGATGAGCTTGACCCGTTTAAGATGGGCGGACTTAGAAAGGTTATGAAGGGAACGTTTGTTATGATGACAGTCGCTTCGGTCGCACTTGCGGGAATCTTTCCTCTTGCGGGATTCTTCTCAAAAGATTTGATTTTAGAAGTTGCATTTGTTGAGCAACACTATATTATCTATACCGTGCTTCTTTTTACTGCTGGTCTGACGGCATTTTACTCTTTTAGACTTGTGGCGCTTATATTTCATGGCGAAGATAGATATAAACTCTTTGGCATCCATCCGCATGAGGCATACAAATTTATGCTAGTTGCTATGAGTCCTCTTTTAATTCTTGCAATTATTGCGGGTTCATTAAAACTATCATACTTTGAGATGATAACTAAACTGCTTCCGATTATTGAGTATCACGTTCATCATCCAGCCGTATATTGGACTATGATTATCGGAACTCAACTTTTTGTAATTACAGCAATAGCTTACGCATACAAAAAATATACAAGAAAAGATATCAAGGTACCAGATGGAACTTCTAAAATGGAGAATAGCTTTGTGTATAAACTACTTATAAATCAGTATTATATTCCATACTTTTATGAGACCTATATTATAAAAGCATATAGGGATCTCTCAGAGGTATTTTGGATAAAAGTAGATCAGAAGATTGTTGATGCAACTGTTGATGGAATCGCAAATGTATTTTACCAAACAGGCGAGAAAACAAGAGTTATGCAAAGCGGTAATCTATCGACTATGCTTAAGTGGATGGTAGCAGGAACTGTTGTTCTGCTCTCATTGGCTGTGGTTTTTGGACTTGCAGCAAGACATTCTGGAGAAATCAAGATGTTTCTCTCAGGTTTAGGAGTTTAATAGATGTTGGATCATATCTTATCGATTTTAATTTTCTTCCCGGCACTCGCAGCGATGCTTGGATTTGTAGTTAACAAGGATAGCATGCGCTCTTACGGTATTGCTGTTGCTACTATTGAGTTTTTTCTTGCACTCTGGTTGTGGTTTGCATTTGATGGCAATGTCTCAGGAATGCAGTTTATGGAGCAGGTCGCACTTGTTCCTACCTTTGGTATCAACTATATTGTAGGAGTTGATGGAATTTCACTCTTTATCATTATACTTGCGGCATTCTTTACGATGATAGGTATCGCTTCGCTTGGCGAGACTAAAGATATTAAAAATATGATAATCACGCTTCTATTTTTGCAGATGACTATGGTTGGTGTATTTGCTGCTCTTGATGCTATTGTATTTTATGTATTTTGGGAACTCTCACTTGTTCCAATGCTTTACATAATCGGTGCTTGGGGTGGACCTCTTAGAATTTATGCTTCTGTTAAATTCTTTTTATATACCTTTGCAGGCTCACTTGTGATGCTAGTCGGGATGCTCTTTATGGCTTACTTCTACTATCAGGCGACAGGTCAGTGGAGTTTTGCGATTCTTGATTGGTATCGTCTGATTCTGCCTGAATCTTTTCAGATTTGGTTGTTTGTTGCATTTTTTATTGGTTTTGCTATTAAAGTTCCAATGTTTCCATTTCATACATGGTTACCGTATGCGCACGGGCAAGCTCCAACTATCGGTTCGGTAATTCTTGCAGCAATTTTGCTTAAAATGGGTACATACGCATTTATCCGTTTTTCGCTTCCACTGTTTCCGGATGCATCTGTTTACTTCATGTATCCTATAGCAGTGTTAGCAATAATCATGATTATCTATACGGCGATGGTTGCGTATGCGCAAAAAGATATTAAACAGGTTGTTGCTTACTCTTCAGTATCACATATGGGTGTTATCATCCTTGGTACATTTGCACTAAATGTTGAGGGTATAACGGGTTCAATCTTTCTTATGATAGCTCACGGTGTCGTCTCAGGGGCGCTCTTCTTTCTTGTAGGCGTAATTTACGACAGAAGACATACTAAACTTATGAGTGAATTTGGCGGACTTGCACATGTTATGCCTAGATATGCAACAATATTTGGACTTATGTTGATGGCTGCTGTTGGACTTCCTTTGACTATTAACTTTGTAGGTGAATTCTTAAGTCTTCTAGGTTTTTATAAGCAGTCACACATATTAACGCTTCTTGCGGGTATAGCTATTATAGTCGGTGCTATCTACATGTTAGCCGCTTACAAAAAGATGTTCTTTGGTGAAGTTACAAAGGAGGAGAATAGAAATCTCCCAGATGTAAACAAAAGAGAACTCCTTGCTCTTATTCCCTTGGTAATTATAACTGTCTGGTTGGGAATATACCCTAAGCCACTTTTGGGAACAATTAATACAAGCGTTGAGTCTGTAGTTCAACTAATGCATGAAAAAGCACTCTCAGAGGAAGCAAAAACAAGAATTCCTAGTTTGAATATTCTCATAAATAAAACTTCGGCTAAGGAGGCACACTAATGTTATCACCGGTAAATGTTTCGATTGAGTCGCTAAATTTAATGACTCTTGTGCCTATGTTAATTCCAATCATCGGCGCTTTATTAATCATAGTGATTGATCTTTTTAATAGTGATCAACACAAGTCTTTATATGTAATGTTAGTCCTTCTCGTCTTAGGAGTTGACTTTGTAGCACTAATGGATTCTGCAGGCGTATTTGAGAAAAACGGCACTGTAATGGGTGTTTTTGATGTGATGCTCATAGATGGTTTGGCGATTTTATCGCAGTTTATCATTGTAGGGGCATCTATGCTCTTTATCCCATTGGCACTTACTCATAAGAGATTCCATGAATTTTCATACCCTGAGTTCTTTGCACTATTTTTATTTATGATTGCAGGCTTTCAGTTTATGGTTGCAACAGATAATCTTATACTGATTTTTGTAGGGCTGGAAACGGCTTCTTTGGCTCTTTATACTCTAATTGCTATGCACAACCGTGACAAGTCGTTTGAGGCGGCTGTTAAGTATTTTACAATGGGTGCCCTTGCAGCTGGATTTTTTAGTTTCGGTTCCATGATATTTTATGCACTTACGGGTTCTGTTGAGATTAACCAGATTGCTGCTGTATTGAGTGCGAATAACTATGAAGATATAGCTTTTGTTCTTATCGGGGTTGTATTTTTGCTTGCATCACTCGGCTTCAAGCTCTCAATGGTTCCGTTTCATACATGGACGCCGGATGTTTATGAGGGCTCCTCCGCCGCACTTGCAGGGTATATGTCAATCGTTCCAAAAATTGCGGCTTTTGTTGTTGCTATGAGACTTTTTGAGTTTTTAATCCACAGCGGGGTTGTTTGGTTAGAGGTTATTCTCTACATGGGCGTTGTTTTAACTATGACTATGGCAAATATCTGGGCATTGGTTCAAACGGATGTAAAGAGAATGCTTGCATATAGTTCAATCTCGCATGCAGGTTTTGTTATGGCAGCGATTTTAATCGGTACCACACAGTCAAACAGTGCACTATTTCTTTACTGGATACTCTTTAGCTTTACAAACTTAGGATCGTTCTCCATGCTTTGGATAAGCAGACAGAAAAATCTTCCTGCGCATCAGCAGTCTGATCATAGTTATGATAAATTTGCGGGAATGGTTAAAGCATCTCCGGTTGCGGCTACAATCATGGCTCTGTTTATGTTAAGTTTAGCAGGAGTTCCTCCGTTTGCTCTATTTTGGGGTAAAATGTATATGATAAGCTCGGCGATTACAGGTGGATACACGGTTTTAGCACTTATTATGGCACTAAACTCCGCTATAGCAGGGTATTACTACTTAAAACTTATCGTATATATGTTTATGAAAGAACCCGTTGTTGAATATGATGGACGTGTTTTTAGCGCAAATGCTACACTTCCGCTCAAAACTATCATCGGGGTAGCAGCTATAGGAACTATATTTGCTTTTTTAGCGGTAAACCAGCTTTTAGATTTTATTACGGTGTTTGTATATAATAGCGGTTATTAAACTACCTTGAAAATCTCGAAAAATTTGTTTTGCTAAAGAAACATTTTCACTTCGTGAAAACCGCATTAGCTTGTTTTCGTAGCTTTAGGGGGTTGCAAGGGACAAGATGTCCCTGCCAGTAAAACGGACGCGTTTGTTTTGCTGCATAACATCAGTAAATAGGGGTATCTAATTTGTTAAAAACAGTGCTTCTTGTTTTTTTGTCACTTAATGCTTTTGCTCTTGAAATCTCAATTCAAGGTGCAAAAGAGGAACATAAATCATACTCTACATTTCATATAAAAGATGCTGATAAATTTTTATGCCAAGAGTTTAAAGATGATTTTGGCACTGTTTCTAAGATTGTCTGTGCATTTCCCAAATCCCCTTCGCAAAAGATAAAAAAACTTCAAAATAATTTTTTTGAGATAGATAGCGAAACAAAAAAAGAGACCTTTTTTTTAATAATTAAACCATATCAGAAGATGAAACTCTTTGCTATGGTTTTTGATTTGGCTAAAGAGGAGGCAACTTTTGGCGCAGATGTCAAGCTTTCAAATCACTGGATGATTGTGGGATACATGGATGAGATGCCATATATTAAAACATTTGAATACTCAGATGCCGCTATAAATTTCCCTTTTTCATATTCCGAAAATATGCTCCCTTATGTCGGCAGTTTAGATATAAAGGGCAATCCGGTTCATATTAAAAAAGTCGGCGATGTAACCGAATATATAAAAATTAAAAAGTTTTATGAAGAGAAAAATTATGAGTTTACACTAGAGTTAATAAATAATATTATGAGAGAGTATCCAAACTCGCTCTTTAGAGCCGAACTACTTTTTTATAAGATTAGAGTCTTTTCAAAACTAGATGAAAATGAAAAACTTATCGAAGCTGCAAAAGAGTATTTAAGAGAATACTCCTCAGATGAAAATATTGCAGAGGTTTTATCTTTGATAGCGAAAGCTTACACAAAAGTAGGTTTAACCAGTGATGGCGATTACTTTTTTGACAGACTTTTTAGTGAGCATCCAGACTCCGTTTATACCGATTGGGGATATATATATATGGCTGAGTCTCTAGAACTCTCAGGAAGCGCATCAAAAGCCAGAACACTCTATGAGAGGGTGCTTACACATTGTAATGACATAGATGTTGCATCAGAGGCCGCATTTAGATTGGCGCAAAATTTCATGGCTGATTCAAATGCGAAAGAGGCAGCCACTCAGATAGATAAAATAGCAAAAGCAAAGCCTGAATACTTCTCTAGTATTAACATATATAAATCTATGGACATGATGTATGATTTAGCAGATAATGCAGAGCTCATTCAAGCTGCCGCGATAGCAAAAGCTTTGATAGAGCATATGAATCCGACAGAAAATGAGTATGAAGAGCTTACTAGAAATGTAGGAATCTGGCTAAGTAAGACTAAGATGAAAAAAGAGGCTCTCTCTGCGCTAAAGAGATATCTTGAACTCTTTAAAGACGGTATGTATGCACAAGAGGTTCAAATCGCAAAAGACGGACTCTTTTTTGATGTCAGCGATGAAAATGCTTCGGTAAAACTTGAGACATATGACAAGCTCATGCAAGAGTATCAAAGTGATAGCATAGGAAATAAAGCTATATATGAAAAAGCAAAACTTCTTATTAAAAATGAGAGATTTTCAGAGGCGCTTGCTATGGAAAAAGAGCTTCTAAAGCTAAATCAACAAGAGTACCAAGATACGCAGGAGCAAATCACTCAAGCGGCTATTGGAACAATGAAGCAAGCACTTAAAGTAAAAGAGTGTAACAGCGTGCTTGTTATCTCCTCGCAGTATAAAATCGAACTCTCAGACGAGTGGGATGATGGGATTTATGAGTGTGCTATGAAGGGTGCGGATTTTGCGCTGGCTAAAAAAATGGCAGATAAAAATCTCAAATCAAAAGATATAAAGCAGAGAGAAAAGTGGCTCTACAGATATATAAAAGTTGATTTTGCTACAGGAAACTACTCAAATGTCATAGAAGCATCCAAGGAGCTTGTAGCACTTATAAAAGATGACAAAGAGTCTCCGTACAAGGATATTTACAGAACTCTATTTGACACCTATCACAGACTTGAAAACAAAGAGAAGATGATAGAGTCCATGAGTGAGCTTTTAAAAGCATATAGGGATGATTATATAGATATCGAGAGATATATGGCGGTTATGGCAGTAGGAAGCGAGATAAAAGATAACAATATGGTTATTGAGTACGCCGAAAAGATAATGCACATACAGCAGAGTTCAGACTCATATGCGCAAAGCCCGTTTGTAGAGTTTGCGCTTTATCAAGCCTATAATGACAAAGAAAATTACAACAAAGCGCTGGAGGCTATACAATCTTTAGATGCAAGAGAGTTAAGCAAAAACAACAGAGCAAGACAAAAATATCTCCTAGGAACAGCTCTTGAAAAACTCTGGAGAGATGACGCGGCACAAAAAGCGTACCAAGAAGCCATAGATGCTGAGCCAGCATCAGCATGGGCACAACTAGCAAAAAGCGCAAAAGCGCTGTAGAAGATTTTGTAAATGGCTTAGTATTTATTTTATATTCTGCAATGTTGCAGAACTATACTAAGGCTAAAATACAATAAGTGAGATAATAAAATGAGATATGATTTTTCAACTTCTGCGCCCAGAGACGATACAAATGCTGAGAAGTATGTTTTAAGACAAGAGCTTTTTGGTACCGATGATGTGGAGCCTTTGTGGGTTGCGGATATGGATATTGATACGCCTGATTTTGTACTTAGTGCAGTTAAAAAACGACTAGAGCATCCTATTGTTGGTTATGAAGAGATGCCTCGTAGTGCATTTGAAGCTCAGATAGCTTGGATAAAGCAAGAGCACAAAGTGGAGTTTGAGCTTGAAGATATGCTCTACTCACACTCGGTAGTTGCGAGTATAAATGTCGCCATTGAGGCATTTACGCAAAAGGGCGATAAAATTATTGTGCAAACACCCGTTTATGCGCCATTTTTTAAAAGCGTGATAGAGCATAAAAGAGAACTTGTTAAAAACCCTTTAAAGTTAAGAGATGATGGAAGTTACACTTTTGACATAGAGGATTTAAAATCAAAGATAGATGAGAGAACCAAACTTTTACTTCTGTGCTCCCCTCACAATCCAGTTGGACGCGTATGGACAACAAAGGAACTTAAAGAGATTTTAGCACTCTGCATCAAGCATAATATAGTTGTTTTTAGCGATGAGATTCATTGTGATTTAGTATATAAACCAAACACACATGTACCCTTTGCCTCTTTAAATAAGCAAGCAAGAGACATTACCGTGACTGCAATGGGTGTTGGAAAAACATTTAACATGGCAGGTTTTGCGATAAGCAGCGTAGCAATTCCAAACAAAATCTTAAGAGATAAGTTTCTAAAAGTATATAAACGCATCCACTTTGCGCAAGGGAGTTCCCTCTCGCATGTAGCCTTTGAAACTGCTTATAAAGAGGGTAAAGTATGGCTTGAGGAGCTAAAGGTGCATCTTAAGAAAAACTACTCCATGTTAGAGGAGTTATGTGAGAGATATCCCATAAAAATTACCCCGGTAGAGGGTACGTATTTGGCTTGGCTTGATTGTAGAGGTTTGGGTTTGCGTGATAAAGAGTTGAGAGATTTTTTTGTAAAGGAAGCGGGATTGGGATTAAGTGCAGGAATATCGTTTGGCAGGGAGGGAAGTGGTTTTATGAGATTGAATTTTGCGCTTTGCTCTGCTAAAATGTTATTAGTAATCAAACATTTGGAAAAAGCATTGCAAAGAATAGGAAATAAGATTGATTGATATAGATTGGGACGAGTTTAAATTTTTTAAACAATACAGCACTAAAAAAGGCGATAATTTTGAAGTATTGCTGGATTTTTTAAAAAGCCACTATCTTATGACAAATATACAAGAGATGTATGAGACAATGGCAAATGACGATATTGCCCAGTTGATGCTAAACAAGCGAGAGCTAAATAGTGTAGAAGCACTGCAAAAACATCTCTTTAGAAACTTTAATGTCTCCCCTTGAATTAAAAAAGATAGCCTCCTTTTTAGCTAAGCATCATGTTTTAACTCTTGCTACTTCTGATGCCCTAGAGCTAAATGCATGTAATCTTTTTTACGCTTTTGATGAAGAAAAAGTCTCGTTTGTTGTTGCAAGCAGCGATGATACCACACACATAAAAAATATCTTTAAAAATAAAAAAGTTGCCGGAACGGTTGTTTTGGAGACAAAAATTGTGGGCAAGATTGAGGGAGTTCAGTTTAAGGGCGAGTTTTTGGAGCTTGAGGATGAGTGTTTAAGGAGACTCTACTTTAAAACCTTTCCCTATGCTCTTGCTATGAATGCGAAACTCTGGCAGATAAAAGTTGAATATTTTAAACTTACGGACAATACTTTGGGATTTGGCAAAAAAATTATTTGGAAGGATTCTTCTCTTTAAACATCGTGCAGTCGCTTCCAGTGCTTTGAAAGACGAGCAGGGAGGGGATTTGGGAGGATTTAAACCCATAGGCTTTACATCCATGTGGTCTTTGCGCTTCCCATGTAACATAATAGTATTGGCATCTTCTGCAGTTAATTCTTTTCATGCGAGCTCTTTGTTTAAGTGCGCTATTTTAGCATATTTGGTACAATACTTCCATAAAATAAAGCAACAAGTCGCGAGAGCTTTACGCTGAGTAAACTTGAGCGTTAAAGTAAGTAGATTAAGGAAAAAAGATGGATAAAATATTATTGATGCTGCAGCTTCAGGCCGATTTAAACGAGGCTACAAACGGCGAGAATTGGACTAGTGGAATTACCAAAAACTCTAAAGTTATCAACTGGAGGCGATGTATCTATATGGAGTGCGCCGAGATGATAGATAGCTTTACCTGGAAGCATTGGAAAAACATAGACCAAGAGACGGATTGGAATAATCTTCAGGTTGAGGTTGTAGATGTTTGGCACTTTGTTATGAGTTTGGCTATAGAGAATTACTCTCAAACCTTAAGAGGGCAGGTTGAAGATTTGGCTATAAATATCTCACAGTCGCAGAATTTTAAAAAGATAAATACAAGCAGTGAGCATTTTGCAAAACAAGATGAGATTATCCAAAAGATAGAGTCGATTATGATAGACACGCTCTCAAGAGGTTCCCTTGACCTTGAAAAGCTTATATCAGACTTCTTTGATTTGGTGCTTATGAGTGGACTGAATCTCGAGAGTCTCTACAAGCTTTACATGGGAAAAAATATCCTAAACCAATTTAGACAAGACAACGGCTACAAAAACGGCACATATATTAAAATATGGGCAGGCGAAGAGGATAATGTTATAATGAAAAGAATCTTAGAGCAAAATAGCGGCATAAAGCCTGATGCTCTTTATAGAGAGCTTACCAAACTCTATTTGGCGCTAAATAAGAGCTAATATTTGAGCACCATACTAGAAGTTGAAAATCTCTCATTTGGATATAAAAAAGAGCTGCTGCTTTTTGAGAATCTTTCATTTTCTTTGAAAAAGGGGGAGATTAAAGCGATTGTCGGAGCTAGCGGAGCGGGAAAGAGCACTATTTTTGAGCTTATACAGGGTAACTTAAAACCTCTTTTTGGAAGCATCAGAAGTTCGTTTTGTTCTGAAGTTTTTCAAGACCCCTACAGCTCTTTTCATCCGAGCTATACGCTTTTAAACCAGATAAAAGATGTTGCAAAACTCGATGATATAGATACATATTTAAAAAATATAAATCTTGATTATGAGCTGCTTTTAAAACTCCCGCATGAACTCTCAGGCGGGCAGCTTCAACGCGCTTCCATTCTTCGCGCTATGCTTATGAAGCCGGATTTGCTTCTGCTTGATGAGCCAACTTCCGCACTTGATAATGTTATTCAGCTTGAGGTCATGAGTATGTTAATCCGACATCTTGATAGAATGGGAATGTTGCTTATTACGCATGATTTGGATTTGGCTAAATGGTGCGCAGATGAGATTATTATGATTTGAGTGTTATTTATTTTATAAATAGCTTTGCCACATAAAAACCGCTTCCAGCCATAAAAATAGAACCAAAGGCATTTAGAGATATATTTAGTGCCGCTAAGAGGATGTGCCCGCCCTCTAGCAGGAAAAAGCTCTCTATGGCAAACGTAGAGTAGGTTGTAAGCGCACCTAAAATTCCGGTAGAGAGAAAAGATTTGACATGAAGTGAAAAGAGTGTCGTATACATAAAATAGGCTATGAGCAGACCCATGATAAAACTGCCAAGAAGATTTACGCCAAGAGTTCCAAAAGGCAAATCATGCGGCATTTTATTTGATATCACTCCACTTAAATAAGCTCTTAAGAGTGCTCCTATAAAACCGCCGCTACCTATGGCTAGGATTGTTTGCCAGCTCATTGTCATACACCTTTTGCATTTTATTGCGTAAATCACTTAACCAATTCTCATTATTTTTGTCCGCTACAAATGACTCTAGAAAAATCGCTTTTATTCGCCCCGGTTTGTAGTAGTAGGTTTTTGTATTGTAGTATTTTGATGTTTGCATTAAAACTATAGGCTGCACGCAAAGCTTGTTAGCATCAGCTACGATTTTTGCTCCGGATTTAAAAGGGAGCATTGTATCTTTTGTAGAGCGTGTACCCTCTGGAAACATGGTTATAACCCTGTTTGTTTTAAGAGTTCGTTTTGCATCTCTAAGAAGCTTTATAAGAGATGTTTTACTCTCTCTCTCAACTGCTATATCTTGAGGCATTTTCAAAATTAAGCCAAAGAGAGGAATGTCAAAAAGCTCTTTTTTTGCAACCCATGTAATATCTCTTGTAGTAATTGTCTCCATTACTACAATGTCTAAGTTGCTTTGGTGATTTAGCAAAAACATCTGAGCCTTTGGATCTTCTTTGCCTTCTACTTCAACTGTAAAAAAGATTCCTATTCTAATAAGCCATGCAGCGAGTTTTCTACTATATGGTCTAGGTAAAATATGAAATGTAAGTATCATAATAATAAGGGATGTTGCTATTATGATTGTTGCAAAAAGCCAACTAACGTGAGCAAATATCTTCATTTTTAACCCAACCTATCTTTTCATCTTTAAGCTGTACTTTTATCCAGCCCTTTATCTCATCCTCTTTTTGCAGATGATATCTGCTTGAAGTTGTCTCAAATATTGTTCCGTTTGCCAGAGGAAGAAGATAGATATTTGAGTTCTCTTTTATGCATATCTCTTTTGAGGGAACACCGAGATATACAATGTATGCCAACGGTAATATAACAAAAACAAGATAGATATATTTTTTTCTCAGTAATATAACAAGCAAAGCAACTATGGCAATAGCAGCGGCAACTGCCATTTTGAGTATTTCGTGGGATTGGTTTTTTGGTTTTAAATCGCTCTGCGTCGTTACGCTGTCATCCTCAACTATGATTGGTATATAAATGGGAATAAATTTATTTTTTTCTAAATTAAAGTACGAGAATGATAAATTTTCCAATTTTTTGTCAATTATTGCATAATATGTAATTTTTGAGTCAAAGTATGATTCAGTAATAGACTCAATTCCTTGTTTGTAAACACCGCTCAAATTTAAAGCAGAGATATCACAGTTTGTAGCGGTTGCAACAAATATAACTATGTTGTGTATGGTGTCATAATTTGTAGTTTTATACTCTAATATCTCAAAGGAGTTGGCTACTATATTTGAGAAATTTTTTTTTGGATTGAGCAAAATAGCATTTAATGCTCGACCCTGCAGAGTTGTTGTTCTATATACTTCATCTTTATATCCGATAAGAGTTGCTGTAATATCGGGAAGTCTTATAGTGTCTGAAGTTGCCAAAAAGTGAAAAGTTTCATAGTAGTATTTGGAATCAGTTCCTCGCAGAGGAGAGTTACTAAGAAGCTTTAACCCTTTTGAATCGGAGAGGGCGTAAGTAATATCCATAAACTCTTTAACGGTAGAGAGAGCTTTTATGGTAACGGAAAATATTTCGCCCTTTAGCACTCTTGATGGAGTTTTTTCGTAGTTTAGATATATTACTTTTGGAAGATTTTCTATCTCTTGATTATCCGTAAAAGTAGTTTGATCACTATTTTGAGGCTCAGCAAAGTTGCTTAAATTTACTTCTTGTGTTGTATTTGCAAACAACAGAGCCGTAAAAAGAAAAAACCATGCTAATATTTTCACGCTTTTAAGAATCCTTGCAGCATTTTAACTCCATCATCGCTTCCAAGAAGAGATTCTATTGCTCTCTCAGGATGCGGCATAAGTCCAAAAACATTTTTCTCTTTATTGCAGATGCCGGCAATCGAATCTATACTGCCGTTTGGATTTTTCTTATCATCTCCACTCGCATCACAGTATTTTAAAAGAACTTGATTATTTGCGTAAAGCTCTTTTAGTCCACTCTCATCTATATAGTAGTTTCCATCATGATGAGCTATAGGAATATTTACGATATCGTCGCTGTTTAACTTTTCTAAAAATATATTATCATTGTTTATGACTTTTAGGTGATGGTATTTTGAGATAAAGTGCAGACTCTCATTTCTTTTAAGTGCGCCTGGAAGAAGACCGGCTTCGGTAAGAACTTGAAAACCGTTGCAGATGCCTAAAACTTTTCCGCCACTATTTGCAAAGGCAGTTACAGCTTTCATAACGGGGCTGAATTTTGCAATAGCACCACTTCTTAAATAATCACCGTAACTAAAGCCGCCTGCTACAACCAAAAGGTCGGTATCAGAGGGGATACTCTCTGACTTATGCCATAAGATTTCTGTTTTAGCCCCAAGTTTTTCAAAAGCATATTGCGCGTCATATTCGCAGTTTGTACCCGGAAACTGTAATATTGTTACTTTCATTTTATCAGCTCAATCGTATAATCTTCAATTACGGTATTTGCAAGAAGCTCCTCGCACATTTTTGTAACGTCTGCCATTGCTTTTTTATCATCGCTCTCGTCAAGATTTAGCACTATCTGTTTTCCGACACGGACATCACTGACATTATTAAAGTGTAGAGACTCTAGCGCATGGTGGACGGCTTTACCTTGAGAGTCTAATACTCCGGCTTTTAAAAATACGTTTACTATTACTTTTATCATTATTATTTTCCTAATATTCTATTTAAAACTTGTTCATAAGCTACGGTTAATCCGCCTAAACCTTGACGAAATCTATCTTTGTCCATCTTCTCACCGCTTACCATATCCCAAAAACGGCAATTATCAGGGCTTATCTCATCTATGAGAATAATATTGCCGCTTTTGTCTTTTCCAAACTCAAGCTTAAAGTCAACCAGATTAAGACCCTTAGCGGCAAAATATGGCTTAAGAATATCGTTGACTTGTCTTGCCATTCTGCGAAGTTTATCAAGCTCATCCTGAAAATCAACCAAACCGAGGATAAGCGCATGCTGATCATTGAGCTTTGGATCGCCTAGGGCATCATTTTTATAGTCAAACTCAACAAGGGTAAAAGGAAGAACCGTTCCATCTTTAATGCCTAAGTTGCGGCTTAAGCTACCAGTTGCAATATTGCGAACAATAACTTCTATAAGTATAACATCCACTCTTTTGTGTAGCATGTGATTGTCGTCTAACATTTTTACGAAGTGAGTATGTATGCCCTCTGCTTCTAAGAGCTTAAAAAGTTCTGTTGAAATCTTGTTGTTAAGTGCACCTTTGCCCGCTTCACTTGATTTCTTCGCTCCGTTAAACGCAGTTAAGTCATCTTTGAACTCTGATATGAGAAGATTTTCATCATCAGTAGTAAACAATTTTTTTGCTTTTCCTTCGTAAAGCAGTTCTCTCTTTTGCATCTTTTTATAGTCCTTTTGTAATTATTAATGCTTTTACAATGTCAATGCCAACTTTTAGCTGCATGTCTTTGTTTATCATCTCATCTGTTATGATATGTTTTGAGTCTTTTTGCGCCTCTTGCTTCTTCTCTTTACCGTCAACTTTTTCCAGTTCTTCTTCTAGGTGTTTCTTTAAGTCAGCCTCTTTTATTGCAAATTCATTTTTGTTTGTAGTGACATCACCCGGAAAAACCTCTATGTCCGGTTTTACTCCAAGAGCTTGAATCGTTCGTCCACTTGGAAGGTAGTATCTAGCAATCGTTAACTTGATAGCCTCCTCCTCGGTTATAGGAAGCACTACTTGAACGCTTCCCTTTCCGAATGTGTTTTGCCCCACGACAATAGCTCGCTTATGGTCTTGAAGTGATCCGCTTACAATTTCACTCGCACTTGCACTTCCCCCGTTTACAAGCACTACTAAAGGGACGTTTGTTAGAGTATTTTCACTTTTTGCAGAGTATATCTCATCATCAGCTTTGTTTCTGCCTTTTTGAGAGACTATATCTCCTTTATTGACAAAGATATCCACAAGTCCAACAGCTTGATCAAGAAGCCCTCCAGGGTTGTTTCTTAAATCAAGAACAATACCTTTTGTTGAGGACTTTCTTTTTTTAATAGCTTTTGCGACTTCTTCAACGACTTTTTTATCAAAGCTCGTTACGCGGATATACTGTATATCATTGCCTATTGATTTTGCATATACAGACTCTATTGTAATAATTCCTCTTACTATCTTAATTGTCAGAGGCTTATTCTCCCCCTCTCTAACAACCATTAACTCAATAGGAGTACCGACTTTGCCTCTCATGATTGATACTGCTTCATCAATCGTTATATTAAGAGTGGATTTTTTGTCTATTTTTAAAATAATATCGCCTGCTTTTATGCCTGCTTTGTCTGCCGGAGTGCCTTCAATCGGTGCAATAACCGTAAGCGCACCGTCTCGTACACCCACTGTGATACCAAGACCGCCAAACTCACCGTTTGTTTGAACTTTTAAATTTTTATAATCTTTTTGTGATAGATAGCTTGAGTGCGCGTCTAGGTTATTCATCATCCCCGCAAGTGCCTTGTCTATAAGCTCTTCAATATTTACATTATCTACATTGTACTGCTCAACAATACTTATAACTTTTGTAAACTTTGCTAAAGACTCTAGTCTAGAGGACTCTTTGCTCTGGTTTTTCTCCTCAGAAAAAGCAAGAAGATTTGTAGAAAACAGCAAAGCTAACGCAACCGTTACAGAGGCAAAACCAAGAGTAAGTAACTTTTTGTTTTTCATTATTTTTCCTATGTCAATTAAAAAGGACATTATAGTAAAAAGCTGTTTAAATAACAACGTGTGCAAAATTGATGTAGAGTAATTTATATTTAAATTATTTTTAATATAATACGAAAAATTTAAATAATTAGGGCATATAAATAATGAGTACGATAAAAGAGTATTTAAGCGCAGATCATGGTCATTGCGATGAACTGTTTGCAAGCATGGAAGATGCTGTAACAAAAGATATAGGTAGCGCAAAAGCCTCTTATGAGGAGTTTGCAAAACGGACAGAGAGACACTTCCAGATGGAGGAGCGAATTATGTTTTTGGAGTTTGAACAAAAAACAGGAATGACGCAAGGCCCAACCGCTATGATGAGACATGAGCACACGCAGATGAGAAACCTAATCTCAGACATGGGTAAAGCAATTGATGCTAAAGATAAAGATAAATTTTTTGGCATCAGCGAAACATTGATGATTTTAATGCAGCAGCACAACATGAAAGAGGAGCAGATGCTCTACATCATGGCACAGCAGCATCTAAGTGCAGAGTCTGAGCGTATTATAGATATGATGCGCTCTATGATTGTGCAGTAGATAAAAAGATACAGATTTGGATTTTGACGGACTCTCTGTAGATCAAGCACCGCCGATATGGGCACCTCTTACATTTTTTCTAACGGCACCACTTTTTGCCATTTTAGCAGGGTTTTTAATCCTCTTTAGTGATGCCGCTACTCTTACAAGCAGATACTCTATGCAGACAATTGCAATTACGCATGCAGTAACTATCGGTTTTTTAAGTTTTGTGATGTTTGGAGCTCTGATGCAGATGTTGCCGGTTTTAGCCGGAGTTAAAATAACAAAAGTAACTATAATCTCTAAAATATCATATATATTATTGGCAACAGGCACTCTTTGCATGATTTTTGGGTTATGGTTCAATATAGCTACCTTGTTGTTGAGTGCATCTGCCTTGCTCGGTGTCGGTTTTTTAACAATAATTATCTCCATGCTGATTGCCCTTAGAAATGTTATAAATTTTACTGCAAGCATAAGAGCCATGATTACCGCTCTTATTTTTGCTCTTTTTATAACATTTATGGGAGTGCATCTTTTGGCATCCTATGGAGTTGGAAATTTTTCTGCTTCACATCTGCTTCTTGCAAATATTCATAGCGTTTGGGCAATTTTTGGTTTTGCGGGAGTTTTAATAATCGGGGTCGCTTTTCATATTTTGCCTATGTTTTATGTTGCACCGAAGTTTAAAAGATTTTGTAAGCAGAAAGTTGCCTGGCTTATAAGCACGGGACTACTTCTCTGGCTGCTGCTTAACCTCTTTTTTGATTCATATGCGGTGGTGGCTAAGATCTGGATAGCTACATTTTTTTGGGCATTTGCTACAACCGTATATATAAAGCTAAACGCTCGCCGTAGAAAAGTAAGCGACATAACAATTTGGTATTGGAGAAGTGCGGCTATTTTTATGACTCTGGGTACTTTCTCATGGGTTATAGATGACTTTTTCAATGAAAAATATATAGTGCTTGTCTCCATTTTTATAGGCGGAGGATTTATCTTCTCTATAATGTCGGGGATGCTCTACAAAATAGTTCCGTTTTTAATCTGGTTTCATCTTAATGCAAAGGGATACATGAGTATTCCTACAATGAACGAGATGATAAATAAAAAACTTGCAAAAGCACAATTTATGCTCTTTATAGTCTCCCTTATCGGCTTTATTTTCTCCTTTTTTGTGCCATATCTTTTACCGCTTTTTGCTCTTAGCTTTATAACAAGCATGTTAATATTAGAGTACAATATCGTTATTGCGGCTTTGATATATCTAAAAACTATCAAAACCAAACCTGATTTTGACATGAGTATGTTTGCTATGAAAGTAGAAAACTAAAAGTGATAAGAATTCAAAGTGCAAAGTGCCATTGGTTAGCACTTCTAAAAGTTAAATGTAAGGAGGCGTTAAGTGCCGAGTCGTAAAAATATTATTCTAATAGGCTTTATGGGTGTCGGCAAGGGCAGCGTTGCCCGTGAGGTTATAAAAATATCTGATTATATATCGGTAGATACGGATGACTTGATAGAGAGTATGGAAAATAGAACCATTAAGAAGATATTTGAGCAAGAGGGTGAAGTATATTTTAGAAATTTAGAGAAAAAAATCTCATATTGGCTTGAGAATTGTGTAGAAAATACTCTTATTTCAACAGGTGGTGGATTTTTTAAGCAGAATAATCTCAAAGATATAGGAGTTGTTGTTTTTCTAAACTCCTCTTTTGATAAAATACTCAAACGGATAAAAAATCATCCAAATGCGTCAAAAAAACTTAAAAAAAGACCGCTGTTAAAGGATTTGAAAAAGGCAAGGGAGCTCTATAAGGAGCGTTTGCCGGAGTATATGGCTGTTGCTGATATTGTGATTGACGTGACTGATAAGAGCGCACTTGAGTGTGCTAAGGAACTTTTAGAAAAGGTAAAAAAACATGCGTAATATTTTTATAATTTTAGTGTTTGGTGTTGTGGTTAATCTATTTGGTGCAGAGATTAATTGGGCGAAAGATTATAATGAGGGTATTAAAAATGCACAAGAAAAGCAAAAACCCGTACTTTTTGTCTCCTCAAGACACTCGTGCAAATATTGTGTTATTTTAGATGAAACTACATTTAAAGATGCAAGAGTGATAGAGCAGTTAAATAAAAACTTCATCTCTATCATATCCTATAGCGATGAAAATGATTATATGCCGCGTGAGTTATGGCAACCTGGAACTCCTGCTATTTGGTTTTTAATGCCAAGTGAAGAACCGATGTACCAACCGCTTATGGGTGCTATGAATGCTGAGAATTTTTTAAAAGCGCTCCTTGTTGTTGAAGAAGAGTTTAAGAAACAAAAGAGCGAAAAATGATTCTTACAAACTCAAAGAGCAGTAGTTTTAAAGCAGATTTTAGCGAACTTCTTGGACGAGGCAAAATGGATATAGAGTCCGTTACTGCTATAGTCGGAGGTATCATTGCCGAAATAAAAAGTGATAAAAATGATGCAATTAAGCGCCATGTTATTAAATTTGACAAATGGACTCCAAAGAGCGACGAAGATTTAAAAATATCTGTTGAGTCTATGGAAAAAGCGTATAACGATATTGATGAAAAGTTAAAAAATGCTCTGCATCTCTCATACGATAGAATAAAAAAGTATCATGAAAAACAAAAACCTAAATCCTGGTTTGATACCGAAGAAAACGGAACTATTTTAGGTCAAAAGGTTACTCCTGTTGATAGCGCAGGTCTTTATATACCTGGAGGAAAGGCAGCTTATCCCTCATCACTTCTTATGAATGTTATTCCCGCGCAGGTTGCTGGAGTTAAAAATATAGTCATCTGTACACCGACACCGGATAATGAGCCAAATGAGCTTCTTCTTGCGGCATGTCATCTATGCGGAGTAAGTGAAGTTTACAAAGTTGGAGGTGCGAGTGCAATAGCGGCTATGGCGTATGGAACACAAAGCATCCCCAAAGTAGATGTTATTACGGGACCGGGTAATATTTTTGTAGCAACTGCAAAAAAGATGGTTTTTGGCGAGGTTAACATAGACATGATAGCAGGTCCTAGTGAGATTGGAATTTTGGCGGATGATAGCGCAAATCCTTCACATATAGCGATTGACATGTTATCACAAGCAGAACATGATGAGATGGCAAGTTCAATCCTAATAACCCCGTCGCAAAAATTAGCAGACGAGGTTAAGATTGAGCTGGAGAATTGGTTAAAAAAGCTTTCTCGTCAGGAGATTGCAAGAAAGTCGATTGAGGAGCGCGGAGCAATTATTGTAACGTCTGATATGGATGAAGCAGTGGAGCTAATGAATGAGATAGCACCCGAACACTTAGAAGTTGCAACAATGTCCCCTTTTGAACTGCTAGCTAGCATAAAACATGCAGGAGCAATTTTCTTAGGGCATAATACGCCAGAAGCGATAGGCGATTATGTAGCAGGTCCAAATCATACACTTCCAACAGGAGGAACGGCTAAATTTTACTCCCCTCTTGGAGTTGAAAATTTTATGAAAAAATCTTCAATAATCTCCTTTAGCCAAAGAGCAATAAATGAGATAGGTGAAGAGTGTGCTCTAATTGCTAAAACGGAAGGGTTAAGTGCACATGAGCAGTCAGTCAGAGTAAGACTAAGGAAGTAAAAGTGCTGCCCAATTTTTAGTTCTCAAATATTCCCAATTATAGAAAATATTATAATATTATCACATTTTTATAACTAATTTAAGCTTTTTATAGATAGTATATTCGTAGTAAGAACTCCTTTTTATTAAAGATAAGAAGGTCTTGTTATAAAGATTAACCATAGTTATAATTACTAAATATTTGTCTATTTAAAGACTATTGAGGAGGGTATATGCAATTAGGTTTCCTGGTTGATTTACATCTGTGTATGGGATGTAAAGGGTGTGAAATCGCATGTAAAGTGGAAAATGAAGTTCCACTTAGCACATGGAGACTTCGTGTTAAATATGTAGATGTGGGGACTTTTCCTGAAACAAGAAGAACATTTACACCGCTTAGATGTAATCATTGTGAAAATGCACCATGTGAGAGAATATGTCCTGTTAGTGCGCTTCACTATCTTGAAAATGGTATTGTTAATATTGACAAAGAGCGCTGTATAGGTTGTTCAGGTTGTGTTATGGCATGTCCTTATGGGGCAATCTATATTGACCCGCAAACGCAAACAGCAGATAAGTGTACATATTGTGCGCATCGCGTTGCTTCAAGTATGATGCCTGCATGTGTTGTTGCTTGTCCTGTTCAGGCAAATATTTTCGGGGATTTAGAAGATCCAACTTCAAATATTTCTAAGTATATTCAAGTGCATCAAGGCGGAATTCAAGTTCGTAAGCCTGAAAAAGGGACAAATCCGCATCATTACTATGTTGGCGGCGGTAATGTCACATTGAATCCTTTAGCTTCTCACAGAATAGACGGACACTCATTATTTACTAAAATTACAACACTTCCAGTAGGAGGACACCACTAATGGTACATGAAACATTGGCAGCTACAAATGCTGTAGTTACTTTAGACGTAGCGCTTCCTGGAATCGTATGGCCTTGGCTTGTTACAGTAAATATGTGGGCAAAAAGTATAGGTACGGGCGTAATATTTATGCTTTTTATGCTTCTTAGAATGCATCCGGAATCTGCTAAAAGCTTAAGACTCTCAACTGCTATAGTTGCGTTTATTTTTATTAATATTTTCTTACTCTTTACGCTTGCAGACCTGCATCAACCGTTTAGAATGTGGCATATATTTGTTCACTCTCATTTGACATCGTCAATTACTGTCGGTGCATGGATGGCAACAATATTCTTAGGTCTTCTTACCCTTCTTATGTTTTTTGCATGGAAGAAAAATGATGAAGCTTATGATAAATTACTACTATGGGTAGCAATCCTTGCAATCCCGGTTACTCTTTATACAGCTGCTCTGATGGCTCAATGTACAGCTCGTGAACTATGGCAAATGCCTACAGAAGCGGCTCAAATGATACTAGCAGCACTTCTAGCGGGTTCTGCGACTATGATTTTACTTGGCGGAGATAAGTTAAGCAGTGAAGCTAAAAATACATTAGGCGTTGTATTAGGACTTAGTGCTTTAATGGCATTTATTATATATATGTCAGAGTATATATTTGGACCTATGAAAGCAGAAGAGGTTGCTGCTGTTCTTGATTATGTCAAAGGCGATGGGCAATATACGGTTATGTTCTGGCTAGGTCAATGGATAGCTTATCTTTTACCAATGCTTCTTATTCTGTTAAGCAGAGTTAGCAAAAGTGAAAGTATTTTAAAACTTGCAGCTATTTTAGCGTTGGTGGGTCTAGCTATGGTCAAACATGTATGGCTGATGATTCCACAATTATTACCAATGAGTTAGGGAGAAGATTTTAATGTATTTACAAAGTAGAAGAACATTTTTAAAAGGTGCCGCATTTACCGTGGCAGGCGCCTCAATTGCAAAAGGTGTATTTACGACTGATGTTATAGCAGATTCAATCAGCGACAGTAAGTTTACAAATACTCCAGATTCCTTATCATTTTATCCTCCTATGAGTGAGTGGGATGATTTTAAAGAGCTAGATGGAAATGACTGGAAAAGAGGCGGTATAGATCGTCATGGTGTTAGAAGTGCTTCAAATCCTGAAGGTATAGAAGTTAATGATTATGCAATAGTACCGACTGCATGTTCAAACTGTGAGGCTTCTTGTGGATTGACAGCTTGGATTGATAAAAAATCATTTACCGTTAAAAAGTATATGGGTAATCCTCTTCATCCTGCTTCTCGTGGACGCAACTGTGCTAAAGGTTATGCTTCTCAGTCACAAATGTATGACCCAGATCGTATAGCATTCCCGCTTAAACGTGCTCCGGGTTCTGCTCGTGGTGAGGGTAAGTGGATTCGTACTACTTGGGACGAAGCTATGACAACTATCGGTAAGAAGATGGGCGATACCATAAGAAACGGGGATGAAGTTTCAAAAAAATCAGTAATGTTTCATGTCGGAAGACCAAATGAAAATGGTTTTGTTCCTGCTATCTGGCATACACTAGGGCTTGATGCTTATAACTCTCATACTAATATTTGTTCAGCAAATGGTCGTACGGGTACGATTAACTTCGCAAATGATGATAGAACTTCTCCAGACTGGGCAAATGCTAAACTTATATTCTTAAACTCTTCGCACGCCGCTGATGCAGGGCACTACTTTCAACAGTCCGCATCATTTATAGCAGATGCAAGAAAAAAAGGAGCAAAGCTTGTAGTTATGGACCCTCGTTTATCTAATTCTGCGGGAATGGCAGATCTCTGGATTGCCGTATGGCCAGGAACGGAGCCTGCTATCTATCTTTATTTGACGCAAAGAATTTTAAATGAAGACAAAGTAGATAAAGATTTTGTCAAAAAATGGATAAATTGGGAAGTTTTTTTAGATAATAGAAAATATCTTGAATTTATGGTTAGTAAAGGGTATATATCAAAACTTCCTGCAGGTAATGAGTTTGAAGATTTTATGGATCTCTTAAAAGAGCTTTATGCTCCTTATACTCTTGATTTTGCCGTTAAAGAGACACATGTACCTGCCTATAAACTTGAAAAACTCTATGATATGTTTATATGGGCAGGAACTGCTATTTCTACATATTTTTGGAGAGCATCGGCTGCAGGAAATAGAGGTGGCTGGACGGCAGGTCGTACAGGATATTTTTCACTTGCTCTTCGCGGTGCAATTGGACCAGAGGGCGGTACATTTTTCCATCATTGGCATGTTATCTCTGTTGCTGGTAAAGGTGGAAGTTCAACGGTTGGTCAAGGTAAACGAGGTGCTGATATTCCTAAAATAGATGTATATAATGAACTTACATATCCGCCAGAGTGGCCTTTGTCAAGTTATGAGATGTCATTTCTTTTACCTCACCTTCTTTCAGATACTAAATGGCAGAAAAAGTGGATAGACAAAGGTTTTAGTGTTCCGCAAAAACTATCTGTTTATATTCCTCGTATGTATAATCCAGTGTGGATTAACCCAGACGGGTTTAGATGGATAGAGACTTTAAAAGATGAGTCTAAAATGGAACTTACTATGAACTTATCTCCAGTGTGGAGTGAGACTAATTGGTATGTAGATTATATCTTGCCTGTTGGACTTGCAGGTGAGAGACATGACCAACACTCGGAAGCTACTATGCCGGCTCGTTGGACATCTTTTCGCCAACCGGTTATGAGAGTTGCTCTAGAAAAAATGGGATGGAAGCCTAATAACCCTAATCGTGCTACGCTTGAAGCGCATATAAAAGCCGGTCTTGGGGAAGTATGGGAAGAGAATGAGTTTTGGTTTGATATGTGTGTAAACTATATTGATCCAAAAGGTGATATTTTCTTAGATGCTGCAAAAACAAAGAGCATAAAATCAATGTGGGAATCTAAAAAGAATCCTGGAAAGCCGGTTACTATATCTGAGTGGTATGATGCGGCGTTTGGCGATAACTTACCAAATCTTAAAGCGACAGCAACATCAGATGATAGATATAAAAACTCAGAGTTTCCTGTTTATGAGTATATGAGGGATCATGGTGCTTGGATGGAAGAGAATCATATCTACTCTCCACAAGAGCGTGAGGTCAAAGATGACGGTGAAAATTATATTTCACATGGTCATAAATATGATAAAAAGCATGTTAGTATTAACAAACGCACAGGCGTTATGACAGCTGAGTCTCATGGCGATAAAAAAGCTATTGGTATTGAAATTGACGGTAAGAAGATGGAAGGTTTTGCAACGCTTGATAAAAAACTTGACTTTTTTGCTGAGTGGATGGCGGATGATTGGAAATGGCCAGAGTATGCTATTCCTTTTTATCCAAGAAATGAAGAGGAAAAGAAGAAGATGGTTCATATCGTATCGCATGTAAACCACTCTTATATGACTGAAGAAAATTCGTATGCGTTAAATACAGTATTTAGATTACCGTACAATATTCATACACGTTCTGCAAACTCTAAACATTTGATGGAGATTTCGCAAAACCATGACCCTATCTGGATATCAACTCAAGATGCAGCGCGTCAAGGGTTTAAACGAGGTGATGCTATCCGGGTTAAGATTGTAGATAGTGTAACTGGACTAGAGTCTGGTTACTTTGTGGCAATGGCAGTTCCAACAGAGGGTGTTTTGCCAGGTACATTAGCTTGTTCGCACCATGGCGGTCGCTGGAAACTTGTAAATGCTGTGTCTATTCCAAACGGCGTAACGGACGGTAAAGTAGATTCTCAGCCTGTTGTGAGAAATATGAATGACCCTAAATTTATGGCTCACTCACCTGAAAATGTTGGTACGGCAGCAGGGCAGATTAAAATTGAAGATTATGACGGAACGGGCGGAATAAATAGCTTTGGTGTTCCAACTGCAGAGCTTCAAATGGATGGTAAGGTCGGTAAACTCAAATATATAGAGGGCATCAAGCCTTTTCATGCTAAGCGTTTTGCTGATTACAACAGAGACAGTGGAAATATCTGGTGGGATGGTTTAAGTGGCTCTTGGCAAAATGCTGTTGCTGCTGCACATCCTGACCCTATTTCAGGTATGCATTGTTGGCATCAAAAAGTTATCTTAGAACCTGCTCAAGCTGGCGACAAGATAGGGGATATCTTTGTAAATTATGATAATAACTTCAAAGTTTATGAAGGGTGGAGAGATGAACTTACTCGTGGGTTAGATGACAACTCTACGCTTCGTCGTCCTCTTCATGTAAAACGTCCTTGGGTGCCTCTGACTCGTGAGGCATACACAGTTAAAATCACTAAATAAGCCTATAGGCCCCAGAAGGGGCTGGCTTTTTTACTTACCTTTTATTTATAAACTCTTATAGAGTTGCCCACCACATCCTAAGGCGCAATCCAAAAGTGCTTGTATAACCTACATCACTAAAAAATTCATCTCCATTCTTGTCATATATAATAGTAGTAGGAAAAACAAAAACAGAATATTTTTGCGTTATTTGAGCATTAAAATCATTTATAACCTTAAAGTCTAAGTTACGGCTTCTTAAATATTCACTTATCTCTGCATCGCTTCCTGATTTAAGAGCAATGGTTAAAACATTGTAATTTTCTGAAATTGTTTGGATATTTTGAGCTTGAGCCTTACATACAGGGCACCAAGTGGCCCAAAAATAGATAAGAACGGGTTCGTTTTCAGGAAGTTTGTATGGAGTATTGTTTAGAAGCGTTACGCTGGACAAATAAAGAGGCTCTTTGTTTACTTCACTACTTCTATAGAAACTTAAAAGGTTAGCAAAAATAGTCATAACTAAAATAAAAAAGAGTATCTCTTTAAAATATTTTACAAATTTATGCTTCATTACTATCCCTATAATTTACTTCATTTTTCTAAATCATAATACCTTTGATTGTAAAGAACAACATCCCTGCGAGCACTGCGGCAGCCGGTACTGTGATAAGCCATGCAGCAACAATTTTTTTAATTGCATCTCTTCTAACATACTGTATTTTCTTAGCTTTTTTGATGCTCTTTTTAGTTGATTTTATTATCTTTTTTTCATTTGCAATAAGCTTATAAAGTTCAGCAATTCTAGTGTAATCATTTTGAGATTTCTCATCTTTCTCTTCTACTGCTTTTAGCTCATGTTCATATGCGCTTTTAGTCAATTTTTCATCTTCAATACTAAGTATATCATCTTCAACTGTGTGGTTGTTCTCATCTTTAATGTAAAGCCACTCTCTTAAAAAACCAACGCCAAATACTCCGCCTATTGCTATATGCGTAGAGCTTACAGGTAAGCCTAGTTGTGAAGCGATGATAACTGTAATAGAAGCTGCCATAGCAATAGAAAAGGCTCTTATCTGATCTAGGTCTGTTATTTCACTGCCAACCGTTTTAATTAATCCAGGACCATACAGCGCTAAGCCTAAAGATATTCCAACAGCGCCTACAGCCATAACCCAAAGTGGTATAGAAGCATCAGATGAGACTCCGCCGTTAACAATAGCGTCATTAATTGCGGCTAAAGGACCGATGGCATTTGCAACATCATTAGCACCGTGGGCAAAACTAAGAAGAGCAGCTGCAAAAATAAGCGGAATTGTAAAAAGTGTGTTAACAGATTCTCTTGTGTTTTGCAGAGCAGTCGTGTTGGAGGAGACTCTTTTTTTTACAAAAAGATAAACAGATATAGCCACTAATAAAGCAATTGTAAAAGTAGTAACAAAAGATGGCTTATTTGTTATCTCTAGCGAGATTAAGGGGAGAGTGTTAAGAAATCCCAATATATTAGGCCATATATGCTTTACGCCTTTTAATATAATATAGGTAACAAATGCCCAAGACATAATTGCAACAAAAATCGGCACATAGGTCGTAGCAGCGCTGATTTTATCCTCTTTAAAGATAATTGATTTTTTGATTGCAAAAAGAAAAACTGCTGCAATAACCCCGCCCAAAACAGGAGAGATAACCCATGAAGCGACTATACTTCCCATAGTTGTCCAGTTGACAATACTGAATCCTGCTGCTGCGACTCCCGCACCCATTACGCCACCTACGATTGAGTGGGTAGTGGAGACTGGTGCTCGCATCATTGTTGCAAAATTTAACCATAGTGCTGCGGAGAGAAGAGCTGCCATCATAGCCCAGATAAATTGATCTGCATTTCCACCAAAAGCAGAGATGTCAATAATTCCATTTTTAATTGTTTTAACAACGTCACCACCGGCAATAAGTGCACCGGCAGTCTCAAAGACTGCAGCTATTATAATTGCTGCAGTAAGAGTAAGTGCTTTTGCCCCAACTGCAGGACCGACATTATTTGCAACATCATTTGCCCCTATATTCATTGCCATATAAGCGCCGATAAGCGCAGCTACAGCAAGAAACAGGTTGTTAGGAACACCACCGTTACTTAAAAAACTAAATGTTAAAACACCTATCATAAAAAAGAGAGCAAATCCAAGCCTCGTAAAATCTGTAGCACTCTTTTTTAGTGCCTTCTTTTGAATTTTATCGACAGTACGAATTTCCATTAAATACCTTTTTTTGTTGGTGCGATTATATAGTAAAACTAATTATAAACTATCATTTAGTAGCATAAGTGCTACTCTTTTATATATGCTTTTATAATTTTTTGCTCCTCTATCGGTCTATCTGCTGCTGTAGCAACATTTTGAAGCTTATTTATGATACCTAGTGATTGTGTGCTTACTTGACCAAATATTGTGTGTCTGCCGTTTAGCCAAGGGGTTGGAGCCGTTGTTATGAAAAACTGACTGCCATTTGTATGCGGACCTCTGTTTGCCATAGCGAGGATGCCTGCTTTTTGAAATGTTTTGTTCGTAAACTCATCTTTAAAATCTTTTTTCCAAATACTCTCTCCGCCCCTGCCGGTTCCGGTAGGATCTCCGCTTTGAATCATAAAATCTTTGATAATACGATGAAAAATAACACCGTTATAGTAGCCATTTTTTACATGTGTCATAAAATTTTCTACCGCTAGGGGAGCAACATCAGGAAGCATCTCAAGTTCAATTACTCCTTGAGTTGTCTCTAGCACAACATAAGACTCACTGCTTTGTGCATTAATATTTATGGAAAAAAGTATTAACAATATAAGTAGATTTTTTTTCATTCTATCTCCTAGTTATAATAATTATATTGTACCTATTTTTATTGAAATTATAAATAATCTCAAGGATTTTGTTTTGAAAAAAAATAGTATTATTTTAAATAAAAGGAAAGTTTATTTTATGAAGAATTTTGTCGCAAAAAATTTGCGACAAAATGAAGTTTTATTTTCCAGCAGCAACGCGGTCTTTAAGACCTTTGCCAGCTTTAAATTTAGGAACCATCTTATCTTTTGTAGTATAAGTTTTGTCGGTACCAGGAACTTTACCGCTTTTCCCTTTTTGTAGGGAAGCGCTAAAACTTCCAAAACCAACAAGAGAAACATCTTCTTTTTTTACTAATGCAGACGCTACTGCATCTGTGAATGCTTTGATAGCTGCTTCAGCTTCAACTTTAGTTTTGTAATTACCGCTTGCTTGTACTAGTTCAACGAATTGAGCTTTATTCATAAATCTACCCTTGAATTTATAAAGATTTTCCGAAACTACAAAACTTAAAAATACAATTTAACAAGTTAAGTAATTCAGCTATAGACACTTTATAGTTTATTTGCTTAAATATTTCTTCTTTTTATCAAAAAAAGAGAAAAAACTCATATATTTCTTCTCTTTTAGTCCGAATTTTGCACGCTTGAGTAGTTTAGAAACAACGCTACTGATACCACTAGCTATAATAAAAGGCGATAACTCTTTTACCTTTTCATATCTGTTTTTGCCTATATGTATAGATAAAAACACATCCTCTAAAGCATCTTTTTCCTGTTTACTAAGCGTACCCATAAGTTCAATCCTTAAGTTTATTTATTTTTCTTACTGTTCTAATGATTTCATCATCTTCCAGTCTGCCTAACATTTGCATAACCGTAATAGCAGCTTGCGGCTTGGCGCGTCCTAGTTTCCAATCTTGATATGTACGCATAGATATCCCTAATGAATTTGCCATATCTTTAAGAGATATCTTTTTTCCATTGTTCTGAGACTCTAATGAGTTATGAAGAATATTAAATAGGTCATTGATTTGCATGAAAGATTGTACGAAAAAAATACTTAATTATAAATTTAATCATTGTTAATATACATATAAATTTGTATTACGCGTAGATTAAAGGATATTGTATCTATTAAATAAGACATAAAAATATATATAATTCTTAAAACACACGGTTTTACGTATAATATTATTAAAAAAAATCCTCTAATTTAGTGAAAAAACTAAAAAAGAGGAAAAAAATTTATGATTCTAGGGCAATTCTTTTGTTTGTAGGATGAAGAGTAATATAGTTTTCTGACTCAACTATATAAAATGGTTCATAAGCTTTCTCTTGCGTTTTATAGATAAGTTCATTGCCGTTAGCAAAAACAAAAGCGATAGTATTTAAACCTTTAAAAGGTTCTTTAACGCTTATTCTTGCATTTTTTGTACAGTTTATAATCTTATCTTGTTTAGTTTTTAGTTTATCAATCTCCTCTTTTAGTACAGGAACTTCCAAAGGGGAGTGTTTTAAAGCCCCCTCTAGTTTATATTTTAAATCTTCCATCTCTTGAGTAATAAAATTATATCTACTGCTTAAAGTGGGAATCTCTTTGTAACTTATCTTAAATAGATTATCCTCTCCACTAACACGCTTTATAGTAATGGAGTTGGAAGCATAAACTTTTAGGTTGCTCTTTACATGATCTATAGTTACATTCTCTGCATAAATCGTTCCGCCGAGAGAATTTTCTATCTCAACGTTTGTAGCGTGAACCTCCCCGCCTTCTAAAAGTTTTATTTTTGCGCTATTGCATCTGAGCTTTCCCTTGTGCCTGTTTATTGTCGCGAACTTTGCTTCTTGAGTAGAGTCTTTGTGTGTCGCACCTTCTATCGTCAAATGGACTGCCCTAAGGGTCGATTTTGCGCCTACATGTCCATTTATATGAATTGTCTCTGATGTAAGTATGACACCTTCTCCTAGACTGTCTAGAGAGGTATCATTTTGAGAGATTATAACTTCTATGTTGTTGGCTTCATCTTTTACTACGCTCTCTTGGACACGAGAGAGAAATTGCATTTTAATTTTGTTATCGACACGAAAGCTATCTTCATTAAAATGGACATAACCCTTTAGCTTGCTTTTATAAATTTTTCTATCATCATCTTCAATAATCTCTATACTATTTTCATCTACAGGGCACTTTAAATCTTCGTTGTTTTTTTCGTAGGTATTGTTTATGATTTCGCCAAATACATTAAGCCCGTTTTTTCCAAAAATAGGTTTTATAAACTGGACTAAAACCTCCCCCTCATCAACTTCTATAAATTGATGTTTTGTCTCTTTTTGCAAAAAGCGCATAATAAGTTTGCTGTTTCTTCTTATTTCAGGTTCAAGTCCGTTAAAAAGAGGAATCTTTACTTTTTTGACAAATCTGCCGCCATAGAGATATTTAACAAAGGCTTTTAGTTTTCCTTTCATTTGCGTGTCAAAAATATTTATTAAAATACCGTTCATGGCTTTTATGTTGTTTAATTCCTTAAGCAAAAGCAGATAAATCTCTTTTGGCTGATATTTTTTATAAGGAATCTGCGACTCTGGATGCAGAATGATTTCAGCAGAGACGTTGTTGTCGGAAAAGTTTATACTGTAGTTTAATTTTACTATTTTTTTTGGAGTCTGTTTTACTGTTATGATATATAACTGTTTAATCCTAACATGCTCATCTACCATCTTGTCATGGTTTTTGTAGTAGTTGCGTATATCTTCGTTGTAGAGCACAAAACTCTCATCAGAAACTGTTTTTATATAGGTCTCTACACCATTGAGGTTAAATGAGAACTCAAGTGCAGAACGGTCGTTTTCTGCGGCAAACTTATTTATAGTAGCGCTGATATTTTTTGTTTTAAATTTTTTAATAAGCAAGCAAATCACTATAGTCGTATTTTGAGAAGTCTAAGTAGAGTTTGCCATCTTTATGTATCACTCTTATGTCATTGTCATAAGCATCTAAAAATCGTTTTTTTATTATTTTTCTCTGCGATGACTTAAGATTTAGAAGCTTTAAATACTCTTTTAATTCTACTACTTCAAGATTGTGTGGAGCTTTAATTTTGTCTTGATGCTCAAAGCTCTCAATTTCATGGATGGTATGAACAGTAGTTGCTTCTTGCTCAAATTGTATCTTTTTATTTACAAGTTCTAAAATATTTTTTAGCTGCTCATCTTTCGAGCTGTAAATATGTTCTATTTTATCCCTCTCAGCACGGAGCATCTGCTCTTTATCATCTATAAGTCTATCTATTTTAGCCTCAAGTTGCACTATTTTGTTTTTTAAAAAGTTATTCTCTTTTTGATAGAGTGCTAAAACAATTGCCACTGTTGTCTTTGGCTTTGCTATCTGGTTTTTCTCAGGTGCAGCGCTCTTTGTCTCTTCATAAATCTCTTCTTTTGCATCTCTCTTAAGAGAGCTATCTGTTACTATGAGGTAAGTTTTACCCTCTTCAATAACATAATTTAGTTTTTTTGCTCTAATCTTCGAGTTGAGCATCTCTTTAGACATCTTAAAATGTTTACAATATTCATCTACTGTTAGTCTCATCTGAATTTCCGATCATTTTTTAGATATTTTAGCATAATAAAGTTTTTATGAAAGTTATTTTAAATGAAGCCTATAATATAATTCAGAACAAATTTTATAAAAAGAGTTTAATAATGGGTATTTTAGATATTGTAAAGCCGGGTGTGTTATTTGGTGATGATGTGCAAAAAGTTTATCAATATGCTAAAGAAAGTGGGTTTGCTATTCCCGCAATCAATGTTGTATCAACTGACTCTATAAATGCGGTGTTAGAGGCTGCGGCTAAAGTAAAATCTCCCGTAATTATCCAGTTTAGTAATGGCGGAGCTTCATACTATGCGGGAAAAGGCTTAAGTAACGAAGGGGAAAAAGCAGCGATTGCAGGTGCAGTTTCAGGTGCAATGCATGTGCATTTGATGGCACAAAGCTACGGCGTACCCGTTATCCTCCATACTGACCATGCGGCGAAAAAACTTCTTCCTTGGATAGATGCGCTTCTTGAAGAGAGTGAAAAACATTACAAAACGCATAATAGACCTCTCTACTCCTCTCACATGTTAGATCTCTCTGAAGAGCCTTTAGTGGAGAATGTTGCTATTTGTAAAAAGTATCTCCAAAGAATGAGTAAAATCGATATAAGCATAGAGATAGAGCTGGGCGTTACTGGAGGGGAAGAGGATGGAGTAGATAACTCAAGCATTGACAACTCGCTTCTTTACACTCAACCGGAGGATGTGGCATATGCTTACAAAGAGTTGAGCGAAGTGTCTCCGCGTTTTACTATCGCCGCATCTTTTGGCAATGTTCACGGCGTTTACAAACCAGGAAATGTCGTGCTTACTCCAAAAATCTTAGATAACTCTCAAAAATATATTCAAGACAAATTCGGCACTAGCGCAAAGCCCGTTAATTTCGTATTTCACGGAGGCTCTGGTTCGACTCTGCAGGAGATACGTGAGGCAATAAGTTATGGCGTAATAAAGATGAATATCGATACCGACACACAGTGGGCTACATGGATAGGCGTTAAAGAGTATTATGAGAAAAATAGGGAGTATCTTCAGGGGCAAATTGGAAATCCTCAGGGGGAAGATAAGCCTAATAAAAACTACTATGATCCAAGAAAATGGTTAAGAGCTGGACAGCTTACTTTGGTAAATAGAGTAGAGGTTGCATTCTCAGATCTTAACGCGATAGGCAGAAACTAAAATTTATAATATGCACAGACTCCTGCATATTATATTTTAATTTCCGCTCTTATATATATCCTTGATATTTTTGAGATGCGGATTTTGCAAAAAAAACAGGGCAAGCAGCTTGTTTAATCTGTTTTGATTGAATCTCCAAAACCGTCTTTTATCAAACTCTTCATCAGCGATTATAAGCTCATATAGCTCTTTGCTGTCCAAATCTCCACTCTTTTGTTTTATAGCTTTTATCATTAGATGTTGAAGTTGTTCTTGAGCCTCTTTTGTTGTGTCGTCATCTTCTAGCTGTTTGTTTGGTAAAAATGCATATATTTTCCAAAAGCTAACTACAAAAAGTAGTATAAAAAATATCAGCATAAGTGATGATGTTGAGATGCCCATATATTTATCCTTTTAGTTTTTTGATGAATTATAGGAATAGTATCATAATATTTTGGTTAAAATTTCAGCCTAGGAAATGAAAAATGAATGATAAAGTATTTACAAAGCCAATAAAAAAACAGTTTGAATTTGATGAAGAGGTTGCTGCCGTCTTTGATGATATGCTCCAAAGAAGCGTGCCTTTTTATAAAGAGTCACAAAACATTACGGAGTTTTTTGCCCTTAAGCAGCTTGAAAATGGAGGAGT